>NZ_MOME01000022.1:0-124157 GCF_001983005.1 Protofrankia sp. BMG5.30 | reverse complement strand
ACCACCAGACCCACACTAGGCCCGACAGCACCCGACACGGACGAGATTCATGGCACTGACTTTCGGCACGCTGTTGAGTTCTCAAGGAGCAAGCGCAGACCCGAGAGGCACCTTTCGGCGACCCGCTCGGAGCAACTGTTGCAACTTACTGACGTAGCCCCGCCGAGTCAAACGTCTCCGAATTATCCGGGATTCGCCTCGGGGGCGGCCGAACTCCCTGTGGGAAGCTCGGGCCGGGGATGGGGGCCACCTGGGCGATGAACTCGGCCTTCGGTGTCTCCCGGCTTTCCGCCGGCAGGGACAAACATACACGACGAAACGTCCGAGTTTCATGATCGCAAGCACTTCGTGGAAATTTTTTCCGCGTTCATCCAGCTACGCGAAGTAACACCCAGGAGAGGCCCCGAACACACTGACGGCATCAGTGCGATCACACAGCGCAGCCAGGAAGGGAGCTTCCCCGAGGGACAGGACTCGGGATGCCCGAGCGAGGGGCAGGGCTCTGGAGGGGAAGAAACGAGGAAGACCCGACAGCGCGGGAGACCGCGGGAGACACGGCGAGAGACAGGGACGGTGAAGATCATGTCGACAACCGGCGTAGTGCCCTCCCCTGAGCAGATCGAGGAAGTCGTCGCCGAGGCCGCACTGGCACCGTCGATCCACGACACCCAGCCGTGGCACTGGTTCGCCGGCACCGGACGCCTCGAACTGTTCACGGACCCGTCCCTCCTGCTCGGCGCCATCGACCCGGACGGGCGGCAGCTGCTGATCAGCTGCGGCGCGGCCCTGTACCACGCGCGCCTGGCGCTGCGAGCCCGCGACCTGCTCCCGGCGGTGACCCTCCTGCCGGACGGGCCCGGATACGCCGATCTCGACATGGACCTCGCGGGCAGGGAGCCACTGGCCACCATCCGGGCCGGCACCGCGCGCCCGCCCGACACCGAGGAGCGGGCGCTCATCGCGGCCACGCGGTCCCGGATCACCGATCGTCAGCCGCTGCGTCCCGCCCCGGTGCCGGCCACGATCACCGCAGCGCTCACGAAGGCGGCCGAAGCCGAAGGCTGCTGGCTGGCCACGCTGAGCGCCGCCGACGTGGCCGCCCTGAGCGTGGACAGCGTGTGGCTGGGCGCCATGGGCCGCCACACCGCGGCCGACTGGACCGGCGCACCGATCACGATCGGCACGCATGCCACAACAGGTACGGCCGGTACCCCGGACGCGGCCGGCGGGACCGCCCCGGACGCCGTCGGACGCCGCACCGGCGTGCCCACTCCGCCCGCGGGGCTGCGGCGGCCGACGGTCGTCGCGCTCGGGACGGACGCGGACCGGCCCGTCGACCGGCTTGCCGCCGGCCAGGCGGTCGCGCGGATACTGCTGACGGCCACGGCGCACGGTGCGGCGGCCCGCCCGGTCGGGCACGCCGAGGACATCGACGCCATCCGGGTCAGGGTGCGTGAGCTGCTTCGCAGCACCGGCCACGTCCAAATGATCTTTCTTGTCGGCTACCCGCTGCCCGGAGGCCGCCCGGTCGAGCCCGCCTCGCGGCGGCCGACAGCGGAAATCCTCACGATCGTGGACTGACATGACCACGGACCGGCGGCGAACGCGGACCTGCGGCGAACCCGGACCGGCGCCGCGGAAGGCCGCCCCGGCGGGCCGAACGCCCCCGGCGTCCACACGGCCGCCCGGCCCGGGAACCACGCCACCCGGCCCGGAACATCAACAGGAGACATCAGGTCGCCTGGCGGGCTGGGCAGCCCCGCCACCGGCATGACGAACCTGGGCGATCACACAGGTTGCCCGGTCGGTCCGGGTGTCCGCATCGCCCCCGGACGCGGGACCTGGGTAACCCACCGGACGGGCCGGAGGTCATCCCCCGGCACCGCGCCGGACGGGACCAACCGCCCCGGGGCACGGGCGTCCCGGCACTCTCCCGTGCCCACCTGTCCCTGCCACTGTCAACGTCACGGCCAGCGCGGAGACGGCCAGCGCGGAGGAGGAACACGGTGGCAGCACATCGGACGGCACCCACGACATCCCGGGAATACCAGGCATCCACGGACAGCTCGGCAGAGCGGCCCACCACAGCCACACCGGAAACGGCAAAGGCGGGCGCGACAGGGGCCACGACAGGAACCACGAGAGGGACGGAGCCGGGGATCCGGGCTCGGGCGACCCGCTCACCGCTGACGATCGGCCGCGGCCCGACCGTGCCGACGGCCAGCCAGGCGGCAGCGAACGCGCTGCTCGTCCTGCTGCGGCTGAGYCTGGGATGGATCTTCCTGTGGGCTTTCCTGGACAAGCTGTTCGGGCTCGGGCACGAGACCCCGTCCGCCCGGGCCTGGATCAACGGCGGCAGCCCGACCCAGGGGTTCCTGGCGAACTCGGCCACCGGGCCGTTCGAGGGCTTCTACCGCGGCATCGCCGGGGCGGCCTGGGCCGACTGGCTCTTCATGATCGGTCTTGCCGGGATCGGGATCGCTCTCATCCTCGGCATCGGCATGCGCCTGGCGGCCGGCGCGGGAGCCCTGATGCTCATCCTGATGTACACGGCCGTGCTCCCGCCCGCCAACAACCCGCTCATGGACGAGCACCTCGTCTATGCGATGGTCCTCGGCCTGCTCGCCTTCTCCCACGCCGGCCGGGTGTGCGGCCTCGGAGGCTGGTGGGAGCGGCAGGCCGTCGTCCGACGCTGCCCCTTCCTCGTCTGATCGCCCGCAGGGGAAGGCCCCGCGCACGGCCCCGCACAGGCGAAAAACCCCGCGCACGACCCGTGCGGACAAGCGGATCAACAGGGACGCGGATGGGTATACGGTCACCGACCGCCACCGGCCACGCGGACGAGAACCGATCCGCTCATGAAGGAGGCTGGCATGCAGGAGATCCGGGAGATCCGAGACGCTCGGGAAAGTCGAGAAATCCGAGAGATCGTTGTGGGGACGGACCTGTCCGAGGACGCCGACAAGGCGCTGAGCTGGGCCGTCGACGAAGCACAGCGCAGCGGCGCGACCGTGCGCGTGGTGCTCGCCTGGTCGGTCGAGCGCTGCCCACGGGTACTGGCCAACCACGTCCCGTCACACAACGCCGACCAGCTCGAGGCTGCCGCCGAGAAGCTCCTGCACGAAACCGTCGAGCGCATCCGCGCCACCGCGCCAGCCGTCACGATCATCGAGCAGCCCGGGCGCGCCGACCCGGTCGACGCCCTGCTCAACGCGGCTACCAACGCGCGGATGCTCGTGATCGGCGCGCGGGGCTCAGGACGCCTGCGCCGCCTCGTGACGGGCTCCGTCAGCGACGCCTGCGTGCACATGTCGGCCGGTGCCGTCGTGGTGGTCCGCTGGGCTCCGGAGCAGGGCCGCGGGTACGAGCGGCGTGACGGCCGGCTGGCCGGCGTGCCGCGGGAGAGGCGTCCGGTGCTTGTCGGGGTGGACGGCTCGGAAGGTTCGATCAACGCGCTGCGCTGGGCGGCCGCGGCAGCGGCCCAGCGCGGAGTGACCCTGCGTGTCCTCCATGTCTGGATGCCCGCGCCGGCGATGTACACCGGCTACTACGCCGGCTTCGAGGGAGAAGGACTGGAGAAGGCGGCCCAGGCCCTGCTCGAGGACACGTTGGCAAAGGGGCTGGGCGATCGTACGGACGTCACGGTGGACGCCGGGCTCATGCTCGGCGCCGCAGGGACCAGCCTGATCCGGCAGGCCGCCGGCGCCCAGCTGCTCGTCGTCGGTGCCCGTGGTCACGAGGGCTTCGCCGAGCTGCTGCTGGGCTCGACCAGTCAGCGTTGCACCCATCACTCCCCCTGCCCGGTCGCGGTGATCCACGGCGGCGGTCAGCGGCAGCACGGCGGGCGGCAACACCGGTAGGCACCGGTAGGCCCGCGGCGGGGCCGGCCCCGCCCAGCATCGCTCCGGGCGCTGCCGGCCTGACCAGGGCACACCTGGCCAGGCCGGCAGCGCCCGGACCAGGCTGGTAGCCCGGGACAGGCTGGGCCGGCTCGGGCCGGGTCGGACGACGGGCCGGGTCGGGTCGGAAAGGCCCTGGTCAGGCAGGTGGGGCGGGCGCTGTCGGGTCCGTCCACGTCCGTCTGAGCTCTTCGGGAAGGACGGCGGCGACGTCCTGGACCTCCTCCGGGACGAAGTCACGCAGCGTGTGTAGAACGGCGCCGGTGATGTCGCGGGCACGCCCGCGGTCGATGTGGTCGATCCGCAGCACCGCCTCGATGAACTCGTCCAGATGGCGCAGGTGCGCCAGAGCCCGGCCGCGCCGCCGCGGGGGCATGGTCAGGACCTGCACGTCCGCGGGCAGATGCGAGGCAACGTGCCGTCGCTCGGCCGCCGGCAGCCGCTCGAAGAACGTCGCCAGTACGGCGCGCACCGCCGGCTGGACGGTCCGCGGCTCGCAACCCGCCCGCTCCGCGGCGTCGAACAACCGCCGCAGCATGATGGAGCGGGTCGGGACCAGCTCGCCCTCGGATGGCCGGGTGTCCCCGCGGACGAGCCCTTCGTGCAACATCGACACGACCCCCTCGACCCCGGAGGTCCGCCAGATCGCATCCTCGACGGCGGTGACGTCGGCCGCGGTGGCGACATCGCCGTGCAGGATGACCACATGGTCGCGGACGGTCACATGTACCCGTGGGACGTCGAGCCTGCGCGTGACCGGGCCCAGCCGGGAACGCACCCGGTCGGCGAGGATGTCATCGGCGACGTCCGGGTCGGGACGGCCGCCAACGAGCCGGTAACGGAGCCCTCGCAGCCGTCCTCGCAGGTAGCGGAGCCGACGGCCGACCCGCTCCCGGACCAGGTCGGTCCCACGGCGGATGCGTCGCGACCGCGCGAGCAGCCCGGTGGCGACGCCCGTCGCCGCCCCCGCCGCCGTGGCGAGCGCTCTCCCGACGTATCTCATCTGCGCACCTCCCGGCGGCTGGTTTCACCAGCGTCGGGTACGAGCMGCGGCCGCGCCACCCGATGAGCCGCCGGCCGCCGTTTTCMGCCCTTTGCTCCCCTCCGGGCTCCCCGACCTTCCCTCCGACCTCCGCCCGCTTTCCCCGCCCGTATCCCGTATTTACTTCATGTTGTTTCATCATGCCCTGCGTCCGTTTCTTCCCCTCGTTCTGTCCCGCGCCGCCCGCGGGCCGTCGGGCAGGACACGAGGACGTCCGCCGAGGGCCGGGAGGCGGACCGCGGCGACAGGGCGCACGCTGGAGATGTGGGTGGATCCCGGTCAGCTCCGCGGATCCCGACCAGGAATCGACAAGGCGAGAAGGAACGACAACAAGGAATCATCGACAAGGCGACAAGGAATGAGGAGCAGCCGTGAAAGGGAGTAGCCGTCCGGCACTGATTCGACGCGAGCACACCGGCCAGGAACGGTCACCCGGCCGGCCGTGGTCACAGGAGGGGCGTCTGCGGGGCACACGGCGGCTGGGCCTGCGGGAGGACAGCGTGCGGGTCGAGGAGTACGCCGAGGACGGCGCCTACGTGGTGCGCGCTGAGCTCCCCGGCATCGACCCGGACCGGGATGTCGAGGTCACCGTGTCCGAAAGGGAGGTGTCGCTGCACGCCGAGCGCCGGGAGGAGCGGAGGGAGAAGGCCACCGGCCGCTACCGCACCGAGTTCCGCTACGGCTCACTCACCCGCTCGGTCGCCCTGCCGCCAGGGGCGAAGAAGGAGGAGGTCGCCGCCACTTACCACAACGGCATCCTCGAGGTCCGGATACCGGTTACGAGCGGCGAACCCAGAGCGGTCCGGATGATTAATATCCGTCACGACTGACGTACTTCTGGACATAGTGCCCGTAGATACATGCCGGTAGATACATGTCAGCCGTGGGTTCCTGTCCCCACGGCGCCGATGGCACGCTGCCGGCCGGACCGGCGTGCCACCAGGGCCACGGCGAACGCGGTACATCCGCGCCCTGGCCCACGATCACGGACTGCCAGGCGCGGGAAACGCGGATTCGCGGCCCCGCTTCTCCCGGCTTCTCCGTTTCCGCCGCTTCTCCGGTGCCGTCCGACACCAGGGGTCGCGGGCCGGCGGGCCACGGGTCAGCGCAGGGTGCGCAACCAGTTGGTGAGCAGGTGCGCACCCGCGTCCCCGGACTTCTCCGGGTGGAACTGGGTAGCGTACAGCGGGCCTCGTTCCACCGCCGCGGCAAAGGGTTCGCCGTGCTCGGCCACGGTGTCGCCGGGTGCGGGCTCGGCCGCGTACGAGTGGACGAAGTAGAAGYGGGTGTCCGCGGGCAGGCCGTCGAAGAGCACCGTCCCGGCCGGTGGTGCCACGGTGTTCCAGCCCATGTGCGGCAGGACCGGTGCGGCCAGCCGGCGGACCTGCCCGGCGAGCACGCCGAGCCCGCGGGTGCGCACGCCGTGCTCGTCCCCGAGGGTGTAGAGGACCTGCATCCCCACACAGATCCCCAGCACCGGACGTCCCTGGGCGACCCGCTCGTGGATGACCGGTGCCGCGCCGACCGCGTCGATCCCGGCCATGCACGCCGCGTAGGCGCCCACCCCGGGGACCACCAGGGCATCCGCGGCCCGGGCGACGTCCAGGTCGGCCGTGACGGTCACGTCCGCGCCGACCCGGGCGAGCGCCCGCTGCGCGCTGCGCAGGTTCCCCGACCCGTAGTCGAGGACGACCACCCGCGGCCCGGTCACCGCGGGCCCCTCCCCGTCAAAGCACGCCCTTGGTGGACGGCACGCCAGCCACCCGCCCGTCGAGCGCGACCGCGTCCCGCAGCGCCCGTGCGACCGCCTTGAACTGGGCCTCGACCACATGGTGGGCGTTGCGGCCCGACAGCACCCGCACGTGCAGGGCGATCCGCGCCGACGCGGCGATCGACTCGAAGACGTGCCGGGTCAGCGTCGTGTCGTAGGTGCCGATGAGCTCGATCAGCTCCGGTTCGACGACCACGCAGTACGGGCGGCCGGAAAGATCCACCGCGGCCTGCACCAGCGCCTCGTCCAGCGGCACCAGGGCGTCCCCGAAGCGCCGGATCCCGCTCTTGTCGCCGAGCGCCTCGCGCAGCGCGTCACCGAAGGCGATCGCGGTGTCCTCGACCGTGTGGTGGGCGTCGACGTGCAGGTCACCGCGGGTGCGGACGGTGAGATCGAAACCTCCGTGCTTGCCGAGCTGGCTGACCATGTGGTCGAAGAACGGCACCCCGGTGAACGACGACGACACACCCGCCCCGTCGAGATCCAGTTCGACGACGACGTGCGACTCCAGGGTCTTGCGCTCGATGCGGGCTGTGCGACCCATCCCTGGTCACTCCTCCCCGAGGTAGGGCAGTTCGACGGTGGGCCTCGTGTCGCCGGACGTCGCGGCCGCGGAGGCCGGGCCCGCCAGCGTGCCGGCGGAGGGCGTCAGCGCCGCGGTCCCCTCGGTCAGCAGCGTACGGGTCGCCGTCAGGAAGGCGTCGACCTCGTTCGGCAGACCGGCGGTGACCCGCAGCCAACCGGGCAGGCCGACGTCCCGGACGAGCACGCCCGCGTCGAGCAGCCCCTGCCACGCCGCCCGCTGGTCGGTGAACCGGCCGAACAGGACGAAGTTCGCGTCGCTCGGCGCCACCGCGCAGCCGAGCCCGGTCAGCTCGGCCACCAGCCGGTCACGCTGCGCCTTGACCGCCTCGACCGTGGCGAGCAGCTCGTCGGCGTGCGCGAGCGCGGTGCGCGCGACCGCCTGCGTGAAGGTCGACAGATGGTACGGCAGGCGCACCAGCTGCAACGCGTCGACCACGGCCGGGTGCGCGGCGAGGTAGCCGATGCGGGCGCCGGCCAGCGCGAACGCCTTGCTCATCGTCCGGGTGACCACCAGCCGCGGCTGGGACGGCAGCAGGGTCAGCGCGCTGGGGACCCCGGCGCGGCGGAACTCCGCGTACGCCTCGTCCACGACCACGAGGCCGGAGCCGGTCTCACCGACCGCCGCGCACGCGGCCAGCACCACCTCCACCGGCAGCGCGGTGCCGGTGGGGTTGTTCGGCGACGCCAGGAAGACCAGGGACGGCCGGTACCGGTGGATCGTCGCGGCGACCGCGTCCGGGTCGAGGGTGAAGTCGGGCTCGCGGCGCTCACCGGCCCAGCCGGTCGCGGTCGCCACCGCGATCAGCCGGTGCATCGAATAGGACGGCTCGTACCCCAGCGCGACCCGGCCCGGCCCGCCGAAGGCCTGGCAGAGCTGCTGGAGCACCTCGTTCGAGCCGTTCGCCGCCCACACCTGGTCGGTGCGCAGGCCGAAACCGGCGTCCGGGGTCAGGTAGTAGGCCAGGTCGGCGCGCAGCGCCTCGGCCTGGCGGTCCGGATAGCGGTTGGCCTCGGTGGCGGCGAGGGAGGCGGCCTTGCCCAGGGCGTCCACCAGCCCGACGGACGGCGGGTGCGGGTTCTCGTTGGTGTTGAGCAGCACCGGGACGTCGAGCTGCGGCGCGCCGTAGGGCACCATGCCGCGCAGGTCGTCCCGCAGCGGCAGCTCGTCGAGCGTGGGCGAGCGCACCGGGCGGGCGCGGCCGGCGGGCGTGGGCCGGCCACCGGCCGCGCCGTCCGGCCCCGAGCCGGCCGCCGGGCCGGTCACCGGCCCGGCTCCGCTCGCCGGTCCCGATCCCGATCCTGTCGTGGTCATCGCAGCCGCACCTCCACCGCGTCGACGTGGGCGATGAGATCCTCGGCGCCACCGAGCGCGGCGATCCTGGGCGCCACCTCGGCAAGAGCGTCACGGTCGCACTCCACCACGTGAACCTGCCGTTGGAACGCCGACACCGAAAGCCCACCGCTGTGCCGGGCGGTACCGCCCGTCGGCAGGACATGGTTCGAGCCGGCGAGATAGTCCCCCAGCGACACCGGTGCCCATACCCCCACGAACACGGCCCCGGCATTGCGGACCCGGCCGGCGACGGCCGCGGCATCCGCGGTCTGGATCTCCAGATGTTCGGCGGCCCAGGCATCGACCACCGCCAGGCCCGCGTCGACGTCGTCGACCAGCACCGCCGCCCCCTGGCCGGTCAGTGCCGTGCGTACCCGCTCCTGGTGGCGGGTCACCGCGACCTGCTTGTCGAGTTCGGTCTCGACCGCGTCGAGCAGGTCGGTCGACGGGGTGACCAGCAGGCAGGCGGCCATCGGGTCGTGCTCGGCCTGGGCGATCAGGTCGGCCGCGACGTGGGCGGGGTCCGCGGTGTCGTCGGCGAGGATCGCGACCTCGGTCGGTCCGGCCTCGGCGTCCACTCCGACCAGGCCGCGCAGCAGCCGCTTCGCCGCGGTCACGTAGATGTTGCCCGGCCCGGTCACCACGTCCACCGCCGGGCAGCTGGACGTCCCGTGGGCGAACATCGCGATCGCCTGGGCACCGCCGGCGGCGTACACCTCCTCCACGCCCAGCAGCGCGGCGGCGGCGAGGACCACCGGATGTGGCAGACCGCCGAACTCCGCCTGCGGCGGCGACGCCAGCGCCAGGGAGCCGACCCCGGCCTCCTGCGCCGGCACGACGTTCATCACCACGCTGCTGGGGTAGGCGACCCGCCCGCCCGGCACGTAGAGGCCGACCCGCTGCACCGGGATCCAACGCTCCGTCACCCTGGTGCCCGGGGCCACGTCGATGGTCACCGGTTCGCGGCGCTGGGCGCGGTGCACCAGCCTGGTTCRCCGGATCGCCTCCTCAAGGGCGTCCCGTACCCGCGGGTCGAGGCCGTCCAGCGCGGCGGCCAGCGCATCCGCGGCAACCCGGACCGAGGGCGGCCGCACCCCGTCGAAACGCTCCCCCGCGTCGAGGACAGCGGCGTCCCCCCGGTCGCGCACGTCGTCGCAGACCGGGCGGACCGCTTCCAGCGCGGCATCGACGTCCAGCGCGGCGCGGGGCAGCAGCCCGCGTACCTGTGGCGGTGACGGCAGACTTCCACGCAGGTCGAGCGTTCTCAGCACGACGATGAGCGTATCGGTACTCACCCCCGATCCGTCGATCTCCCGGATCCCAACGGCCTTACTCCCCACCGGCAGGCTCCGCCGGGACCAGCCGAAAAGCCCGCCCCAGCACCCCGCGGGCCGCCCGCCGCCAGCCGGGCCGTCACCCCCGCCGCCGGACGCGAATCCAGGACGCGCCGCCCACCGTGACCAGCCGGGCCCACGATGTGGCATCCTTGCTGCTATGGGGCAATGCCGCTTAACTAAGCGGCATTGCCCCATAGCAGTGCCTCGCATGCCCTCGGCCTTCTCTATTGCTCTCGTCACCGCACCCCGGCGCCGGTGGTGTCGGTAAAGGGGGGGTCGGGCAGCGTGGACGCGTGCTCCGGTCCCCCGGTTGTCCGTTCTCCTGTTGCCAGAGGCGGGGCGGACGCCTACGGCTTTCGGGCTACGGCGCCGTGTCCGTCCACCGGTTCGCCGGGGTTGTTGGGGTCCGGCCGCCACGACGAGATCGGCACCACGCCCGGCTCCACGAGTTCCAGACCCTCGAAGAAACGGGCGATCTGTTGCGGGGTGCGCAGGACATAGGGAACCGCGCCGGTGTCGTCGTAACCCTGCTGGGCCTCGTCGAATCCTTCGCTGGTGTCGGTGCCGTCCCACAGCACCAGGTAGCTGCCGGACGGAACGGCGGCCACCACTCTCTTCACGATCGACAGCGCCTCGTCGACATCGGCGACGTGGCCGAGGGAACCCATGAACATGACCGCGATCGGCCTGGTGAAGTTCAGTACGTTCCTGGCGTCGGACACGATCTGGTCCGGATTGTGGAAGTCCGCGTCGACGTAGGTCGTCACACCTTCCGGCGTGGTGTTGACCAGCAGGGCGCGGGCGTGCGCCAGCACGAGCGGGTCGTTGTCGACGTAGACGATGCGGGATTCCGGGGCGATGCGCTGGGCGACCTGATGGGTGTTCTCCAGGGTTGGCAGGCCGGTGCCGACGTCGAGGAACTGACGGATACCCGCCTCACCGGCCAGGTAGCTGACAGCACGGATGAGGAACTGCCGGGACTGCTTGGCCAGCGGGACAATGCCGGGAAAAGTGGCGACGTAGGCGTCGCCGGCCTCCCGGTCGGCCGGGTAGTTGTCCTTGCCGCCCATCCAGTAGTTCCAGATCCGGGCCGAGTGCGGCACGGTCGTGTCGATTGTCGAGGGCGCTTGGTCATCGGCGGGTACCACCGACGTGAAGTCCCATTCGGCGTTGTCGCCCTGCTCGCTCACAGCATCTCCATGGACGTCAGCTTGGCTCGGGACACCCTACGAGTGCCTCGGAACCCGGGCCCAGCACCGGATTCATGCGCATTCTTCCAGAGCGCGAACGCGACATCCCGCACGGGTGATCTCACGGCGGCCAGCCGCAGGCATCCCGGTAGGGTATTTCTGGAGTGATCGGCGTGGTTCCATTGTGACGGCTGCCTGCTGCGGTAGACAAAGATTCCAAAAGGATCTCGGCACGACCAGACCAACGGGTTGTCGAACACTCTGGAGCCAGATCGTCMAGACCATCCCCGATGACTCTTAGGCAAGATCGTAAATTCGGATCAGTCCGGCGCTTCGGCCAGGGCGACCGGTCCGCCYGCCCGCGAGTCGCCATGAAGATCATGTGATCGGTGCGACCGGCCATCACCGGCACGGACGTCACCAGCGAGGTCGGCGAGGAGGATGTCCGCGAGCCGTTCTTCCGGGACCGCGATGTCCCGGGCGCGTAGGGCGGCCGCAAGGTCCTGATCCCAGGGCGCGTCGGTGACGTGGCCCGGCCGGGCCACGCCCGTGGATCCCGCCGGAGCCGCGGCGGCCGGGTGATCGGCTGCGGCCGGCACGGCATCAGCCCGCACGGCCTCAGATGGCATGGCCGCAACCGCGGCGAGGTAGTCGGCGGCGGCCATCCGCCATGGCCTGGCACCGGTCCGCGTCATGACGTGCGCGGCGATCCGTAGGCCGTCGCCGTCGAAGTCGCCGTGATAGCGCAGGTCCGCGTCTGATGCGGCCAGCTGGCGCAGCAGCGTGATCGCGGCGCTGGAGGGCCAGCCGGCTGTGCAGACCAGCGGTGGGCACGCGACACCGAACCGCGTGATCGCCATGGTGACCAGCGAGGGGTTCTCGACGACCCACACCCGCCGCGCGACGACACGCAGCCCCGGACAGGCGCGGACCTGGGCCAACGTGACGACGCTGGCCTGCCCGGCCTCGGCCCACAGCCGCAGCGCGCGGCTCAGCGGGTCGTCACCGACCGGCCGCAGGCCCGCGACGAGCACCTGGGCGGACAGCGCGTCGCTGGCGACCCCGGCGCGTTCCCAGAGCGCGCGGCGCTCGTCCGCGCCGGCCGGCGGCGCGACACCGTAGATCGCGGCCAGCGCGCGCAGGACCAGGGTGGACAGCCGCGTCCCGTCGTCGAGGGCATGGGTGCGCCCGACGACCGCGTCCGCGAAGGCCGGCAGCGGCTGGCCGTCCGCCRGCAGCCTGGCCAGGACGCGCAGCGCCGCGTCGAGCAGCGCGCGCGTCGCGTCCACCGAACCGTCGACGACGCCCGCCCGCCGGACGTCCGCGGCCCAGGCCAGCAGCGCGGGTTCGGCGGCGACGACGGGCTGCGCGCACAGCCATTCCCACAGGTCACGCCGGGCGCGCGCCGCCGCGGCCCGGGACGCCGCCCGGTCGGTGAACGGGCCGTGCAGCGCCTCGGCCACGGTGCGCGCGTCGAGGCCGAACGACGTGCGCAGGAGCGTGTCGAGGCGGTCGAGGTGGACGGTGGTGACGCTGCCCGGCAGCCGGTCCAGCCCCAGCAGGTCCGCGAGGGCGGTCCGCTGGTTGTCGTCGAGCGGTCCGATGCGCAGGGAGGTGACGGGTCGTCCGCTCGAGAGGCGAGCGTGCAGCGCCCGCCACAGCGGGGCAAGAGCCGGTCGTTCCAGCCCGGCGGCCACGCGGGGAGCCCCGCCCGTCCTGCCATCGGTTGTACCGGCATCGGCCTGGCTGGTCCCTGGGGCCGCATCGGCCTGGCTGGTCACAGCGGCTGGCCGTCCGCGTCCGTCAGGCGCAGGCCGTCCCAGGTGAAGCGGGCCGTCGTCACGGCGTCGTCGCTGCCGTCCCCGGTGATAAGGGAGTGGATCGCGATCCCGTCGAGCTCGCGGTACATGCACCACTCGTGGTCAGATGTGATCATCAGGTCGAGGTCGAGCGAGGCGAGCAGCTCGAACACCTGGCCGCGGTTGGTCGTGTCGACGCCGACGAAGACCTCGTCGAGCAGGATCAGGCGCGGGGCGGTCGGCGCCGACTGGTAGTGCGCGGCGAGCGCCGCGAACAGCGGCAGGTGCAGGGCGATCGCCTTCTCACCGCCTGACAGCGCGCCGTGCAGCTTCTTGGTCAACGGCTGCCAGCCCCGCTCGTTGCCGCGGTCGACGCGGACGATGAACTGGTGCCAGGCCGTGTAGTCAAACACCCGCAGGAGCTGTTCCTCCCAGCCGGTCGCGGTGTCGTCGTCACGGGCGTCGTCGACCCGGGCGCGCAGGAACTCGTGCAGCGCCTCATGGTCGGCTTTGGTGAGCTGGCTCGGGTCCCGCAGGAGCAGGTCGCGGGCGCCGCGGGTCGCGGCGGGCAGGGCCGGGTCGACCCGCCACTGGATCTGGACGGCGGTCCTGGATGCGGTGCGTACCCTCTCCAGCCGGCTGTTCATGTCCGCGACGAGGGCGTTCGCCTGCCGGATCCGGTCGGCGACGTGCCGGCGGGTGTTGCCGGTGAGTGTCCGGTCGAACAACTCCCGTTCACCTTCGGTGATCTCGGCGCGGGAGCGCTCCCGCTCGTCGCGGACAGCGTCGTGCAGATGGGCGGCACCGACGCGGATCCCGTCGACGGCCGCCGTGAGAATCTGGATGTCCTCGTCCGGCTCCAGGACCAGCTCGGCCCGGTCCGCGAGTGCCTGCCGGCTGCGGTGCACGGCGTCGGTCAGCCGGGTCTCGGCCTCCTTGAGGTTCTGCCTGGCGTACGGGGTGGTCGTGAGCCTGGCCGCGACCGCGCGGGCGGCCTCCAGAGTGGGGCGCACCCCGTCCAGCCCGGCGAGCGGGATGTCGAGCCGCGTGTCCGCGGCGAGGCTGCCGGCCCCGAGGTGCCGAAACCGGTTCGCCCGGCTGTCACGTTCGGCGACGGCGGCCTCGCGGCGGTCCGCGTCCACGACACGCCGCTCGTCCAGCTCGCCGACGCGGCGCTCCAGCGCGCGCCCTGACTGCTCCATCATCACGCGCTGTTTCGCCAGTTCCTCCAGCCGGCGCCGGGCGCCGGCGATCTCGTCGAGGACCTGCCGGTACTCGGGCCCGATCGCGGCCTCGATCCCGTCGAGTTTCGCGCGCAGGCGCTGGGTCTCCCCCGCCGCATCGCCCGCCGTCGCGGCGAGCCCGAGCGCGCTCTCCTGGGATCTGGTGGCCACCCCCGCCGCGGCCACCGCGGCGTCTCGGGCGGCGGTGGCCCGCTGGTGGCAGTCGAGCCAGCCGTCCGCCAGCCGGTGGAAGGCCGTCGCGGCATCCTGCACCGCCTCCAACGCGTCCGTGTCGGTCGGCAGCCCGTGCTCGGCGCCCGCCGCGGTCAGGGCACGGGTCGCGGCGCGCACCGCGTCCTCGCCTTCCCGGACCTCCTCCAGCCGGTGGCTGACCACGTCGTCACGGGCGGCCACCGCCGCGTCCGCAGCCTCCAGCGCGCCGCGCGCGGTGTCGAGCGCGCGGTGACTCGGCCGGGCGCGGCGCTCCGCCGCGATCCGTTCCCGCCGGGCGCCGAGTTCGCCGAGTTCCCGGCCGATGCCGGCGAGAACGTCGTCCAGCTGGCTGATCAGCCTGGTCAGCTCGTCGACACGGCGTCGGCGAGCCCGGTCACGCGCCAGCGCCCCGATGTGGGCGGGCTCCGGCTTCGACCAGCTGCCCCGGGCCGCCGCCAGCCGCCAGGTGCCGTCGGCGCCGACCGCGACCGGGTGGCCGTCGGGCACGGTGGTATCGACGGCGATCCCGGCGAGCAGGCGCAGCACCCGCTCGGCCGGCACCTTCGCGTCTGGCTCGGGTGTGAGCACCGCGCCCAGCCCGCCCGCGGGCGCGGGGGCCATCCGGTCGACGTCGATGACCGTGTCGTGCCCGGGGACGGTGAGCCCGCCCGTCGGGAACACCCAGGCGTCGAGCAGCCCGGCGGCTTCCAGCGCCGCCTCAATGCCCGCCTGGACGGCCGGGGCGACGCCGTCGCGGAAAGACACCAGCCGCCACAGCGGCGCGCCGGGCAGCCCGGCCCGGTCGGCGGTCCTGGTCGGCGGGGCGGACGGCGGCAGCTCGGTGAGGATCAGCAGCCGGTCCCGCTCCGCCGTGTGCGCGTCCCGTTCGGCGTCGCGGTCCCTGTGCTCCCGGGCCAGCTCGGCCGACCGGGCGGCGATCGCCTCGAGCAGCGGGCCGGCGGTCTCCTCGACGAGGCGCAGGACGTCGGGTTCGGACTCGGCCGCGTCGCGCAGCGCCCCCGGGTCGGTGAACCGCAGCTGCGCGCAGCTGGCGGCCCAGCGGGCCAGCGCCTCGCCGAGGGCCTCCCGCGCGTCCTCGTATGCCACGCGGGCATCGCGCCGAGCCGCTGTCGCGGCGGTGAGTTCCTGGCGGGCCCGCTCCAGGTTCCGCTCCGCCGTGGTCCGCGTGTCGACCGCGGACCGGTGTTCACCCAGCGCACGGCGTACGGCGCCGATCTGACGGCCTCGGGCCTCGACCGCCGCGCGCAGCAACGACCGGGGCCGCGTCGCCGCGGCACTCCACGAGGCGGCGGCGTCCTCGCGGTCCTCCCCGGCGCCGGCGGCGCGCTCGGTGACGGCAGCGAGCTGCTGGTAGGTCGCGGTCATGCCCGCCCGGTCGGCGGCGGGGCGGGCCGTCTCCCGCGCGGACGCGAGCTCGGCCTCGGCACGGGCCGCGCCCGTCGCCGTCCGGGTGGCGGTGGCCTTGTCGACACGCGCCCGCTCCTGCGCCCCGGTGGCCTGCTCGCGGGTGTCGGCGGCGCGTCGCTGTGCCGCGCGGACCTGGCCGCGCAGCTCGTCGAGCCGCCCACCGGCCCGGTAGGCGTCACTGACCTGCAGGCCCTCGACCCGGGCCTGCAGCGTCCCGCGGTCGGTTTCGGCGGCCGTGATGCGCTCGTCGAGCGCCTCGCGCTCAGCGACGACCCGGTCGTACTCCTCCTGGCTTTCCCGGGCCGTGCGTGTCAGCGCGTCCAGGGTGCTGGTGGCGGAGATGAGGTCGGCGGCGGCCGCGCGCAGCACCCGGCTGGCATAGGCTCGCTGCCGGTCGGCCAGTACCCGCGCGGCCTCGACCTCCTCGTCGAGCCGGCGCAGGCTCTCCCGCTGTCGGTCCAGGCGCTCGAATCCCTCGGCCAGCTCGGCGATCTCGGCTCCCCCGAGCGGCGGCAGCGCCCGGGACAGCAGCGTCGACAGCAGCGACGGGTCGAGCCGTTCCGACAGTTTGGGCGTCCGCAGCTGCAGCATCGCGGTGATCAGCCCGCTGTAGCGCTGCTCGCTCAGGCCGCCGAACAGCTCGGCGCGGATCGCCGCCCGGTAGTCGGCCGCGGTGGGGTACAGCTGGCCCGTGTCACCCAGCTCCGCCTCCAGCCGTTTGCGCGTCAGCGGGGCGTTCGCCTCGTCAACCACGCTCAGGCCACCGGGCAGCCCGATCCGGCTGGTGGTCGTGAAGTAGTTCGCTGTCGCCGATGCCGTGTGCACGGACGCCTGCAGCCGCGCGCCGCAGGTGAACCAACGTTCATCGGACCCGTCGATCCCGTCATCGGACCCGTCGGTCCCGTCGTCGGGCCTGGCCGGCCCACCGCCCTCGCGCCCGCCGTCACCGACGCCGTCACCGTCGCCGACGGGCCRCACCGGGCTCGGCTGGCCGGTCGGGCCGGTCTCGCCGGTCTCGGGGAGAGCACCGAAACGGAACTCGATCCAGACGTAGCCGACGCGGGTCTGGCCGCTCGCGCCGTCCCCCATCAGGTTCCAGTGCATCGTGCGTTCCGGCCCGCCGAACGTCGACAGCCGCCTGGCCTGCAGGTTCGCGTCGAGCAGGTACGGCAGCAGCAGCTCCAGCGCCTTGGACTTGCCGGTGCCGTTACGACCGCGCAGCAGCAGCCGGCCGCGGTGGAAGTGGAACGTCTCGTCGTAGTAGCGCCAGACGTTGACGATCCCGGCGCGCTGTGGCCGCCAGCGGGCCACCCGGGCCTGGGCGTCGGCCGGAGCCGGGCGAACGGGCAGCCTGGTCACGCTCATGCTCACGCCTGCCCGCCCGACGCGACGTCCCGCTCAGCGTCCCGCGCGGCGCCCCGCTCAGCGTCCCCTGTGACATCCCCGGTGGCGGCCTTCGCGGCGGATGACGCCACGTCCGTGAGGCGCGACCGATCCTCGCGGTGGTCGCGGTAGCGTGCCGCGGCGGGCAGGGCCCGCACGACGGCGGAGGCACCGGTATGGCCCGTGTCCAGCGCGGCGAGCCCGAACATCCGAAGCTCGGTGACCGCGTCCCGCGCGAGCCGGTGCGCGCCCTCCTCGGAACGGTAGCTCTTCGCCCAGGACGGCAGCCCCGCGAGTATCCGCCCCGCCTCGATGGCCAGCTGTTCGATCGTGAGCCCGGCCGGCGCGGCCCGCAGCACGTCGAGCAGCATCAGGCCAGCGATCTTTGCGCTGCTCGCGTCGTCAGGGAAGCGGCTGTCGGTCGCGATCCCGTCGGGGTCGACGAACAGATATCCCTCGGCTCGCTCCTCCAGCTCGAAGCCTGCCAGCTCCGCGGCCCGGCGGACCATCGTGCGGCCCGTCGGCGTGGCGAGATACGCCAGCTGCGCCGCGCTGAGCTGCCAGCGATAGACGACCGGGTCGTCGACCAGGCGCCGGATCACCGAATGCCGCAGCCAGAGATTGCGCCGGGAGTCGGAGACCGTCGGGGCCTCGGCCGCGGCGTCCCCGTAGCGGGTCTCGACGAGCATGTCGGCGATGAGCACGTCGATGTCGATCAGCTCCTGGTCCGGGGGCGGGGTCGCGCCGGCCTTCCCGGCATCGTCGGGAGTGTCGTCCGCAGTGGGCGTGGCGGGCGCGTCACCGACGCCGGGCGCCACGGACGCGCCGGCGGTGACCACCCGCGACGGCGCGACCGGCGCGGCGAGCAGCCGCACCAGGCGGGTGGTGTCGACGCGGTAGAGGACCTTCGCCTCCTCGGACTGCACATACGTGTCGGTGACGCCGTCCACCGCGCTGACCACGCCGAGGGACTCCAGGAGCTTCAGCGCGTCGACGAAGGCCATCCGCCCGGCGCGGCTGGCGGTGTCGAAGGGCGGYAGGGCGTCGTCCGCCGCGCAGGCCGAGGCGGCCCGGTCGGCCAGCAGCCCGATCGTCGTGACCGGACCGGCCATCAGCTCGGCGGCCACCACGCAGAACAGCACGTACCTGCTCCGGTCGAACGGGGCCCGCGTCGACCGCGGCCGGCGCGCCGGGCGCGACGGGTCCGGCTCCGAACGGATCTTCACCAGCCGCGCGTAGCCGGCCCGCGGCTCGACGACGAGCTGCCATCCGCAGAAGTAGTCGAACCAGTCCGCGATCGGCTTGCGCCGCCGCCGCACGACCGCGAACGCGTCCGGGCTGCTGGCCGCCGTCAGCAACGGGCTGCCGAGCAGCAGCCGGATGCCCCGGGCGACGTCGACGCGCTCGTCCTGGACGTGTTGGTTCGCCGACGAGCTCACCGCGCGGCCTCGCTGGGACGCGCGCGCTGGCCGACGAGGATGATCTCGACGACGTGGTCCGGGGCGGTCAGCACACCCCGCGGGGTACGGATCATCGCCAGCCTGCCGTCACCCGTCGGCCGCGCGACGATCTCGACCCGCCCGTCGGACGTCGTGGCCCGCCGCGCGCCCGAGCTGTCCAGCGGCCCGTCGAGCGCATGCCCCAGCAGGTCCAGCAGGTATGACAGCTCCTCATGGCCGAGCTCGGCCACCGCGGACAGGCGGATCGGCCCGTCCGTTCTCAGCCGCCGCCAGATGGCCTCCAGTTCGGCGCGCTCCCGCCGCGCCCGCTCCTCGCGCGCACGCCGGACGGCCGTGACGTCACGGACCCGGCCGGTCCGGGAGAAGCGCTCCACCCGGCCCGCGCGCCGCAGCAGCGTCGACACCTCCACCGAGGGGGCGTCCGCCCAGCTCACGCCGGTCGGCACCAGTTCGGGGTCGGCGTGCCGCAGGTGCGCGTGGCGGGCCGGGGCCAGCCCGAACGCCGCGCCCCACAGCCGGTGCAGGTCGTCCTCGGCGGGAGCGGCGGCGAACGCGCGCGCGAGCACGCGGAAGTCGCGGGCCGCGCTCGACGACCGCCGCCGGGACTCGCCGATGCGTTCCAGGGCCGCGAGCAGGGCGACGATCGCCCGCCGCGCCACCGTGTGCAGCTGCTCCGCCCGCGGGCGCGCACCGCCGTCCGGGTCGAACCACAGCCGCAGGCCCTCCCAGCGCAGCCGGCGGTGCTCCAGCCAGGCCGGCGCCGGATCGTCCCCGCCCATCGGCGAGAGCTCGGCGCCCAGCAGCGCGCGCCCGCGTAACGCGCCGACACCGCGGGACTCCACCCGCCGGATCGCCTCGCGGATCTCGTGCGACCGGTGATCGAGGTCGGTGACGAACTCCTGCAGGTAGGCGACGGTGGCCCGCTTGACCTCGTGGAAGGTGTCAAGATCGGCGTTCTCGGCCCGCAGGAGCCGCTGCAGCTCACCGTTGAACTGCTTGGTGTTCACCCGGAGAGCCTCAAGATGACCCTCAAGCTCACTGAGCGTCGTGAAGATCCTGCGGTTCGGCGAAGCCTCGTCGGCCATCAGCGCGTACAGCGCGTCCAGCCGGTCCACGATGGCGTCCAGAACGGCGGTCTGCAACGCGCCCGCCGAGGCGAGCACCGCCAGCGCGTGCTGGACGCCCGCGAACGCGGCCTCCCCACGTCGCGTCAGCGAGTACTGCAGGTTGCCGCGCTCGTACTCGGCGGCGGTGGTGTAGTCCGCGCCGTGGTTCTGGATGACGTCCAGCAGCCGCCATTTGCCCAGCTGCGCGAGCGCGCGGCCAAGCTCGTCCGGACCGAGCTCACGGAAGAACCCGACGGACGCCAGCCGGTCCGAGATGCCGTCGAGGCCCAGCGCGGTCTCCAGCCGCTCGTTCGCCTCACCGAAGACGTGCAGGATCGCCGTGTACAGGTCGACGTTCTGCTCGGTCGCGAACCGGAACATCTCCGGTGGCACCCG
Organism: Protofrankia sp. BMG5.30; assembly: GCF_001983005.1. Classification (NCBI taxonomy): domain Bacteria; kingdom Bacillati; phylum Actinomycetota; class Actinomycetes; order Frankiales; family Frankiaceae; genus Protofrankia; species Protofrankia sp. BMG5.30. The sequence continues at coordinate 103,992 of NZ_MOME01000022.1, read as the reverse complement.
ATGCGTCGAAGTCATCCAGTCACCGCCATGGCACCCCACCACCGGCCGCGCTCAGTGATCCACCGAATGTCCCACCGTAACTGACGAATCCGAAACTAACAGGCCCGACCCCAAGGCCGACCACCCGGCCCACTCTGATCGACACAGCGACGGCCTCCTCCGGACATCCTTGGCCAGGATGCGCGGAGACAGCCACCGGACGAGCTCACAGCCGTCACCGACCACGCCGACACAGTCGCGTTGGATCACGATTCACCGGCGTGCTGTTTTACAGATGATCTATGTGCTATCTCCATGGTCAACTGCGTGCTAAATCCTTGATCATAATCGTCTGTGCATGCATACGCCCCTCGCCTGCTCGACACAGAGCTTGCTGGCCAGATACCAAGGCGGACGCAGTCACCCCAACATGAACACCCACCCAGATCAGGCCCCAGCGTCACTACTCAGCACAACAGATCATGACTTTGTGTGATCTCATCGAGATCCTGGCCACCGGCCGTCCCAGCAGCAGACAAACAGCCCTGCCCGGCACACAGAGAGGGACCGGCCAGAGGTAACGGTCAGGACAGGGCGGCGTTCGATAGTATCGCTGTCGATAGTATCAACAGCGGTAGTATCCCAGCCGGCAGGCGGTGGCCATGGTCGATTTTGTGGGGCGGGAGCGGGAGCTGGCCGCGCTGGACGGGCTGCTGCGGGCGGTGGAGGCGCAGGTCGGATCGTCGCGGCCGGGCAGGTGCCTTCTCGTCCGTGGGCGGCGGCGGATCGGCAAGTCAAGTCTGGTCGAGGAGTTCGTCGACCGAGCCGATGTTCCCGCGGTGTTCTTCACCGCCGCCGGGGCGTCCGCCGACGTCGAACTGGAAGCGCTGCGGGAGGCGGTCGCCGCGTCCACGCTGCCGGAACGGACGGTATTCGCCGACTCGGTGCCCGGGAACTGGAGCGCGGCCCTGCGGCAACTGGCCGGGCTCCTCCCCGACGACCGCCCGAGCATCGTGGTGATCGACGAGGTGCCGTACCTGATGGACCGCGTCGACGCGTTCGAGGGGGTGCTGCAACGCGCCTGGGACAGGGAGCTCAGCCGCCGGCCGGTACTGCTTGTGCTGATCGGATCGGACCTGTCGATGATGGAGGCGTTGGGCTCGTACGGGCGGCCGTTCCACCAGCGCGGGCAGGAGATGGTGCTGGGCCCGCTCAACCCCGCCGAAGTCGGGCAGATGCTGCGACTGGGTCCGGCCGAGGCGTTCGACGCGGCGCTGGTGACCGGCGGGCTGCCGCTGATCTGCGCGGCCTGGCCGGCGGGTGGGGATCTGTGGTCCTTTCTCGCCGCCGAACTGGCGAATCCCGTCTCCGCGCTGCTCGTCTCCGCCGAACGCTCGCTCGCCGCCGAGTTCCCCGGCTCGGCAAACGCCCGAGACGTACTGTCCGCTATCGGCAGCGGAGAAAGCGCGTTCACCAACATCGCCCGTGCGGCCGGCGTGATGGCGCACACCAGTCTCACCCGCTCGCTCGAACTTCTCGTCAGCAAACGGATCGTGGCAGCCGAACTGCCTGTCTGGACCATTCGCTCGAAGGAACGCCGCTACCGGGTCACCGACCCCTACCTGCGGTTCTGGCTACGGTTCATCGGCCCGTACCTGCCGGAGATCGAACGCCGCCGCGGCGACCTCACCCTGGCCCGGATCCGCGACGGGTGGACGTCCTGGCGCGGCCGGGCGGTCGAACCGCTCCTGCGCGACTCCCTCGCCCGCCTGCTGCCCGACCAGACGCTGCCCGCCGCCCCCGCCGTCGGCTCCTACTGGAACCGGCCGAACACCATCCAGATCGATATCGTCGCCGCCGACCGGGAACCGGTCGCCAAGGAGCTCTACTTCCTCGGCTCCATCAAATGGTTGGAACGCTCCGCGTTCGACCACCACGACCTCGCGGTGCTACAGAAATACCGGGCCGCGCTCACCGACGAGCCGCTCCCCCTCGTCGCGGTCAGCCGTGGCGGAGTCACCGCCACCGGCCTCACCGCCATCTACGGCCCAGCCGAACTCATCACCGCCTGGCAGACAACCTGAGCAGACGGAATTCGCCAGCCCGCCGTCCGACGAGGCGCAGACCGCGAACCGACGCTCTCCGGTAACACATGACGCCTCGGAGTCATCCAGTCGCCACCATGACCCCAACACCGGCCACGCTCAGCGATCCGTAAGGCTTCCCGCGTCCTGTCTCGTTCACTCTTGACCGATCTGGTTACGGCGTACACGCTGGTTACAGCGTAACCATGACGACCGGAGGGGAACCATGACCACGAGCAGCACACAACGGCGGCCCGGGACGGTCGCGCACGCGTTCGCCGACCTGATGAACGATCACGATCCGGACGCGGTTGACGGCTTCATCGCGGCGGACTACATCAACCACAACCCGTTCGTCGAGGACGGGCGCGAGGCGAACCGGGTGTTCTGGACGCAGTGGTTCGCCGCGTTCCCGGACACCGAGGTCAGCCTTGACGACGTCCTCGTCGACAGGGACCGGGTCGCCGGCAGGTTCACCTACCGGGCGACGTTCCAGGGCCCTTTCATGGGGCTGCCACCGACCGGGCGCGCGGTGGTGATGCATTCGATCGATATCTGGCGCGTGGTCGACGGCATGGCCGTGGAGCACTGGGACCAGCTCGACGGGCAGGCGTTCTTCGCGCAGCTGACCGGAGACGCCGACAACCGATGACGATCGACGCGCAGGACGGCCAGAACGGCCCGGCACCGACGCGTGCGCGGCGGCGCCGAGAGCGGGAACGCGCCGCCGCTCGCGAGGCGATCCTGTCCGCCGCGCGGGAACTGGCCCGGAGCGAGGGCTGGGAGACGGTGACCATGCGGCGGCTGGCGGAGCGCATCGACTACTCCACGAACTTCTCCTACCGCTACTTCACCGGCCGTGACGACATCCTGCTCACCCTCATCCGCGACGGATTCGCCCGGCTGCGCGACGCGATGGACACCGCAGGCCGACGGCCGGCGGCCGAATCCGCCGCCGAGGCGTCCGACACGGACGTCCCGGACGGCACAGACGTCGCGGCCATCCGACGGGCCGCACACGCCTACCTCGACTTCGCCCTGACCGAACCCGACCTGTACCAGCTCATGTACGGCCTGGGCGGCGTGCGCATGCCCGCCGCCGACACCTGGGTCGAGGGGCAGGCCGTCGGCGACGTCCTGACCGGGCTGCTCGCCGCCGCCGGCGACCGGCAGCCCGAGCAGCACGTGCTGCAACTGTGGGCCACGGCGCACGGGCTGGTCGCGCTGCTGGTCGTCGGCCGCGTCGACGTCGACTCCGCCGCGCTGCACGCCCTGCTCGAGGAGGCGCTGACCGACTGCCTCACCCGCGCCCTGCCCGCACCGGCGTCACCCGCATCACCCACGTCACCTCGGCACAGCGGCCGATCAGCAGCGGAACCGACTGGAAAGAGGCAGTTGTGAGCAGCCTGGCCACCGCCGCCGCGCTCGTCGCAGTCGCGGCTGCCGCGATCATCTATGGCACCGACGTCTTCTCCGCGCTCGTACTGCGCCCTGCCGCGGTCGATGCCGCTGACGCCTCCGTGGCCGACCTGCTCGGCCGGGTCCACGAGTACGGAGATCGCCGGCTGCCCGTGCCCGGAGCGGTCTCCGTCCTCGCCGCGGCGCTCGCCACCGTGGCCAGCGACACCAACCCCGCGCGCATCGGCGGCGCGACAGCGCTGGCCGCGCTGCTGGCCTGGCTCGCGATCTACGTACGCGTCAGCGCACCGATCAACAGACGGCTCCGCGCGGCCGCGGCCAACCACACCGTCCCGGCGGACACCCGAGCCCTCCAGCAACGCTGGGACAGCGTCATCTGGACCCGGGCCGCCCTGCAGAGCATCGCGCTGGCCGGTCTACTCGTCATCATCCTCGGTCGATGACCAGGAGACCTGTCCAGCGACCACCGTGTCCAGTTACTGGGAGTGTTGTGAACATGGATCCACGGCAGACCGCCGACGCGGTCGCGCAAGCTATGACATCTCGTGACCACGCGGCGCTCATGGCCCTGTACGCCGAGGACATCGTCTTCAGTTCGCCCGTCACCGCCGTGCGGTTCACCGGCAGGGCAGAGGTGGGCGCGCTCATGTCTCACGTCCTCGCCGGTTTCCAGAGCTGGGAACGCACCTTCGTGTTCACCGGCGACGACGAGTGCGTGTTCGGCGCCCGCGGGCGCATCGGCGGCCACGACATCGACCTGGCCGAACACTTCCGTCTGGACCCGACCGGACGCGTGGCCGAGATCAGCATCTATGGACGCCCGCTGGCCGGCATCGCCGCCATCGCCGCCATCGCCGCTGTCACCGCCCCACCGCTCGCCGCCCGCCACGGCCGCAACCGTGAGCGCCTGGTCGGCCGGATCTCCCGCGGACTCCCCGGCGCCCTGGCCCGGGGAGACCGGCTCATCACCCGCCTGGCCCGCTGAAACGCACCCCCGCCGCCGGCGCGGCAACCCCTCAAAAGCCACAAAACCCCCAGAGGTGTTGATCATGGGGGGTCACGGGGGGCTTGGCCCCCCGGCAGACATCGCGGCTGGTAGCGCAGTCGATCGCAGATCGACAAGCAGCCGAAGCCAGCCCGTGGGCGCGGCAGGGATCGAACCTGCGACCACTCGCTTGTAAGGCGAGCGCTCTCCCGCTGAGCTACGCGCCCGGGATGCTCGTAAGCGTACGCAACAGCGCACGGCTGTGGGGGATGGGTGCCACGGAAACCGGTGCCCGGCACGGATGTCGACGTTGTCCACGCCGGGGAACGTCCGTCCKGGCCCGGCGCGGGGTTGCCGACTGTCCGGTGTTGCCGGCTGTCCGGGCGCGCCGCTGGCCCGCGCGTGTGCCCGCTTGGCCCTGCCGCCGGTCGGACGGGCCGAGCGGGCACACGTCACCGGTCACCTCAGGCTGTTGCCCAGCATCCGCGCGAGGGCGGCTTCGACCTCGGCGCTGAGTTCGGGGGGCGCGGGCACCGGCGGTGCGGACGCGCTTCCCGGCAGCGGCGCCGGAACGTGGACCGGAAGATCAGAACCGGCTGGTGCCGGGGAGGTCTCCCGGCCGCAGTCCTGACACGAGATCGAGCCGAGAGCCTTGGCCAGGCGTGTCGAGCCGCAGCTGCCGCAGCGGTCGAGGGTCTGCGACCAGCCGACCGTCTGCTGGCACTGCGGGCAGAACAGCACCTGCTCCCCCGCCACGACCGCCCGCCGCCACGGGCTGGCTCCCCGGGTGGGGTCGGTCTGGCGGGTGTGACAACGAAAGCACGGCATCCTGCAACCTGATGTGACGGGAAAGACCGGGTGCAGCCTACAGCGCGGCGAGCGCCTTGAGGTATTCGGCGTGGTCCCGAGCCTCACCGGGACTGTTCACGATCTTCCAGTGGACGGCACCCTCCTTGTTGATGATGAAGGTCGCCCGCAGGGCAAATCCTTTGCTCTCCTCGAAGACGCCATAGCTGCGCGCCACCTCGCCGTGCGGCCAGAAGTCCGCCAGCAGCGGGAAGTCGTATCCCTCGCGCTCCGCCCACACCTTGTGGGCGTAGGGCGAGTCGACCGAGACCGCGAGGACCTGCACATCGTCGTTCTGGAACGACGAGAGCTCGTCGCGAACCGCGCAGAGCTCGCCCTGGCAGATACCGGTGAAGGTCAGGGGGTAGAACAGGAGCACGACGTTACGCCGCCCGCGGAACTCCGAGAGTGTGACCTCCTCGTTGTTCTGATCACGCAGGGTGAAGTCAGGGGCGATGCTGCCTACGTCGACGGCCACTGGCACATCCTCTCGACAGTAACGGTGTGTATTCGGATAAGGGGCGGCTGGCCACCCGTTCCCAGCATGCCATCTGTTCGGCCCCTGGATCAGGATCCCTCGTGCCGGCGACCGCCCGTGCCGGGTGCCACCGCCCACGACCTCCTGCCGACCTCCTGTCACCTCCCGCGGTTTCCGATCAGTCGTGCGGCGCCGACGTGACCGGGGACTACTGCCCAGATGTCCCGGCCGGTAACATTCATCCCGTCCCGTCGACCCGGATGCGCCTGCGTCACTCGCTCCCGTCCGCTTCAAGCTCCCATCTGTTACATGGGTGTATCCGCTTCCTTCGACAGCGGACACCTCGCGYGGCAGCCGGGTGGTCTGCCGGTGTTGTTCCGATCGGCCCGGATCGGCGCATCCGTCAGGGGTGTATGAAACCGCGGGGGATGTACAGACGACGGCACACGAAAACGCAGGGGGCACGGTGACCGATCAGAATTTCGGTCCGTATGGTCAACACGGATACGGACAGCAACCGCCGGGGCCACACAGTACGAATCCGTACGGCCAGCCCCCGCCCGGGGACCGCCACAACAACCCCGGATACGGGGAGCAGCCCGGATACGGGGCCGGGTACCCCACGTCGGGTGCCCTTGTTCCCGGCGGCCACCCACAACCCGTGGGCGCGGGCATCCGCGGCAAACGACGCAATCCCTTCGCGTCCTGGCTCGGCCTGCCTCTGATCACCCTTGGCATCTACGGCATCGTGTGGGTCTACAAGACCAACAAGGAGCTCAACGCCTACGACCGGCGGATCGACGTCAACCCGGTCCTGTCGGTGCTCGCGGTGACGTTCGGGGCGTTCCTGATCGTGCCACCGTTCGTGGCCGTGTGGCGGCTGGGCACCCGTGCCCGCCAGGCCCAGCGAGCGGCCGGTCTACCCGAACTGAGCGCCGGTGTCGCCTTCGTCCTCTGGCTCGTCGGTGGAGGCCCGCTGTACCTCCAGTACGAGATCAACAAAATCTGGGGCCGCTACCCGGGCTCGCTGGAAGGGCAGCAGGTCCCTCTGTACGCCTGAGCTGTCCGTACACCTGATCGGTCTGCCTGGCCTGCCGGTCCACACGGCGGGGACGCCGCCCGCCTGCCCGCCTGCCCGCCTGCCCGCCCGGGACACGATCGGGGCGAGTGTGTTGGCGGATACGCTTTCCGGGCCGGTGAGTGTATCCAACGACACATTCTCGTTGATCTTCGATGACGGTCGGCCTCCGGCGGTGGGTTCCCACCGCCGGTACGGCCGCGTGCGAGACGGCCCGGCAGGGGCGCTCGCGGGTGCCCGAAAGCCGGGTATCACYCGCAGGYCCCCGCCGGGCCTTCCGGTCGAACCGGTCACCGTCCGCGGCTGGGTGGGGCCGTCCCCGGGAACCCGGCGCTTGTGGCCCCCCAGCCGAGGCCGGACGGGGACGCCGGTATCGGCCCGGGTCCTCGCCCGTCTGGCTGGTGGTCGTCACCACCGGTGCCAGGGCCCGGCAAGGGATGCCCACGGCGCGCAGGCGGTACTGGCAGCCCGTCCCTCGGCCACCCGGTTGAGAGGGCCCGCCGCCCTGACGGACGGCTAGCGGTGTCGGACCCGTTGGGACTTGGGAGCGGCAAGCCGCATGCCGGCCCACTCGGTGGCGACGCTGACGGTGCTCGTCTGCACCAGGCCGACGGCCGGCACGGCCTCCAGCACGTCGCTGGGCTCCACATGGCCGGCCCGGCCGGCCTTCGGCGTCAACAGCCAGATCACACCGACCTCCGACAACTGGCGGCGCGCGTCGATGAGTGCCTCAACAAGGTCGCCGTCGTCGTCCCGCCACCACAGCAGTACGACATCGACCACATCGTCGGAGTCCTCCGGGACGAGTTCCGTTCCGCTGGCCGAGGTGACGGCGTCGAGAAGATCATAGGCGATGTCGTTGTCTTCGTTGAGCGACTGAACCAGTACCCCGGGCGTAATGCCCAGACGTTCCGCACGCCGCTGACCCTCGGCGTTCGCCGCGGTCGGACTCACCCTCAACAACCTCCTACTCGTGTCAGCTGCCCGCGGGCACGCTGCCCGTGAGCACCGGCTGTACGGCACGGCGGTTGTTCGATCCACCTGCTGCGCGCACCACCGTGGACCTAGTCCACCGGAGCACCCCGGGGCAGCGCAAGTGCCACGCCGGTAGTTGTGGACAAAGGTGCCACCCGTACCGGCTCATCCGGACAGAAACGAGAGTCGAACAGTGCGTTCAGGATTGTCCACGTTGAGATCCACGAGCGCGATCGACTGCCATGTTCCGAGGAGYAGGCGGCCGTCGAGGACCGGCACGGTCAGCGACGGGGAGATCAGCGCCGGCAGGACGTGCGAGCGCCCGTGACCCGCCGAGCCGTGGGCATGCCGCCAGCGGCCGTCCGCCGGCAGCAGTTCATCGAGCGTGGCGAGCAGGTCGGCGTCGCTGCCCGAACCGAGCTCGAGCAGGGCGACTCCGGCGGTCGCGTGCGGAACGAACACCGACAGCAGCCCGTCCCCGCGCCCGGCCACGAACCGACGGGCGTGCCCGGTGAGATCACGGACACACTCCGTCCCACCGGTGTGTACGGACACCGTGGTCGTCTCCATGCTCCGCCCTCTCCCGACCTTCTTCCTCCGCCGCGCTTCCCGCGCGCTTCCGCCTCGCTTCCCCCTGTGCCACCGTCGCCGTGTCACCGTCGTCGTGCCCGCGTCCCCTTCCCCGTCCCATTGTCCCGCTCCGGTCCCGGCCCTGGGATGTCCCACGGATGTCCACGGTGGACGTCCCACGGCGGGCGGTGGGCCCGCTGGAGCCGCCGCGGGCTCGCCGCCCGGCCCGGCCGCGCCCCGGCGGAGCGGCCCCGGCCGCCCCTACCCACCGGCTCCCGCCGGCCCGACGCCGCTCTGCCCCGGCCGCGCCGGCAGCCGGGTGCCGCCGGGACGGTCTGACGGCCCGGTGACCAGGCACCGTCGTCGGCGCGCCGCCCCGTCCCGCGGGGGCGGCGCGCCGACGACGGTGCGTACCCACGGCCGTCGATCCAGGTCAGTTCCCCAGCACCCCGCACACCCGAGAAAAATCATGATCGTGTGTTCTTCGACCGGGTGGGCCACAAGTAACGTCGGGAAGCGTGACGAGCCCCCCCGCGCAGAGCACGATGGAAGGGGACCCACTCACGACGAAGCATGCGCACAACGACCAAGTGACGTCAGGGAGAACACGTGGCGAAGGACAGCGGCAGGAGGTTCTCGGTCATCACCGACGGGCTTCCCAGCCAGTTGCCGGACATCGACCCGTCCGAAACCGGCGAATGGCTGGAGTCCCTGGACTCGGTGATCGACGAGCAGGRCCGTGGCCGGGCCCGATTCCTCATGCTGAAGCTGCTGGAACGGGCCCGGGAGAAGGCTGTCGGAGTGCCCGGACTCACCAGCACCGATTTCATCAACACCATCCCGCCGGAGCGGGAACCGTGGTTCCCCGGGGACGAGCACATAGAACGGCGCATCCGGGCCTATGTCCGCTGGAACGCGGCCATCATGGTAAGCCGTGCGAACCGGCCCGAATACGGTGTCGGCGGACATATCGCGACATACGCGTCCAGCGCCGCTCTGTACGAGGTGGGATTCAACCACTTCTTCCGCGGCAAGGACAACCTGACCGGCGGGCCCGGCGGCGACTCGGGCGACCAGGTGTTCATTCAGGGACACGCCTCGCCGGGTATCTACGCCCGGGCCTTTCTCGAGGGCCGGCTGACCGCGGCGCAGCTCGACGCGTTCCGCCGGGAGGGCGAGCCCGGTGGGCTGTCCTCCTATCCGCATCCCCGTCTCATGCCCGACTTCTGGGAGTTCCCGACCGTCTCGATGGGCCTCGGGCCGATCCACGCCATCTACCAGGCCCGGTTCAACCGCTATCTGCTGAATCGGCGGATCAAGGACACCTCCGGCAGCCGGGTGTGGGCCTTCCTCGGTGACGGCGAAATGGACGAGCCCGAGTCGATCGGCGCGCTCGGCATCGCCGCGCGCGAGGAGCTCGACAACCTCATCTTCGTCGTGAACTGCAATCTGCAGCGCCTCGACGGGCCGGTCCGCGGCAACGGGAAAATCATGCAGGAGCTGGAGTCGCTGTTCCGCGGCGCCGGCTGGAACGTCATCAAGGTGGTCTGGGGCCGCGACTGGGACCCGCTGCTGGCCAAGGACACCGACGGGGTGCTCGTCCACCGGATGAACACCACCCCGGACGGCCAGTTCCAGACCTATACGACATCGTCCGGCGCGTACATCCGGGAACATTTCTTCGGAGTGGACGCGCGGCTGCGCCGTATGGTCAAGGACCTGTCCGACGACGAGCTGCGCAAACTCTCCCGCGGCGGGCACGACTACCGCAAGCTGTACGCGGCCTACAAGGCGGCGACCGAGCACACCGGCCAGCCCACCGTCATCCTCGCCCACACCATCAAGGGCTGGACGCTGGGCAAGGACTTCGAGGCGCGTAACGCCACGCACCAGATGAAGAAACTCTCCAAGGCCGATCTCAAGGAGTTTCGCGACCGGCTCTACCTGGACATTCCCGACTCCGAGCTGGAGAGCGGCCTGCCGCCCTACTTCCATCCCGGCCCGGATTCGGAGGAGATCCAGTACATGCGGGAACGGCGGGCCGCGCTGGACGGCACGCTGCCGCGACGGGTCGTGCGCGCCCGGCCTCTCCCGCAGCCGCCGGAGTCAATCTTCGGTGACCTGCGCCGGGGCTCGGGCAAGCAGCCGGTGGCCACCACGATGGCCTTCGTCCGGCTGCTCAAGGACCTGATCAAGACGAAGGAGATGGGCGCCCGGTTCGTCCCGGTCATTCCGGACGAGGCGCGCACCTTCGGTATGGACGCCATGTTCCCGACCGCCAAGATCTACTCACCGCACGGCCAGCGTTACGAGGCCGTGGACCGTGAGCTCCTGCTTTCCTACCAGGAGTCCGAGTCCGGCCAGATGCTGCACGAGGGAATCAACGAGGCCGGTTCGATGGGATCGGTCATCGCCGCGGGCACCGCATATGCCACCCACGGGGTGCACATGATTCCGGTGTACGTGTTCTACTCGATGTTCGGGTTCCAGCGGACCGGCRACCAGATGTGGGCGCTCGGTGACCAGCTCGGCCGCGGCTTCCTGCTCGGGGCCACCGCGGGCCGCACGACCCTCAACGGCGAGGGGCTTCAGCACCAGGACGGCCACTCCCTGCTGCTCGCCTCGACGAACCCGGCGTGTGTGGCCTACGACCCGGCGTTCGCCTTCGAGGTCGCCCACATCGTCCGGGACGGCCTCGACCGCATGTACGGCGAACGCAGCGAGGACGTCTTCTACTACCTGACCGTCTACAACGAGCCGTTCCCGCAGCCGGCCGAGCCGGCCGGGGTCGACCCGGCGCAGATACTCGCCGGCATGTACCTGTTCCGGCCGTTCGCCGAGGCGGGCCTGCCGGTACGGCCGCCGGCCGACACCGGCTCCTCGGCGGGCGGGTCGTCGGACGCCGAGCCGCCCCGCGCGCAGCTGCTGGCCAGCGGCACCGGGATGCGCTGGGCGCTGGACGCCCAGGAACTGCTCGCGAACGACTTCGGCGTACAGGCGGACGTGTGGTCGGTGACCTCCTGGAACGAGCTGCGCCGCGAGGCGCTCAGCTGCGAGGAGCACAACCTGCTCAACCCGGACTCGGTGGAACGCCGGCCGTACGTGACCCGGCTCCTACAGGGGGCACCCGGGCCGGTGATTACCGTCAGCGACTGGATGCGTGCGGTACCGGACCAGATCTCCCGCTGGATTCCCCAKGACTACTCCTCCCTGGGCACCGACGGTTACGGACGCTCGGACACCCGGGCGGCGCTGCGCCGCCACTTCCATGTCGACGCCGAGTCGATCACGGTGGCGACCCTGGAAGCTCTGACCCGCCACGGTGCGATCAAGGCGACGGTCGTCGAGGACGCGATCCGCCGGTACCGGCTGCGGGAGGCGTGACACCAGGAGGTGTCACACTGCGTTGAAGCCCCAGTGGCGACCGGCCGGCCGCCGACCAGCTCGGTCGGTCGGGCCGGCCGGTCGGGCCGGCCGGTCGGGCCGGCCAGCCGGTCGGTCAGCGTCCCAGTGCGGCGTGCATCTCCCATACCAGGATCTCTGCCGGTCCGGCCTCGGCGGTCACGGCAAGCCCGTCACAGCCCCTGATCCGGGCCGCGTCCCCGGTATCGAGTTCGCCCGCGCTCTCCAGCGTGACCGCGCCGCGCGCGACGAACAGGTGCGCCCACGGCGCGGACGGCAGGTGCACCCGGCCGGCGGCGGGCAGGCGCGCCGCGTGCAGGACCGCCTTGCGCTGCTGGATGTCGATGGCGGCGTTCGAGCCCTCCCCGCCGGCGATCGTCACCAGCTCACCGGTGGCGAGGGCGTCCGTCACGTCCCGCTGGGCATAACTGGGCGTGATCCCGGTGTGGTCGGGGGTCACCCACATCTGGATGAAGTGGACGGTGCCCGGATCGCCGGGGACGGGACTGGCGCCCGGGGCATCGGCTGTCCACGGATCATCGGTGGCGCCCACCGCGTTCATCTCCGCGTGCAGGATCCCCGTACCGGCGCTCATACGCTGAGCGACCCCGGGCCGGATGGTGCCATGGGTCCCGGTGGAATCGGTGTGCAGGAGCTCACCCTCCAGCACCCATGTCACGATCTCCATGTCCCGGTGTGAATGGGTGGCGAAGCCGCCACCGGGAGCGACATRGTCGTCGTTACTGACCAGCAGCAGGCCGAAATGGGTGTTGGCCGGATCATAGTGGCGACCGAACGCGAACGAGTGGCGGGAGTCCAGCCAGTCATTCCGGGTCACCGCCCGACCGTCCGCGCGTCTGACGGCAATCCCCGCCCCCCGCAACGCCGAGATATCGGTCACAGTCACTCGCGCCCCTTTCCTGTCGCTGGCCCGCGTCCTCCGGCTACCATCGTTGCGGCTACTATCGGTGCGCCAGTTGCCGTAGGGTTCATCCGACGTACATGCTGCCGAGACCATGGTCCAACCTATTCGCCCCGACGGCTATGATCCCAGTCGGACGTCCAGGAAGAACGGGGCCTTTGGCCGACCAGTGGCCAACTGGCCCCCAGGCGCGACCAGAGGGCCTCGTGAGGAGGCGATGTGACGGCTGCCGACAGCCGGACGCGACAGCAGATGCCAGAGCCGCCACGGACAGAAATACTACTCGGCGTCATCGCCGGAATACGAAAACGTGACATGGCCTGTACGAAGCTGGGGAAACCGGCATGATTCTGCGTTTCCGTAGGATCGACAGACTGGAGAATCATCCCAATCTCCGTGGGATCCTCGCGATTCTTGCCCAACTCGTGCACACCAGTGACGCCGAACTCAACCAGCTTGCCTCGGCCTGGCGCAACACGCCACAACTCGCCACCGCACGGGACAAGGCACTCTCACCGGACGCGCCGCTGGTCATCGAGGTCCTCGCCGCGTTCGACGCCCTGTCGGCCATCTACGCCGACGACCTCGCCGGCATCGACGACTACGTGACGGTCGACCCGAACGTCACCGCGACCGCGCTCAAGGCGGTCCGGGACGCGATCGCGGCCGCCTACGCCAAGCCGGTTCTCACCCGGTCGGAGTACGCGGCGCTGCTGCGGCCCTGGCGCACTGTCTACCCCCGCAGCCGCGGGCACGAACCAGATCTCGGCCCATTCGGATCCGAGGTCAAGCGGGTGCTTGCCGCGCTGCCGGCGCTGTCACGGCGCTGTCACGATGCCGACAGCCTGCGAACCTACGACCGCCTGCTGGTCGCCGCGTTCACCCGGGACGAGAGCGCCCACCAGGACGCCATGCAGATCGCGTTCAACAGCGCCGTGCGCACGGGACGCCGCCGGGTGTGGACGCTGGTACGCCGCAGCGCCGCCGAGGGCTTCTGGCGGCTGTGCCCGTCCTGCCACACGACGATCGACTCCGTGGACGTCGGCACCGACCAGCGGGTCATGGAACTCTGCGCGGACCTCGCGTGCGCCCTGCTCGTCCAGGACATCCTCGACCCCGACACCGTCGCGAGCCTGACCGCGCCGCTGCACACGCTGGTCCCGCTCCAGGAACGCTACGACACCAACCGCTACCGCTAGGCCGCCAGGCCGTGGCCGGCCGCCCGACGCACGCGCGCGGACGCGCGGTCACACTGGCGGCGCCCGGACGAGCGACCTTCTACCGGAGGTGGCTCGGCCACGGTCAGATGGCTGTCGATCGGCGCGGTCGGAGGGACCGGCGGGATCCAGGCCGACGCACACGTCAGGGCCATCCCGCACGTCAGGACCGTCCCGCGCGCTCTCCAGCCTGACGGCGTGCCGGCCCCGGCCGCCGAGCGGGCGGAAAACCCGCGCGCATACCCGTCCGGCCGGACAGCCCCGGCGGCGCCCGTCAGCCACGCGTAAAGATGCCATTACGCACTGCTCAGCCGGACAGGTCCGCTCAGGACTTTTCGGAAGCGGCCCCTTCGAGAGCGGCCCTGCCGGGGCCGCCGTATACCCGGATACCCGCCCGGACAGTCATCCGCGCATACCCTTTGATCGAATGATTGTCACGGGCCGGTTCGGGCCGGGCGGCCGCCTCACACCGTCCGGACGCGTGGTGTGGGCACGGCCATCGGTTGCCGCGTGGCAACCGCACCGCTGCCGACCATGCTCCTCGGCATCGGAGGCACCCGCCGCGGTTCGATGATGCCCCCCGTCGGCAGAATCTCCCCCGTGTCGTCAAAAAGGATCACACCATTACACAGCAGACTCCAGCCCTGATCGCAGTGCCGGTTCGTCACCCGCGCAGCGTCCCGGTCGGGACTGTTGGCGGACGGGCACGGTGGCTGGTGAGGACAACCCCCCCGGCCGGTTTGACGTACCTGTGGACTCGCCGACGTCGTTGTCGATGGATCTCCAGAAACCGGTGTTCCTCGCACAGTCACAGAAGATTACGCCTCCGCGTAACGGACGTCACATCGGCCTGCGCTCTCAGGGTGTCGGTAGTAGGACGACAGGGACAGCGGCATACGACCCGGCCGCCGCGGCCCGGCGCGTCGCGCCTTGTGTCTCCATTCGCTCGCCTTGCGTCTCGATTTGCGACAGCCGCTGCCTCGTGTCAGCGGTCCGGAAGCACCTGGTGACAGATACCGGATATGACGATGCCAACCGGATGCCGGTCGGATGTCGGTCGGATGTCGACCGGATACTGTCCGGATGTCGACCGATAGCCGGAAAATCCCTTCGGTACGTTTTCTCGGGACCCTTTACGGAGGTGTGACCGGTCRCCCTGCCGGCGACCCGCGCATAACGTGATCAGGAGGCCCCGGTGGATCGGGACCGACGCCGGCCGCGGACGCCCCGGCCGCACCTGCCCCGGCCCGATCCCCCACGGCCGGGGCGGGCACAGCCGGGCTCCGCCCGTCGGGCGGCGGCCCGCGGACGCCCCTCGGCCGCCGTCATCGTTCCGATCACGATCGTCGTCATCCCGGCTGTCGTCCTGCGAGCCCTGGCCATGATCGCCTATCGGCCGGCGCTGGAGTTCTCCGGGGACTCCATGGCCTACCTGCGGCTCGCCCGGCCCCTGGTGCCCGATCCGGTCCGACCGGCGGGCTACCCCCTGCTGCTGCGCGCACTGTCCGTGACGCACCAGCTGTGGGTGGTACCGGCCGTCCAGCACCTCACGGGCGTCCTGCTCGGCATCCTTCTCTACGCGCTGCTGGTGCACCGCGGRCTGACTCCCCGAGTGTCGGCGCTGGCGGCGACGCCGGTGCTGCTGGACGCCTACCAGGTGAACATCGAGCACTTCGTCATGGCGGAGACGCTGTTCGAGGCGCTGCTCGTCGCGGCCGTCGCAGCCCTGTTGTGGGCACCGAAACCGTCCGTGGCGGCCTGTGGACTCGCCGGGGGCTGCCTGGCCCTGGCGTCGCTGGTCCGCACGGTGGGAGTCGTCCTGGGGCTGCTGGCGCTGGCCTGGGTGCTGCTGCGACGGCTCGGCTGGTCACGTTCGGTCGTCTTCGGTGGCGCGCTGGCCGCACCGCTGGTGGGGTACGCCGTCTGGTTCCATTCCATCCACGGCGCCTACGCCCTGACCGGGGGTGACACGTACTGGCTGTACGGCCGGGTGGCGCCCATCGCCGACTGCGCACAACTGGATCTCAGCCCGGACGCCCGTCTGTTCTGCTCGCCGCATCCGCCGGYGCAGCGGCCCGGGCCGAACTACTACGTGTGGAACCACGCCAGCCCCCGGTTCACCGTCGATCTCCCCGYGGACCGGAAGGAGGCCGCGTTGGCCGAGTTCGCCCACGAGGTCATCCTGTGCCAACCGGTGGACTACACGCGGATGGTGACCGGTGAGGTGGCCCATTTCTTCACGCCCGGCCGGTGGGTGGGGGCCCGCGACTGGCACGTCGGTAGTTGGCAGTTCCCCGCCGAGGCGGTGCCGGCCTACTGGAACATCAGCGCGCCGTTGATCACCTTCGACGGTACCCAGGTCGCCCGGCAGGTCGACCCCGGGCCGGCCGCGCTCCTGCGGGCCTACCAGCGCTACGTTTTCACCCCGGGGCCGGCGCTGGCCGTCATGGTGGCGCTCGGTGTTGCCGGCTTTCTGCCCACGGGCGGGCGCGCCAGTCGCGGGCGGGCCGGCGGCACCAGCTCCGACAGCGACACTGGCACCGAGAATGACACTGGCACCGAGCGTGACACCAGCGCTGACAACGGTGCCGACACCGGCGGCGGCACTGGTGCTGGCAGCGACACTGGCGCTGGCAGCGAGGTCGGGCGGTTGCGCGCGGACTGCGCGTTGCTGGTGACGGCGGGGATGGCGCTGTTGGTGGTCCCGTCCGCCACGGTGTGTTTCGACTACCGCTACCTGTTACCGACGCTGGTGCTGCTCCCGCCGGCCGCGGCGCTGGGCTGGCAGCGGATCTCCCGTTTCTCGTCCGGCCGCCGGCCCGGGCTGCCCCGGCAGCCGCAGCGCCGGCGACACCGGAGGGCCACACACTCCACTCACCGCGTAGGCGCTCGGGTACGTAGGGCGCACGGGGAGCGCGGGAGGCGCGGCTGGTGACCGGGGCTGTGGTCAGGATGCCCAGACGGCCAGGCGGGGCGCCTCCATGGCGGGGCAGGTGTCCATGACGACGGGCACTCCGGCCCGCTCCGCCCGCCGGGCGGCGGCGTCRTCACGGACACCGAGTTGCATCCAGATCCCCCCGGCGCGGATGGCGATCGCGTCGTCGACCACCGGGCCGACCAGCTCCGAGCGGACGAAGAGGTCCACCACATCCACCGGGAACGGGATCTCCGCCAGCGAGGCGTACCCCTGCTCACCCGCGACCACGGGCGCGGACGGGTGGACCGGAACGGTCCGTTTGCCATTCGCGCGCAGATAGCCCGCGATGGAGTAGGCGACCCGGGAGGTGTTCTGCGACAGCCCCACTATCGCCCACACCTTCGTGTCGGCCAGCATCCGTCGGATGATCTCGTCGGTTCCGTAGCGCACGCCCAGCACCAACCCGTGACACCGGCACGGTCATTCCACGTCCGCCGGGGCCGCCGGACATTTCGTGAGCGGGCGGGGCCAGCGGTCACGCCGGCGCCGGGCCGTGTACGGCGCGTGCCCGAGTGGCGGCTGGGCGTCGAGTGACATGGGTAATCTTGGCGTCATGTCCGTCACCGCCGGGCCCGGCGCGCTGTCACGGGCTGCCGCGCCGTCACAGATCCCGTCACGGGTTGTGGAGACGGACGGGGCAGCCCTGCCCCTTTCTCCCGCCCGGTCGGAAACTCCGGCGGCCGGTGGCGGAGACTTCTACGATCACCATGTGAAGAACCGGACATGCGCGCCGGCCCCGTGCTCGCCGCGCCCACGGACGAACGGCGTGGCGGCATGAGCCCCCGCCATGAGGTGACCGTCGCGGCATCGGCCGAGCGCGACCTGCAGCGGCTGCCCGACCGGACCGCCGGCGAGATCCGCCGGTTCCTGGGCGGCCCGCTGCGCAACGATCCGCGCCGGGCGGGCACACCCCTGTCGGAGTCGCGTTCGACGATGTGGGAGGCGACCGGCCCGTCCTGGCGGATTCTTTACCAGGTGGACGCGAACACGCTGTCCGTCCGGGTGATGGTGGTCGCGCACCGTCGTCATCCGACCAGTCGTGCCTCGTAGCGGCACGGGGACCTGAGCCCGCCGAACCTTCCGGATCGGCTTCCGGGCCCGGCGGGAACCACGAGCGCGGAAAAGCATGATCGCATCGCCTTCGGTCCGCCGGCGGCCGTCGCCCGCCAGCGGACCGTCGGCCGTCGCTCGGGTCATCCGTTCCGGAAGCGTCACTTGAAGTAAATGTTTACGCTGTCGGAGCAAAATTTTTCGCCTGATGACGCTTCGTCTGTAAAAGTTTCTTTAAATAAAAGATTATTTAAAATAATTTAATTAGTTAACTCATTTTAGCGTGAGGCCGATCACCTGACTGACCCTGGTCCGGCTATGGTTGCCCAGCCGGAAGATCCGGAGGCTGCTGATCAAATACCGTTACTCGGCAGCCCCCTGGTGGCATGTGGCGAACTCCTGGGGGTTGGGATGGGACCGGTCAGTGCCGCAGCAGAACATCTGCATGCCTCGTACGACCCCGTGTTCGTCCTGCTCTCCTTCCTTCTCGCCGCGTTCGGTTCGTTCGCGGCCCTGGCGTGCGCGGTCCGCCTACGTACGACCACCGGCGCCCGTCGACTGGCGTGGACGACTCTCACGGCCGTGGCGCTGGGCGGGTGCGCGATCTGGTCGATGCACTTCGTCGGGATGGTCGCTTACCGTATAGAGCTGGGTATCACGTTCAACGAGGTGGTCACCGCCCTGTCGCTGCTCACCGCCGTGGTCGTGGCCGGCGTCGGACTCACGGTGGTAGCCGCCGATCCCGACAACGTCCTGCGGCTGCTCACCGGCGGAGTGGTCGCGGGAGCCGGTGTCGCCGCCATGCACTACACCGGCATGTACGCGATGCACACCCAAGGGACGATCAGCTACGCGATGCCGCTGGTCGGCCTGTCCATTGTCATCGCCGTCGTGGCCTCGACAGCCGCCTTCTGRATCGCGTTCCACATCGGTGGTGTCAGCCTACGCATCGTCGCATCGGTGATCATGGCGGTCGCGGTGTGCGGGATGCACTACACGGGCATGGCAGCCACCCGCGTCACCGCCGACCCCGCCGTGCCACGACCTCACGGCGTCGATCCTTTCGCCATGGGGACCATCACCGCTTTCACCGCGTCCATCGTTCTGATGTTCATCATCTTCGCCGCGACCGGCGGGATCGGCGCCCCCATACCCGATCATCACCACCCCCCCGCCCGCTCAGAAAGGCCTACCCCGGCCAGCTTTTCCCGTGCTGACAGCAGCCCCTCACCGCGCGGTGCGGCGCATTCACACCAGCCGGCATCCACTGCCGGCGCCGGTGCCGTAACCACGCAGGTCATCCCCTCCCCCGTCCCGCACTCCTCCGCCGCGGACCCCGACGCACTCGGTCCGGCCAGGAAGAACCACCGCCTGTCGCGATCTCCGGGACGGTGACACGACCGCCAGTGACGATCACCGCACCAGTGGCCGCCACCCGTCGCGGGACCAGCCCGCGGATCCACGCACCCCCGTGTCCCGATCCCGGGAAAACAGGTTCACCCGAAAACCCGTTCGGAGTTTCGATCTGACCTCTGACAAGGAAAGAAAATGAAGATTCTTCTACTCGCGTCCGCATTCAACGGGCTCACCCAGCGGGCATGGATCGAGTTACGGCGCGCGGGCCACCGTRTGACGGTCGAGCTCGCGCTCAGCGCGGAAACGATGCGCGAGGCCGTCCAGCTGTCCGATCCTCACCTGATCATATGCCCCTTCCTGCGCGAACGGGTACCGGACGACATCTGGACGACCCGACAGACGATCATCATTCACCCGGGGCCGGTCGGTGACCGCGGGTCGTCCTCGCTCGACTGGGCCATTCTGGAAGGGGCGTCGACCTGGGGAGTCACGGCCTTGCAGGCCGTCGCCGAGATGGACGCCGGGCCGATCTGGTCGACCCGGGAGTTCGCCGTCCCACTCGGCATGAGCAAGTCGGCACTCTACAACGGGCCGGTCACCGACGCGGCCATGGCCRTCATCCACGACGTGGTCGACAAGGCGCAGGTCGTCGGATTCGTGCCCACACCGCTCGACAGCATCCCGGCACACCGGTTGCGCGGCAGGCTGCGGCCCTCCACCCGCGCCGACGACCGGCGCATCGACTGGGACACCGACACCACCAGCGACGTCCTGCGCAAGGTGGCGGCATCGGACGGCTCACCAGGCGCCCCCTGCCTGCTGTTCGGTGAGCAGCTACGCGCCTTCGACGCCAGTCCGGTCGTCGCCCTCCCCGCCGCGCGGGCCCGTGACGGTGAGCGCGAGAACACACTGCTGTCCCGGCGGGACGGCGCCGTGCTGGTACCCACCGTCGACGGCGCGGTGTGGATCGGGCACCTCCGCCGCGCCGGCCAACCCAAACTCCCGGCCAACCTGGTGGTGGCCGACCACGTCCAGCCGCTGCCGGTGGCGACGTCAGAGGCTCCCGACCCGGACGCCGGTCGGGACGTGCGCTACCACCGTCACGGCCCCGTCGGGTTGATCAGTTTCGACTTCTACAACGGCGCCATGTCCACGGAGCACTGCCGCCGGCTGCTCGCCGCGTTCACCTGGGCGAGCCAGCAGGACACCCGTGTGATCGTGCTGCGCGGCGGTGACACCTTCTTCTCCAACGGCATCCACCTGAACGTGATCGAGGCGGCCGAACGGCCCGCGACCGCCGCCTGGGCGAACATCGACGCGATGGACGACCTGTGCCAGGCCATCATCACCTGCACCAGCCAGCTCGTGGTCGCGGGCATCTCGGGCAGCGCCGGCGCCGGAGGCGTCATGCTCGCGCTTGGCGCGGACCTGGTTGCCGCCCGCACCGGGGTGGTGCTCAACCCGCACTACGACAACATGGGACTGTACGGATCCGAATACTGGACGTACACATTGCCACGACGAGTCGGTAAGGATGTCGCGGCGACACTGACCACCGAGTGCCTTCCCGTCGGTGACGTGGAAGCGGCCGCCATGGGTCTGGTGGACCGGCTGCTCCCCCACGGGCCGTCGGACTACGACGACGCCCTGCTGGCCCTCGCCGACGAACTGGCCGGCGAGGGCTGGCAGGAGGCRCTGGACGCCAAGACCTCACGGCTCGCCGCCGACGAGGCCGAGATGCCTCTTGAGGTCTACCGCACCCGTGAGCTGAGCCGGATGGCTGTCAACTTCTTCACCGAGAACCGCCATGCCGATCTGCGCCGGGCATTCGTCTGCAAGGAAAAGCCCACGGCGACCCCACAGAACATCGCTCTTCACCGGCATTCCATAGCATGGCGGGTCGATCTCCAGGGGGCGTCCGTCACCAGCGGCCCGACCGCCACGATCGGCGCGCAGCCATCGGAACTTCTGACGCCGACCCCGAGCACCTGACACCGTCGCACAGGGAGTCGAGGCCCCGGGCCGCCAGCGGCACGAAAAACATCATCGCACCGTCGGCGGCCCTTCAGGCGGACAGCAGGCAGACGAAACAGGCAGACGAAAACAGTGGGTGTCTCCGTAAGAGTCATCATCCGCGGAGACGCCCCACCTGGCCCGCCGAGCGCTTCGGCTGTCCTGGTGACCGGCGCCAACCGCCGGGACAGCAGCGGTCAGGAGACGTTGACGCCGAAGTCGAGGGCGATTCCCCGCAGGCCCGAGGCGTATCCCTGGCCCACCGCGCGGAATTTCCACTCACTGGAATATCGATAAAGCTCACCGAAAATCATCGCGGTCTCCGTGGACGCGTCCTCGGTAAGATCATACCGGGCGATCTCCGTACCAGTAGTCGAATCACTCACCCTGATGAAGGCGTTACGCACCTGACCGAAGGTCTGCCGGCGAACCTCCGCGTCATAGATCGACACCGCAAAGACAACCTTGGACGCCTGCGGCGCGAGCGCGGACAGTTCGACCGTGATCTGCTCGTCGTCCCCGCCACCACCACCGACAAGATTGTCGCCCAGGTGCTTAACCGCCCCGTCCGGGCTGACCAGGTTGTTGAAGAACACGAAATACTGATCGGAGAGAACCTTGCCGCGGTCGTCGACGACGATCGCGCTCGCGTYGAGGTCATAGTCGGCGCCGGAGGTCTGGCGTACCTGCCAGCCGAGACCGACGGTCACCGCACGGAGGTTAGGGGCGACCTTGCTGAGGGATACATTGCCGCCCTTGGACAGCGACACCGATGCCATGGGTGAAAGCCTAGACTGCCCGGGACACGCCCGTACACACACCCGTGCCCACACTCGCGTCCCGCCTCACGCGCACGGCCTACGGCCTACGGCCCACGGCCCACGGCCCACGGCCCACGGCCCACGGCCCACGGCGACCGTACGAGACGCCGGTGGGACACCGGCCACGCCGCACCGTCAGCCCGCACTGGCCGGCTCGGCGGCGGCCGGGCAGGAACTGATCTCAAGCGAACCGGTGGACTGCGCGCGCAGCCCGTCGAGGTCGGTGACGGTGACGGTGAACGACAACGAGCCCGGGACCGCCGACGGCCCGACCGGCCCCGACCACACCGACCAGTCCTCCGCGGCCTCGCCCAGGTTCAGCGCGCTGGTGGTCGTTCTCCCGTCGGGCAGATGAGCGACCAGGTCCACCCGGAAGACACCGGTGGAATCCGTCGCGCGCACCGACACCGTGGACACGGTCGGCCCGGCCCCGGCCGGACATCCCGTCGTGTACACAACGGCCGGGGTGACGGTCAGCGAGCCGACGGCCGGCGGGCCGGAGACCACGGCGGTCACCCGCAGCGTCCCGCCCTTCCCGTCGCCGCCGACGGTAGCGACGGCGACCGACCGGTCCAACACGCCGACCGGCGCGGCGGACCGGTCGAGGGTGATGGCGACAGCCCTGCGATCGCCCGCCGCGACCGTGCCGGTGGCCGGCACGACGGACAGCCAGGGCGGCGTGGAGGCGAACCGGAAGTCGACCGGCTGGCGACCGGTGTTGCGCAGCTCCACGGTCGCCGAGGAGTTGACCGCCCCCAGGTCGACGACACCCGTCGACAGCACGAGCCCGCCACCTACCGTGACCGCCGTGTCCCCGGAAAGAATGCGCGCGGTCCCAGCCGCCGTCACGGCGGGCTGTGGCCGCGGCTGCGTCGCGCCCGGGGACGGGCTGCCCGGCGCGCCCGCGGCCGCCACCGCCCCCGGCTGCCCCGGCGCACCCGTGGCGGCGCCGGCGGACGGCTGCGCACCGGCCGCGGATGTCGCCGCCGACGGTTCGCCGCCAGCGGCACCACCCCCCGGCTGGCGCCCCTCGATGGCTGTCACGGCGGTGTCCGGCTGTGCCCTGGCCGACTCCAGGGGGCGGAAACRCAGCCACACGCCCAGCCCGGCCGCGATCGCCAACGCCAGTGTCAGCGCCACAAGGCGCCCCCATCGAACGGGAAGAATCCGGCCCGACCGCCTCCACGGCGATCGATGCCGGCCCCCATCGGGGCCGTCGCGCCCCGCGCTCCACACCATCGAATCGAGCTTAGGTCGACGAAAGTCACCCGCGCAGCGGTTTGAACCGGTCGATCTGTAACAAAGAGCGACATTCACATGACGCCCTCGTCAACGACGATCTCACCCGGAAACGCTGACGCCAGGCGATCCTCTTTGCGGGCCGCCTGACCCCGAGCGCCACCAACTGACATCTCACCGGACATGGGTGTCGGTACGATCAGATGCTGCTCTTCTTGTCCAGTCGTCAAGCGCGCGCAGGCCGCCGATGACGCGTCGGAGCAGAGCAGGATCATGGACGTTTTCATACGCAAATGATCATAACGACCAACCTGCGATGGATCTTCCTATGTGGAATGGAAGCCGGCGTGCTTTCGCTGACTGGTCGCCACCCCGCAGCGTCAGATGCCCCTCGCTATGAAGGAACCCCTCACGGTGGCGACGGAGTCGGCGCGGGCCCGCATGAGTTGGAGGTCCGCTGGTTCCGGCCTGCGACGGAGGGCAGTTGGTGGTATCAGAGGTGATACCGTTTTTCTCGTGGCGATGACACTGCGATTGGCGGACGACGAGACGGAGGCCCTGCGGCTTCGGGCCGAGCTGGAGCAGCGGTCGATGCAGGAGATCGCCCGGCAGGCGATCCGGGAGTACATCGAGGCGCACAGCCGCGCGGAGCTGCTGGACCAGGTCCTGGACGAGGAACTCCCGCGGTACGCCGAGGCACTCCGCCGGCTCGGCGAATGATCTGTTGATCTATCTGACGCTTCCCGAACTGCTACACATCGCCGAACGGGCCCTCGGAGCGGAACCCCTGGTCAGAGACCACGGCCTGCTCGCGTCCGCGCTCGCCCGCCCGCAGGCGACGGTGTTCGGGCAGGATGCCTACCCCACTCTCGACGGCAAGGCCGCCGCGCTCCTRCACTCGCTCGCCCGCAACCACGCCCTCGTCGACGGGAACAAGCGCCTCGCCCTCGCCGCCCTGATCGCCTTCTACGGCCTGAACGGCCGCCGCCTGACCCTGACCAACGAGGACGCCTACGATCTCGTGATCAGCGTCGCGGCCGGCACACACGACTCCGTCGAAGAGATCACCGAGATCCTCGCGAAGGCGAACCAGCCCCGCCGGTGAGCCCAGGGTCTGCCGTCCGCGTGCCGGCAGTCTCAAGAGGGGGCGTGTCATCCCCGGCAACGGTTTTCAACGCCGGGCGGGCCGTCCAACCTGTTGGGAGGAACGTTCAGCCCGTCGGGAGGGATGGGCCCTCGGGAGGGACGAAACGGGCTGCGAGCGGCTCCAGCGTCATCGAGAGCAGTGTTCCGGCGGCCGAGGCGCCGATGGCGACGGCCCAGCCGGAGGGTCCGAGCGGGGTGCAGCCGAAGAACCGGCTCAGCCCGGGCGTCTGGACGACCATAACCAGCGCCGCCACCGACCCCAGGCTGCTCAGCAGCACCGACCGGGAACGCCCGCCGACGAGCAGCGTCTGGCCAAGCTGCGCCCCGACCAGCGCCACCAGCCCGACGGTGTCGGCGTGCCGGCGCCGGCCGGTGGGACGGGCGACGATCCACGCGCCGGTGGCGGCCGCGGTGGTCGCCACCGCGCGCACCGCGACCTCCCGGAGCAGCGCGCGGCCCAGCGATCTCTCCGGTCCCTCCCCGAGCAGCTCGCCGGCCCGGCCGGGATCCGGCTGGCGCAGGGCGATGGCGAGCCCGGGTGCGAGGTCGGTGAGCAGGTTGACCAGCAGCAGCTGCCGGGCCGACAGCGGGGAGGTGCCGGTGGCGAGCGCGCCGAGGAGGGTGAAGGCAATCTCGCCGAGGTTGCCGCCCACGAAGATGCCCAGCGCCTGGCGCACCGAGGCCCACATCGACCGGCCCTCGACCAGGACGTCGATGATCGTCTCCAGCCGGTCGTCGACGACCACCACGTCGGCGGCGGCCCGGGCGGCGGGGGTACCCCGTCCGCCCAGCGCGATCCCCACGTCGGCGAGCCGGATCGCAGGCGCGTCGTTGGCGCCGTCGCCGGTCATCGCGACCACCTTGCCCAGCCGCTGGTACGACTCCACCACGCGGACCTTGTGCGCCGGGGTGCCGCGGGCGACCACCGTCACCTCGGGCAGCAGCGCGTCGAGCGCGTCGTCATCCAGCGCGTCGATCTCCATGCCGGTCACCACCCGGCCGCCGTCGAGGAGCCCCAGCTCGGTGGCGATCGTCTGCGCGGTAGCCGGATGATCACCTGTGATCATCACGGACTGTACGCCGGCGTCGTGCAGCTGGACCAGGGACGGCCCGGCACCGGAGCGGACCGGATCCGACAGGCCGAGGAAACCCAGGAAGGCGAGATCATCAAGATCGTCGTCCGACACCTGCCGGCTGTGGTCGGGCATCGCGCGTTCGGCGACGGCGAGCACCCGGTATCCCCGCCGGCCCAGCGCGACGTGCTCGCGGGCCAGGCCCGCCCGGCCACGCCCGTCCAGCGGCACGTCGCCCCGGGCGGTCCGCCAGCGGGCGCACCGGGGCAGCAGCGTCTCGGGCGCGCCCTTGACGCTGAGCAGCACGGTGTCGCCGGCGTCCCCGGCGGACGTCCTTCGGGACGTCTCTTGGAGCGTCCCTCGGGGCGTCCCTCGGGAGGCCCCGAGGGAGGCATGGTAGGAGCGGCCCGGCTCGAACGGCAGCGAGGCCAGCTCCGACCAGGAGCCCAGGCCGTGGTCACGGTGGATGTCCGTGGCGGCCGCGCCCTTGGTCACCGCCCGGTCGGTGGGATGGGACAACTTGCGCCCGTTGACCCGCACCGGGGTGGCGCGCAGACCGGCGGCGACCACCTGGCGCTGCCGCTCCGTCAGCTCGCCGACGGCGACGGCACGGGTGCCGTCCGACACCATGCCCAGACGGATCTTGCCTCTGGTGAGCGTGCCGGTCTTGTCGAAGCACAGCACGTCCACCCGTCCGAGCGTTTCGATGGTCCGCGGGTTGCGCACCAGCGCGCCGCGGCCGGACAGCCGCCGGGCCGCGGACAGCTGCGCGGCCGTGGCCAGGAACGGCAGGCCCTCGGGCACCGCGGCGACGGCGAGCGCCACACCCGCGCTCAGCGTGTCGCCGGCGGGCCGGCCGCGAACGAGCCCGGAGGCGAGCAGGACCGCGGCCGCGCCGAGCACCACCGGCGCGGTGAACTCGGTGATCGCGGCCAGCCGGGCCTCGACACCGACAGCCTTGGCCGGGCCGGCGGCCGCGGCCATGCCACGGCCCGCCTCGGTGGCCGGGCCCGTCGCCACGACGGCGGCCGTCGCGGCGCCCGCGACCACGGTGGTTCCCTCGTACACCATCGAGGAGCGCTCCGCGACATAGCTGGCGGCGACCGGACGCGACGACTTCGTCACCGGCAGGGACTCCCCGGTCAGCGACGACTCGTCGACCTCCAGGCTGGTCGCCGACAGCAGCCGGGCATCGGCGGGGACGACGTCCCCCGGCCCGATCGAGATCACGTCGCCGGGGACCAGTTCCCGCGCGGTGAGCTCGACGTCGGCACCGTCCCGGCGCGCCCGGGCCCGCAGCGCGGACCGGGCGAACAGCCGGGCCAGCGCGCGATCAGCCCGCCGCTGCTGCACCGCGCCCACCAGCGCCGACATGACGGCCACGCTGACCACCAGGCCTGCGTCCAGCACCGAGCCGCTGGCGGCCGACAGCGCCGCCCCGCCCAGCAGGACCGGGGTCAGGGGGCTTGCCAGCTCCCGGGCGAGCGCGGCGAACAGGCCAGGAGCCCCCGTGCCCCCAGGGACGTCGTCCGCCCGCCGCGACGCGACCTGCGCGCTGGTCAGACCGTCCGCGGAGCTGCCC
Source organism: Protofrankia sp. BMG5.30 (assembly GCF_001983005.1). Classification (NCBI taxonomy): domain Bacteria; kingdom Bacillati; phylum Actinomycetota; class Actinomycetes; order Frankiales; family Frankiaceae; genus Protofrankia; species Protofrankia sp. BMG5.30. The sequence goes on along the minus strand of NZ_MOME01000022.1, from coordinate 76,780 downwards.
AGCCCGGCCAGGACACGCCGCGTCGAGAGCACATGCCAGGGCGTGCGCGGGATGCTCGGCGGCGGTGGGCGCCGGTCGAGCTCGCGAGCCGCCCAGACGCCGTCACCGAACGCGAGGGCACCGGCACCGTTCACCATGAGCATCGCCCGGGAAAGCAGCCGTGGGCCGGTACTGGTCAGCGCGACCAGCGCGCCGGCGCCGGAACCGATCCGGGCGAGCCGCACCGCGCGCCGGCTCACCCGGGCCGCCACGGCGGCCGCCTCCACCATCATCGCGGCGGTCGRCAGGTCCGTCCCGACGAGGACGTCGGCGCCCCAGGCCGGCGCGCCGTCGGGGCCGTCGACCCCGACCCCGCAGTCGGCGCCGCCCACCGCGGGGCGCCGGTGCGAGACGACCAGCACCCCGGCACCCGCCGCCCGCAGGTCGCCGACGGCGGCCGGCAGACGGTGCCCGCCCGGGATCACCGGGAACCCGAAGCCGTCGTCCGGGCAGGCCACGCCGCCGGCCACCCACACCGTCAGCCCGCTGCGCCGGCAGGAGGCCAGCAGCGCCTCGGCGCCCTCGGCCCGCTCGGGCACCGCCGTCACCACCGCCGTCACCGCCGTACCCTGGGCGAGGCCGAGGATCGTGTGCACCCCGGCCGCCCGCAGCCGCCGCCACTGCGCCCGGCCCGGGCCGTCGCCATCCGGGCCGTCGTTATCCGGGCCGTTGTCGCCCGAGCCGCCGTTGCCGACCAGCCGCTCGATCGGCGCGAGCGTCCAGCCGTCCGCCTCGGTCGTCGCCGCCGGATCGGTCGGCCGGAACAGCGCGTACGCCCGGACGGCCACCTCGCTCGCGTCGGCACCGGCCAGCGGGATGACCTCACCGACGGTGAACGCCGTGCCGACCAGCACGTCAGAGTCGACCACCACCGTGTCGATCCGGTCCAGCAGCCGCAGCGCCCCGGGGTTCATCACCTGCGCTCCCCGGCGCGCCAGCACAACGGTGAGCTGGTCGCAGAAGCCCTCCCGGCCAAGACCGGCGGGACGCGGGAGCATGGCCAGCGCGGCGGCGGCGGCCCGCCGCGGGCCACCGGCCAGCGCGACCGTGGCACCGAAGAGCGCCAGCAGACCCACCCCGGCGGCGTCCGCGTAGCGTTCCACCGGGCCGGCCGGAGCCGGTCGAGGCCGCTCAGGAGCCACCGGCCCGGCACCGGCCCGGTCAGGGTCCCCCAGCAGTTCGGCGCCGGCGGCGGCAAAGGCGCCCTGGCGGGCCCGGGCGGCGGCGAGGGCGTGCGCCCGGTGGACGGCGTCCAGACCGAGACCGCTGGAGCTGCCGGCCAGCCCCAGCGCGGCGGCGTTGGCCACCGCCAGGACGATGTCCGCCCGTTGCGGCCCGATCGTCCGCTCCACGACCGCGCGCAGCCGCGGCTGGGTGTCGACGACCGTGACCAGCGCGGCGAACTCCAGCGGCAACGGCGTCCAGCGGGCGACCCGGCCCACCGAGGCCACGGTGAGGGCGATCCCGTCCGCGGCGAGCGCGGCGGCCGCCCGCAGCACCACAGCCGCCGAATCCGGCAGGTCGGCGGTCCTGGGCCGTGGACCGGCGTCCACCGCGCTCTGATCATCGGCGGTCTGATCATCGGCGGTCCGGCCCTCGGCGGTCTGATTCGCGGCGGCTGCCCGCTCGGCCCGGGCTTCCCGCTCGGCCCGCTCGCCGCGGATCACGCGGACGGCGCGCTCGGCGGCCACGACCAGCTCACCCATCCGTGGGTACGGCTCGGCCAGACCGACCAGGAGCCGTCCCAGCGGCGCGTTGACCCGGGCCCACCGCACCCCGGGACGGCGCTCCAGCTCCTGTTCCAGCAGCCGCCGGCACGACGGGTGCGACAGCCCGCCGACACCGCGCACCCGCAGGCTGGCCACCCTGAGCCGGGTGCTCCCGAGGGCGCCGCCGGGACGAGCCAGCCGGCCGGCGGCCTGACCGGCGTGACCGGCCTGGTCAGGCCGATGATCGGGCTGGTCCGCGGCGGAGGGCTCCAGCCGCTCCAGCAGCGGTCCGGCCAGCAGTATCAGTCCCGTGTCGCACAGGAGGCGTCCTTCGGCCAGCACGCGTCGCGCGCCCGAGCGGGGATCCGGCAGCCGCATCGGCGGACCTCCTCACCGATCCCGTCGATCGCACCGATCCTGTCGATCACCGGCGGGGCGGTATCGACCACCGGCCGCGATGACACCCAGCCGCTGTGACACCCGGCCACCGGCAGCTGTGGCACCCGGACGGCAACAGCCGTGGCCGGCCCCCAGCTCATGGCCGACGCCGTCAGGCCACAGCCTGACGGCGCACGTCATGGCCGGCGCCGCGTCCCCCCACGGCTCGGGCCCCGCGGATACCCCCTCAACAGCCGGTACCCGGTGGCCGGCACCGTCTAACAGGCGGGCGCTCCGCCAGACGGCCGGCGCCCGCCATCGGAAGAGCGCGCCCGTCGTCACTGGAAGAACACCGCCGGACAGGTACAACCGGACGGACACCGCCCCTGGGCGAACGGGAAGAACCGGAAGAAGTACCCACGCACGGTCGCTGGACGAATGTCGCGGCAGGCAGCCGTCCTCGCGGGATGGACCAGACGTCCGCAACGGGACGAAACGTCGACCGACAGCCTCGGTTCCCGCCGAGAAATCTTCTGGAACCGACCTCGAGATCTTTTGTTTACCTGGGGTTTTCTTTTGGGGATGGTGACCTGGTAGCGGAGGGAGGGCCCGATGTCCCCCAAGACACACAATCATGTACGAGACGAAGAAAAAGAAGAAGCCGGCAGGGCGAAGAAGTACCAGGACGGACCGGACGCGGGCGACGAAACCGGAACCCCGACAGAACGATCGGAGCAGTCACGGGCCGACCAGGCGAACGGGTCCACCGACAACGGCCGGGCCCGCGGCGAGGCCGGCCGCGAAAGCGAACCGGAGGGCGTGGGTGGGGAAGGGAAGAGCGAGGCGCGAAAGCCCCACAGCGCCACGCTGCGGACGCCGTTTGCCACAGCCCGCATCGAGATCCCGCGCGCGCCGGGCACAAGCATGAAAGTGGGCCCGATCAGACTGCCGTCACCAACCCAGACCGCCTTCTACGTGGGCCTCGGCGTGCTCGCCGTCACCGAAGTCGTCGAATGGCCGGTCGCGGCGGCGATCGGAGCCGGTGCCTACATCGCCCAGCACAGTCACGCCGGGGCCGCTCCGGCTCCGAGGAAGTCGGGCCAGACCGAGGAAACGTGACGCGAAGGACAACGGACACGCACCGATGGTAGCCACCGACCGCGACCGCCGACCGCGATCACGCGAAACGGCGGACCGCCGGCGGCCACCGACTTCGTTCGGGAGCCGGTGGCCGCCGGTCGTCGCCGGTCACCTGTCAGCCGTCAGCGACGACCCGCGGAGACGATGACCCGCGGACAGGAGGATCCATTCGGACAGGAAGTATCCAGGACAGACGGTGGACGACGGGCTCAGGCCGTACGGATGGCTGGCCTGAGCCACCGCCGGAACAGCGACGAGACCAGCACGACAACCGCCGCGCTGACGAGTTCGGCCACCAGGGCCAGCACAATATCCGACACCGTGCGCTCCTCAACAGATGATGATTTTGGAATGATCGCCGTTGCCACCTTCGGCGGTACAGGTATCGCACAGGAAAGGGCGGCTGGTCTACCGGTTGCCGGCAGCGCGAACAACCTGGCCACGCAGACGAACAGAGCAGCTGGAAAGCGAGAGCCCGCGGGCGGGACCCCGCCACCTGAAGGGACCGGTCGGCCACGCGCGGAATCCATTCGCAGGATGCCGCCACCGTCCGGCGTCCCTGGCTCACCGGTCGGATGGCCGTCCAACCCGTCCTGATCGATAATAGGAAGACGATCGATAACAGGAACACGGACGACGAGCACGGAAACGACCATCGCAACGACCGTACGTTCCCTGCTTTCATTGTTCCGACAGCACTTGATATTTCAGGATTTCAGGCGGATGGAAGAAGTGGATCGCCATGACACACCGGCCGCGCGCTCGAATCGCGCAACGGGCACGGTTGGTGCTRCTGCCTCGGCGCTCCGCCCTGGAGGACTGGCTGCTTGTCACCGAACAGCGGATGATCCTTCACCGCAGGGCGCTGCGCACTCCGACCAACACCAACCTGGCCGAACTGCTTGACGCGGCGCAACGCGAGTCACAGCTCGCGGTGGCCACCGCCACACGTCTGACCAACAGGTCGGACGTCCCGTCGGACATCCCCCGAACTCCGACGGCGGAAGCCACGACGGACACACCGCGCCGACCCGAACGGCCCCAGCGACAGCGCACGGTACGGCCACCACGGAAGCGCGACGGCATCACCGTGACCCGCTGACCCGGTCGGCCCCAGCACCGAACGCCTCACGCGCGGCGGCGTCCCCGCGAGGACAGGACAGATCACCAGATCAGGTGTGGGGCGCGACGGCGCCATGGTGACGCGAGAACGGTCTCGGTCACCGTCCCTGATCCGCCCGTGGCAGTGCGACAGCGTCGCGGTGGCATGGTGCCACGGCGGTGCGGCGACCGTGATCAGGACGGTTGCGCTCTGGATCGGGCCAGTAGCGGGATCGTGACAGTTAACACCATCTGAAGGTTACGCACAGCTTTCACACAGCCGGACTCGGCACGATACCGGTGCGGCGGCAACGGGCGGATCGTGACTACCTACACTTCCCTTGACTGTGCACTCGCCAGTGGCGGAACAACGCCGCGTATCCGCAGTGATGGACAGGGAGGCCGACAGGTGGTGACGTCCAAGACGCGCCGACAGCGCGATCTCGCCGCGGCCAGGGCCGCCCGACAGGCCGCACGCCGGGCCGCCTCACGGCGTCGACAGCGCAGGGTAACAGCGGCCGTCTGCGTGGGCGCCCTGATCCTGCTGACCGGCGGTATCACCGCGGCACTGCTGGTCACCGGCGACGACGACACCGCATCCCTGTCGCCTTCGGCGACATCGCCCGCGACGGAGCCATCCGCGGCGGCCCCGGCCGTCACGACACAGGTCGGCCCCTGCACCTACACCTCGGACGGGCAGAAACCGTCCAGACCRCTCAGCCTGCCCGCGGCAGCCGACACGGTGGACCACTCCCCCGCCACGATGACCATCAACACGAACAAGGGGACGATCAGGGCCGCGCTGGACGCGGAAAAGGCGCCCTGCACCGTCCACGCCCTGCTCACGATGGCGAACGCCAAGTACTTCGACAACACCACCTGCCACCGCGAAACCACCCAGAACATCTTCGTGCTCCAGTGCGGGGACCCGGACGGCACCGGTATGGGCGGCCCGGGCTTCGCCTACGCCAACGAGAACACCGACGGCGCCAGGTACACCCGCGGCGTCATCGCCATGGCCAACGCGGGCCCCGGCACCAACGGCAGCCAGTTCTTCATCAACTACCAGGACCCGAACGAGGACGGCGTGCAGGCACTGGCCACCAACTACACGGTCGTCGGGAAGGTGACCGAGGGCCTGTCCGTCCTCAACGCCCTCACCACCCCCGGAGTCGAAGGCGGCGCCCCCGACGGCGCCCCCGCGAGCAAGCCCCAGATCCTCACCCTCACCATCACCCAGGGCACCTGACCCCCAAAAACCTCCCCACCCACCCTCACGACAAGCCCCACCCACCCTCAGCAGCCGCCAAGGATGTGAATCCACTGCTGCTATGACAGCAGCGCATTCACATCGTTGACACCCCAAACCCCCCAATCACCGGCAAAAGCCCCGACGCACCCCCCTTCCCCTTATCGATCATCATCAGATGATCGATAAGCCCACGTAACGGCCAACCCCTCCGCCAGGGGCCCCCAAATAGTGGTGAAAGCCACTATTTGGGGAAAGGCCGCTATTCGGGGAGAGTCCAGCGGCGGACGGCGTCGATGCGGGCGCGTAGCTGAGCGGCGGTGGCCTGGGCGGTTGCCGGGCCGCCGCAGGTCCGTCGCAGTTCGCCGTGGATCGCCCCGTGCGGGCGGCCGGTGCGGTGGTGGTGGGCCGCGACCAGCCGGTTGAGCTCCCGGCGGAGTTCGGCGATCACCTCGTGGGTCGGACGGTTGTCCGTGGCCTGTGCGTCCGGGCCGTCCGCCTCGGCGGCGCGGGCCGCCGGGACCGTCTGCCCGAAGGCGCCCCGGGCGGCGCGGCCGGTGGGGTCCTGGCGGGCCTCGGTGCGCTCCTGCCGGCGCCGGGCGGCGAGCTGGGCGGCCTCCCGTTGTTTGAGCAGGACGGCGACCTGGTCGGGTTCGAGCAGGCCGGGCAGCCCCAGGAAGTCCTCCTCCTCGGCGGAGCCGGCGGCCGCCTGGGTGCCGAACTCGCCACCGTCGAAGATGACCCGGTCGAGATGTGCCGAGGAACCCAGCGCGGTGAAGGACCGCTCGGGCAGGTCGGGGACGTCCCGGCGCCGGTTGGCCTCGCGCAGCGCGGCGTCGTCGAAGGCATCCGGTTCACGCAGGGGCTTGTCCAGCGCGTGGTCACGCTGGACCTCCATCTCGCCGGCGAGCGCGAGCAGCGTCGGGACGCTGGGCAGGAAGACGGATGCGGTTTCCGCCCGGCCCCGGCCGCGGACGAACCGGCCGACGGCCTGGGCGAAGAACAGCGGCGTGGCCACGGAGGTGGCGTAGACCCCGACGGCCAGGCGCGGGACGTCCACGCCTTCGCTGACCATCCGGACGGCGACCATCCACCGTTGCCGCGACTCCCGAAAATTCGCGATCTTCGAGCTGGCGGAGGGGTCGTCGGAGAGCACCACCACCGGCTCGGTGCCGCTGACCCGGCGCAGGATCCCCGCGTAGGCGCGGGCGCTGGCATGGTCGCTGGCGATCACCAGCCCGCCGGCGTCCGCCATCCCGCCGGCCTGAATCTGGGACAGCCGGGTGTCCGCGGCTGCGAGGACGGCGGGGATCCAGTTGCCGCGGACGTCGAGCGCGGTGCGCCACGCCGCGGCGGTCTGCTCGTTGTTCAGCGGCTCGCCGAGCCGGGCGGACAGCTCGTGCCCGGCGCTCGTCCGCCAGGTCATCTCCCCGGAGTAGGCCAGGAACAGCACCGGACGCACCACTCCGTCACGCAGCGCGTCGGCGTAGCCGTAGGAGGAGTCGGCGACGCTGCGCGTCACACCGTCCGGCCCGGGCAGGTAGGTGACGAACGGGATCGGGTTGACGTCCGACCGGAAGGGGGTGCCGGTGAGCGCGAGGCGCCGGATCGCGGGGGTGAACGCCTCCCGGACGGCGTCACCCCAGGACAGGGCATCGCCGGCATGGTGGATCTCGTCGAGGATCACCAGAGTGCGACGGCGTTCGCAGCGCAGCCGGTGCAGCGCGGGGTGCGCCGCCACCTGGGCGTAGGTGAGCACCACGCCGGTGTAGTCCGAGGAGGTGGCCCCGGCGGTGTTGCGGAAGGCCGGGTCGAGGGAGATACCCACCTCCGCCGCCGCGTCGGCCCACTGCCGTTTCAGGTGCTCGGTCGGCGCCACCACTGTGATCGCACGCACCACGCCGTCGCGTAGCAGGTCGGACGCGACGCGCAGCGCGAAGGTCGTCTTGCCCGCGCCCGGGGTGGCGACGGCCAGGAAGTCGCGTGCGCCGGAGCCCGCCCGGGCCCGGTAGATCGCAAGGGCAGCCTCCTGCCAGGCTCGTAACGGACGGCGATTCGCCGGGGGCGGTGAAGCGTCATCGAAAGGGCCTGCACTCACAGGACAGACTCTACGGGCTGCCTGCCGCGGGCCGTCACCGGATCTCACCGAGCGCGCTCAGGGCCATCCGCTTCCCGCCGACGGGCACCGCTGGCAACATCCGACATCACCGAATGTGCCGGAATCCACATACCTGTGTACCGGTGCCGGCCGGTGTGCTTCCCCGGTGCGCGCCGACGGGCGGCCGGACGCTGTTCTCCGGCGTCCGCTCTCCGTCATCCCCGCGCTCCGGCATCCGCACACATTCAGTAAACGGCGGCCGTCGGAGCACTGGCATGCCATCAACCGTGCCATCAACCATGTCGCCAGCTGTGCCGCCAACTGTGCCGCCGACGACAAAACCACCGGGAAATAATTCCGAAACGCACGGGCCGGGCCGTCGGAGAGGAGCCGTCGCCCACGCAAAGGCCGCCGTCCGGACGACGGAACGACGTGGTGCCGCCGTCCGGCCGCTGGACAACCAGATCACGACGACGCAACGGACGGCGACGCCCGGCAGCGGGGCCGCCGCCGGTGACCACCACGGACGGTGGGAGGGCGGCCACCCCGCGGACATAAGGCCATGGATAAACTCTTTTACCGGGGGGCTATACGGGAGTTGGCGGACAAGGAAAGGCAGACGATGACTCCGGCGAGCAGGGCCCTTACGACTGCCGTTTCCCGACCACCCGCACGCACCCCCAACATCCGGCTGCGAAACTGCCGGGAGGAACGGGGCTGGTCGCAGGAACAACTGGCCATGGAGCTGCGCGGCTTCGCCGTCAGCCGCGAAGGACGTGAGGCCGGGGTCACCGGCAACATGATCTGCAAGTGGGAGAAAGGCGACAAGAAGCCAAGTCTTCGTTACCAACGGCTTCTGGGAGCTCTCTTTCAGCGAACATCCGGGGAGCTCGGGTTCATCGAGAACGACACCGCCGGCGCTACTGGCGCTACCAATATCGTCGGTACTGTCGGTGACATCGCGGCCGGACCCAGGCCGGAACATGCGTCCGGGCCGTCACGGCCGGGGGCGGAACAGCGCCCCTTTCTCCGGCTGGTCGCGGCGGCCGAGGATGCCACGACGGCATCACCCGGCGCCCGGCCGCCATGGGAGCGGCTTTCCGCGGCGTTGCGGCAGCAGGCCGTGGCCACTCCGTCGGTCGTCGACAGTCTCTCCGCCCGCACCGCCGGCCTGTTCGGGCTGGAGGAGCGGGTGCCGGCCCATCGGCTGATAGAACGGGTGACCGCGCATCTGGCCGCCCTCAGCCGTCTCCTGGAGGCCGCACCGCGCTCGGCGGTGCGCCGGGCGCTGGCTGTCACTGCCGGTGAGACCGCCGCGCTGGCCGGCTGGCTCGCCTTCGACATGCGCAACAGTGCCCACGCCCGCGCCTATTACCACGTCGCGGCCGAGGCCGCCCAGGAGGCCGGCGACGACGCCCTGCTGGCATGCGTGCTCGGCTATGAGAGCTTCCAGCCGAGCATGAACGGACGGCCGGACAAGGCCTGTGCGCTGCTGGCCGAGGCCCAGCGTCACGCCGAGCGCGGCGGCAGCCCGATGACCTGCGCCTGGCTGGCCGCCCGGGAGGCGGAGGAACAGGCCCACCAGGGGGACAGCGACGCGGCGCTGCGCGCGCTCGACCGCGCCACCGACGCCTTCGGCCAGGCCACCCCGGCCGACGACCGGGTGTGGACGCAGTTCTTCGACCGTTCCCGTCTCGACGGGATGAAGGTCACCACCTTCACCCGGCTGCGCCGTCCGGACGCGGCCCGCGCGACCGCCTTCGAGGGGCTGCGTACGACCAGCCCCACCACCACCAAGAAGCGTTCCCTGCTGCTGGGCGCCGTCGCCGAGGTGCACATTCAGCAACGGGAGATCGAACAGGCCTGCCAGTTCGCCGCCGACGCCCTGGCGATCGTGGCGCAGACGGACTTCTCGCTCGGCCTGACCCGCGTCCTGCACATCCGTGATCATCTGTCGCCCTGGCGTGACGTCCAGGCAGTGCGTGACCTCGACGAACAGCTGCGGGTTCTGATCTGAACGCCGGTGGCCGGCGGGAACGGGCTCCCACCGGCCACCGGCGACACGCGGATGGCGCGCAGGTAGCGCGCGGGACGAACAGGATCAACCCGGCCTGGTGCCGGCGCGGTAGCAGTCGTAGACGCCGCCGACCGTCCGTACGGCCGCGAGCAGCGCGTCCAGCTGTGCCGGGCCGGYGACCTCCACGGTGAAGCGGGCCCGGGCCACCCGGTCCTCAGAGGTGATCGAGGAGGCGGAACGGACCGTGGCCGACACGTCCGACAGCATCTCGGTGATGTCCGCGAGCAGCCCGTGGCGGTCGAACGCCTCGACCGCGATCTCGGCGGGGAACGTGCCCTCCGCCGATGGGAGCCAGGAGGTCACCGCGACCCGATGTCGGTCGCTTGCGGCGTTCACGCACTGCGACCGGTGCACGGACACGGCGAGGCTGTGCGTGTTGGTGAACCCGACGACGTCGTCCCCGGGCAGGGGAAGACAGCAGCGGGCGGGACGGACCGGGACGCCGCTGCGGCCGTCGATGGCGGCCGTCCCCGCCCAGGTGAGGGCCTCGTCCGTGTCCCGTGACCGCCGCCGGCTCCGCCTGCTGTGGGCCTGCTCCCTCAGCGCCGGTGCCTGCGTCCGCGCGGCCGACGCGACAGGCAGGGCGGCCGGAACAGGCGTGGCCGGCAGAGCGGGCGGACTCACCAGGCCCGCCGGGGACGGTGAGGTGGCGGGGCCGCCGACAGCTACGGGCCGCGGGGCCGTGTCCGAGTGCCGCTCGGAGGCCTCCGGGACGGTATCGACGCCGGTATCGGTGCCGGTGCCACTGTCGGTGTCGGCACCGATGCCGCCGCCGGTGTTCAGATGTTGACGGCCGGGGCGGAGCGGGCCTGGATCCCGGGTATCGTCATGGCGGGTATCCGGGTGTGCCGGCTGCCGATCAGCAGGGTGTTCGGGATCCGACTGCTGGCCGGTGGTCTCCCGTCGCTGCCTGGTCAGCCCACGACGGATCCGTACCCGGGCCCGGGAGGTCTTGACGAAACCCAACCAGTCCTCGGATGGGCCTGCGTCCGGCAGCCCCGAACGCAGGATCTCCACCACGTCGCCGTTGCGCAGCCGGGTGTGCAGCGGGACCAGCCGGCCGTTGACCCGCGCCCCGATGGCCCGGTGCCCGAGTTCGGTGTGGACGGCGTAGGCGAGGTCGACCGGCGTGGACCTCGCCGGCAGCGCGATGATCCGCCCCTTGGGAGTGAAGATCAGTACCTCGTCGGAGTCGAGGTCCGCCGACAGCGACTCCAGGAACTCACCGGGATCCTTGGCGTCGCCCTCCCAGTCGAGCAGGCTGTGCAGCCAGGCCAGGCCCTCCAGCCGGGCGCCGTCCGCGGACGGCCCGATCGGCCGGGCGATGATCCCGGTCTCGGCGAGCCGGTGCATCGCGTCCGTGCGGATCTGGATGTCGACGGGCTTACCGGCCGGGTCCATGACGGTGGTGTGCAGCGACTGGTACATGTTGAACTTGGGTGTGGCCACGAAGTCGCGCAGCCGTCCCGGCGCCGGTCGCCACAGGGCGTGCACTTCCCCGAGCGCCTCATAACAGTCAGTGATCGAATCGACGAGGATCAGCACGCGGACGATGTCGTTGTGGTCCCGCGCCTCGAAGCCGCGCTCCTGGRCCCGCTTGTAGATCGAGAAGAGATGGCTGGTACGGGCCGAGACCCTGGCGTCGATGCGCGCCTCGGCCAGGCCGCTGGCGAGCTTGTCGACGACCGAGGCAAGCTGGCCGGACTCGCGTTCCGCGGCCGTGAAGGTGTCGACCACCGCCTGGATCCGCGTGTACTCGTCGGGGTGCAGGACGGCGAACGCCCGATCCTCCAGCTCCCGCTTGATGACGTTCACGCCGAGCCGGTGCGCCAGCGGCGCGAGGATCTCCAGCGTCACCCGGGCGATGCGCGCCTGCTTGGATGGGGACTTGAAGCCGAGGGTCCGCATGTTGTGCAGCCGGTCGGCGATCTTGATGAGCAGGACCCGGTAGTCCCTGGCCAGTGCGACGATCAGTTTCCGCAGTGTTTCGGCCTCGGCCGCGTCCCCGAAACGCATCTTGTCGAGCTTGGTCACCCCGTCGACGAGGTTGGCGACCTCCGGGCCGAAGTCCGCCGTGACGRCCTCCAGGGTGTAGCCGGTGTCCTCGACCGTGTCGTGTAGGAGGGCCGCGACGACCGTGGTGGTGTCCACCCCGAGTTCGGCGAGGATGTCGGTGACCGCCAGCGGATGGGTGATGTACGGATCACCGCTGTGCCGCATCTGACCGGCGTGCTGACGGTTGGCGACATCGTAGGCGCGGACGATGAGAGCGATGTCGGCCTTGGGATGATGCTGACAGTGCCGGTCGATGATCCCCCGTAGTACGGGTGGCACAGGTGGCCCTGGTGGTGAACTTCGGGCCGCGGCCACCCGGCGGGCGAGGTGGGCCAGCCGGCTGCCAGCCAGCCAGGCGGCCGCGAGGGTCCGCGAGGCGTCATCCCCACCGCCGACCTGCCCCCCGCTGGATCGGTCCACTCGCGCGGGCAGCGCCGCGCCCTGCATCCCGGCACCTACGATCTCAGCGTCCACAGTGCTCCCCCTCGATACGTCCCGGTGCGTCGGTACGTCCCGGCACGGAACAGCTCCGTGCCCCCGCCGCCCGCCGGTGACGGTCTCCCGCCGCGGCAACATCGACGACGCGGACCCGGCCGGCGGCCCCTCCCACTGGAAACCGCCGGATCCCCCCACAGCACCAGCATGGTCAACACCTCGCCCCGGAGGCGATCCGGTAACAGTCGTGCACACCGTCGATCGAGCGCACGGCGTCCCGGATGTGGCCGAGATGCTTGGCGTCCCCCATCTCGAAGGTGAACCGGCTGACCGCGCGCTGGTCCTTGGTCGTCGTCACCGACGCCGAGAGGATGTTGACGTGGTGGTTGGTCAACACCCGGGTGACGTCGGAGAGCAGACGAGCGCGGTCGGTCGCCTCGACCTGGATGACGACGAGGAACACCGACCCCGAGGACGCGGCCCACTCGACCGGCACCGTCCGGTCACGAGAACTATTACACAAAGTAGCCAGATTCGGGCAGTCCTGGCGGTGGACCGAGACGCCCTTCCCCCGGGTGACGAATCCGACGATCGGGTCTCCGGGCATGGGTGTGCAGCAGCGGGCGAGCTTCGACCACACGTCCTCGGCGCCGTTGATGACCACCCCCGGATCGCCGGCTGTGCGTTGCAGGGCACGGGTGGGCAGCGCGGTCTCGGCGACGTCCTCGGYCGCGCCCTCCGGGCCGCCCAGCGCGGCCAGCAGGCGGCCCACCACGTGCTGGGCGCTGATGTTCTTCTCACCGATCGCGGCATACAGCGCGGAGACGTCCGGGTAGCGCAGGTCCCTGGCCAGGCTGGGCAGCATGTCGCCGCTCATCAGGCGGGTCAGCGGCAGGCCGTGGCGGCGCATCATCCGGGCGATCGCGTCCCGGCCGGCGACAATGGCGTCCTCCCGCCGCTCCCGCGCGTGCCACTGGCGGATCTTCGTACGGGCCCGGGACGACCGGACGAAGGTCAGCCAGTCCTCGCTCGGGCCCGCCGCGTGCGCCCGGGAGATGAAGATCTCGACCGTGTCCCCGTTGTCCAGCGTGGTGTCCAGCGCGACGAGCCGGCCGTTGACCCGCGCGCCCACGCACTGGTTGCCCACGTCGGTGTGGACGGCGTAGGCGAAGTCGACCGGGGTCGCCCCCTCCGGCAGCGCGATCACGTCCCCTTTGGGGGTGAACACGAAGACCTCGTCGGTGTGCAGGTCGAAGCGCAGGCTGTCGAGGAACTCGCCGGGTTCGGCGCTCTCCCGCTGCCAGTCGAGGATCTGGCGCAGCCAGGCGGTCTGGTCGGCCCCGGCGGAGCCCCGCCGGGAACGGCCGCCACCCCGGGACGCACCGGCTCTGGAGCCGCCGTCGGCGAGTCCGAACGCGCCTGCCCTGGTCTCCCCGGAGGGCCGGGCGCCGACGCCGTCCTCCTTGTACTTCCAGTGCGCCGCGATCCCGTACTCGGCCCGGTTGTGCATCGCGTGCGTGCGGATCTGCAGCTCGACGGGCTTGCCCTCGGGGCCGATCACCGTCGTGTRCAGCGACTGGTACATGTTGAACTTGGGCATCGCGATGTAGTCCTTGAACCGGCCCGGGATCGGCTTCCAGTTCGCGTGGATGGTGCCCAGGGAGGCGTAGCAGTCCCGCAGGGAGTCGACCAGCACCCGGATTCCGACCAGGTCGTGGATGTCGTCGAAGGACCGGCCGCGGACCACCATCTTCTGGTAGATCGAGTAGTAGTGCTTGGGCCGGCCGGTGACGACAGCCTTGATCCTGGCCTCGGCCAGGTGCGCCTGCACCTGCGTCACCACCGCGGTGATGTAGGTGTCCCGGCTGGGCGCGCGGTCGGCCACCAGCCGGACGATCTCGTCGTAACGCTTCGGGTAGAGCGTCGCGAAGGCGAGATCCTCCAGCTCCCACTTCAGCGAGTTCATCCCGAGCCGGTGGGCCAGCGGAGCGTAGATCTCCAGGGTCTCCCGGGCCTTGCGCTCCTGCTTGTGCTCGGGCAGGAAGCGCAGCGTGCGCATGTTGTGCAGGCGGGCGGCAAGCTTGATCACGAGGGCCCGGGGGTCGCGGGCCATCGCAACCACCATCCGCCGGATCGTCTCGGCCTGCGCGGCCTCGCCGACCTTCACCCGGTGCAGCTTCATCACCGCGTCGAGCACCAGCGCGACGTGGTCGCCGAACTCGTCCCGGATCCGCTCGAGCGTCATGCCGCCCTGGCCGACGGTGCCGTGCAGGAGCGCGGCRCACAGGGTCGGCGTGTCCATCCCGAGATCGGCGAGGATGCTCGCGACCGCGACGGGATGGGTGATGTAGGGGTGGCCGGAGAGGCGAACCTGGCCGGCGTGCGCCCCCGCCGCGGTCTCGAAGGCGTGGTAGACCGGGCCGACGTCGGCCCGCGGATGGTTCGCGAGCAGGCCGCGCAGCACCGGATCCAGCAGTGACGGCGGGGTCGCCCGATGCGACGCGAGCCTGGGGAAGCGCCCGCGGACCCGGCGTGGCAACGGCGGCGACTCGTGTCCGAGGCGCGGGACCACCGGCGAACCGTCACCAGGACCGAACTCACCGTGGTCGACAAGAAGCCCGGACTGGCGCGTCGGCGGGGCCGATGTGCCGGGCCGGGCGGATGGAGCCGAGGTGGCCGGGGCCGCCGGCGGAATCGGTGAGGCCGGGAGAACAGCCGGCGGTGCGGAAACCGGCTGCCCGTCAGATGACCGCACCGTATCCGGATGGACGCTGGTCGGCTGGGCGTCGCCTGGCGACCTGGTTTCGGTTGACCCGGCATCGATTGGCCTGGTGTCGGTTGGCCTGGCGTCGCTCGACCCGGCATCGGTTGGCCTGGTGTCAGCCGGCCTGGTGTCAGCCGGCCAGGTATCGGCCGGCGGGATGTCGGCCGGCCGTGGCGCGCCGTCGGCCGCCCTGGTGCGTCCCGCCGACATGGCCTGCGGTGGACGTTCCGCCCCGGCCGCCGACGACGGCGCGCCGGTGGGCGGGCAGCCATGGCTGTCCCCGCGGGCGAGCACAGCGTATTCGCCTGCCGCGGACGACTCCCGAACGGTCGTCGCGCCAGGCTCGGACGCTCCAGCCGTCACCGGGGCTGCCTCGGGCACAAGCCGCTCCTGCTTCATGTCGGACCCCTGAAGGCTAACGCTTCCGTGGGTTGGCCTCCTCCCGCAACCCCGGCCAATGCCCGTGGATCACACAAAGGTCACACGGCCGGGGTTGTCGCAATCGTGATCATTACGGTCGGGAGTGCCGCACAGGAGCACCACGGCCGAGGCGCCGAACCGGCGAGGAACAGGCCCCGACGATCAGACTTCCATGATCGACGATATCGCGAGCGGCGCAAGCCGGTCACGCCCGGCCAGGAAGGTCAGCTCCATGAGCACGGCGAGCCCGACGACCTCCGCGCCCGACGCGCGGACCAGTTCGGTCGCGGCGGCCGCCGTACCGCCCGTGGCCAGCACGTCGTCGACGAGCAGCACCCGGTCACCCGGCTGGAAGGCGTCGGCCTGTACCTCGAGGGTGGCGGTGCCGTACTCCAGGTCGTAGGTACGGCTGACCGTCTCCCCCGGTAGCTTGCCCTGTTTGCGGATGGGYACGACACCCACCCCCGTGCGGTAGGCGACCGGGGCCGCCAGCAGGAAGCCACGCGCCTCGATGGCCGCCACGACGGTGGCGCCGTAACCGCCCGCGGTCGTGGCCAACTCGTTGATGACCACCGTGAAGGCGTCCGGTGTCCCCAGCAACGGTGTGATGTCCTTGAAGACCACCCCGGGCTGGGGGAAGTCGGCGACATCCCGGATGTGGGCCCGCAGCACGTCCGCGGCGGTGGCGCCGGCCGCGGACAGGCCGCTGGTGGTGCCGGTGCCGGCCGGTCCGATGGTCGTTTCGGCTGGTTCGATGGTCGTCACCGCCGTTTTTTACCGCTGGGACGGCCTTTGCGGCCAGAACGCCGGGCCGGTGTCGGACGGCGGCCCGCGGCGGGCCGTGGCGGCCGGACGCCGGCGACGGCCGGTTCACGGCCGCTGGCGGGCTCTCCACGTTCACGCTCGTCAGCGTCCGAGGGGGTGGTCGCGGTATCGGAAAATCCGCTTCCCGGCCCCTGGCCGGCCGCCGCGGCCCCGCTGTCGGATACGCGACCACCGACGGCGGCCGCCGCCGCGGCCCTCGGCTGCCTGGCGGGCTCCCGGGCGGCCGCCGCCCGTACCCGGGCCACCCGCTGGTCGAGTGCCCTGACCGCCGGCTCGTTCTTCTTCAGGTCGACCAGCAGCGGAGTGGCGAAGAACAGCGACGAGTAGGCGCCCGAGGCGATACCCACGAACTGGGCGAGGGCGAGATCCTCCAGGGTGCCGGCGCCGAGCAGACCGGCGCCGACGAACAGCAGCGAGGCGACCGGTACGAGCGCGATGAACGAGGTGTTGAGCGAACGCATCAGGGTCTCGTTCAACGCGTCGTTGGTGGCCTCCGCGTAGGTGCGCCGGCTGGTCGTGCTCATGCCGGCGGTGTTCTCCCGGACCCGGTCGAAGACGAYGACCGTGTCGTAGAGGGAGAACCCGAGAATGGCCAGCAGCGCGATGACCGTGGACGGGGTGACCTGGAAACCGACCAGCGAATAGACGCCCATCGTGATGACGAGGTCATGGATGAGCGTGGTCATGGCGGCGACCGCCATCTTCCACTCGAACCGGACCGACAGGTAGACCATCACCAGCACCAGGAAGACCGCAAGCCCCTGCAGCGCCTTGCTGGTGATGGTCGACCCCCACGACGCGCCCACCGTCGAGATGTCGATGTCGGTCGGGGCGACCTCGAAACGCTTCTCGATGGTGTTCTGCAGCGCACTGGCCTGCTCGGCGGAGAGGGTCGGGGTCTGCACCCGCAGTTGCTGGGAGGTGTCGAGCTCCTGGATGACCGAGTCGGCCGGGTTGACGCCGGCCGAGGACAGGGCCTCCTCGGCCACGGCGACCGACCTGCCGCCGGACGGGAACTGGAACAGCGCCCCGCCCTTGAAGTCGATGCCCAGGGAGAAGCCCCGGATCAGCATGCTGGCGACGCAGACGATCAGCAGGAACGCGGAGAAGGCATACCAGATCCGGCGGCGGCCGACGAAGTCGACATGGGACTGGTTGCGGTAGAGCCGGCTGGCCCAGGACATCGCCTACTCCCCCTGCGCCGTGCCGGACGAGCCCGGCCGTGACGGCCGCGAACCGCGTGCCGAACGAAGATCGCGTGATCCCTGCTCGGGGCCACCGGCGGCGTCCGCCCTCGCCGTTCCCCTGCCGGCGGCGGCCTGGGCGGGGGTGGCCGGGGCCCGCTCCCGCTTGGCCAGGCGGGCCGGCGCGGGGCCGGCCGCGGCCGGCTGGCCACGGACTGCCGCGACGGTGAGACCGGAGAAACGGCTGGTGGCAAAGAACGGCCTGCGCACGAGCAGGGTGACCACCGGTCTGGYGAAGATGAACATGATCAGGACGTCTATCAGAGTGGACAGCCCGAGGGTGAAGGCGAATCCCCGGACGGAGCCCACCGACAGGATGTAGAGCACCGCGGCGGCGAGGAAGGAGASCGTGTCCGCGGAGAGCATGGTCCGCCGGGCCGACGGCCAGGCCCGTTCGGTCGCCACCCGCGCGGTGCGGTTCTCGCGGACCCCGTCCTTGATGCGTTCGAAGTAGACGACGAACGAGTCCGCGGTGACACCGATGGACAGGATCAGACCGGCGATCCCGGCCAGGGTGAGAGTGAACCCGATCCATTCGCCGAGGAGCACGACCGAGGCGTACACCAGCACCCCGCTCACCGCCAGCGAGCTGAGCACGATTATTCCGAGCGCCCGGTAGTAGACGAACGAGTAGAACGTCACCAGCGCGAGACCGATGACACCGGCGAGCAGGCCGGCGTTGAGCGAGTCCTGCCCCAGGGTCGGGGAGATCGACTCGGCGCTGGACTGCTCGAAGGCCAGCGGCAGGGCGCCGTAGCGCAGCACGTTGGCGAGATCCTGGGCGCTGGACTGGGTGAACGAGCCCGAGATCTGCGCGTCACCGGCGATCCGGTCGTTGGTGGTCGGGGCGGACTGCACCACCCCGTCGAGCACGATCGCCACCTGCTTGCCGAGTGTCTTCTCGGTCAGGCTGGTGAACTTCGCCTGCCCGCTGCCGGTGAAGCTGACGTTGACGACCCACTCGCCGGTGCTCACCGAGGTGGTGCCRCCGGAGCTGGCGAGCCCGGCCGTTGCCGACTTCACGTCGGTGCCGATCACCGTGGCGGGCATCAGCAGGTACTTGACGGCGCCGGAACGGTCACAGGCGGCCACCCAGTCCGTCGGCCGGTCGGTGGCGGCCGCCTGGCTGCGCACGTCCGATGGGGCGCAGGTCAGGCTTTCGAACCGGGCGACGACGTCGGCCGGTGGCGTGTCGGCGGCGGGCTGCGCGGGCTGGCCAGAGGCCGCCGGGGGTACCGCGGCAGGGGGCGTCCCGGGGGCCGGTGACGCCGAGGCGGCCGGTGCTGGCGCGGCCGAGCCGGCCGGGGCCGTCGGCGCGGCCTGGGCGAGCAGACCGGAGCCGACCACGTCCGGCCGGGTGGTGGTGGACGGGGACGCAGCGGTGGCGGCGGGCGGAGCGGACGCGGCGCCCGGTGCTCCGGGCACCGGAACCGTCGGGGTGGCCGTCGGAGTGGCCGGAGCGGCCGGTACGGCGGCCCCGGAGGTGTAGACCTCTCGGAAGCGCAGTTCGGCGGTCTGCCCGACCAGTTCGACGACATCGTTGCGGCCGCGGCCGGGAACCGAGATCTCGATCTGGGTGTTGTTGCGTTTGACCTCGGCCTCGGCGACCCCGAGCCCGTTGACCCGCTCCCGGATGATGTCGACGGCCTTGTTGACCGCGCCACCGTCGACGCCCTTACCGGGCTCGGTCGACCGGGGCGTGAGGATCACGCTCGTCCCGCCCTGGAGGTCCAGGCCCAGCTTCGGCGTCCACGTGGACGTCAGCGCCATGGAGCCGTAGAGCAACACCACGATGCCGAAGAGGAGCCCGATCCGGGACCAGGCGGGGCTCAAGGCCTTACGCCGTCGCCCTGACCCTCGTGCCAACGGATATCCCTTCGTCACGCGCCGTCGCGCTCATACCACTTCCTGCTGGACTTCCTGCTGGACATGCCCACTGGACCTGCCCGGTGGACGGCCGATCCGGCCACGACCGGTGGAACCGGCGTGGACTGAGACTGATCGTCACAGTGTGGACCTGCCGTCACGGTGGGACGGCGCCGACCACGCCCACGGCCGGATGCCGACCGCACCCAAGGTATCGGCCCAAGGTATCGGAACGACTGTCATGCCGGAGGCGTTCCGATACCACATTTGTAACGCCGATATCCGCATGTTCGTCGAAGCGGACGCCGACCGGCTCCAGTGGGGGCCGGTGCCGGTCGGCCTGCCGTTTACCGCCCTGGCGTCCCTTCCCCGGGATCCTCGGAACCGCTGGCGTCCGGCCGCCGCTGGCCACCGGTTGTCTCCCCGCCGCCGGTCGTGTCGACCTTCTTGGTCGTGTCGACGGGCCCCCGGCCCGTGCCGTGGTCGTCAGCCGCCCCGGCGTCCTCGTCCCGGTGGCCGTCTTCCTCGTCGCCGTCATGGCCACCGTCAGAGCCACCGTCATGATCAATATCATGATCGTCGTGGTGTGCCCCGTCCTCCCCCACCGGGGAGACGACCCGCACGACCGCGGAACGGGTGAACCGGCAGACCACGTCCGGTGCCACCTCCAACAGCACGTCACTGCC
The DNA here is from genome assembly GCF_001983005.1 of Protofrankia sp. BMG5.30. Taxonomy (NCBI): domain Bacteria; kingdom Bacillati; phylum Actinomycetota; class Actinomycetes; order Frankiales; family Frankiaceae; genus Protofrankia; species Protofrankia sp. BMG5.30. Next base: position 56,694 of record NZ_MOME01000022.1, on the reverse strand, counting down.
CTCGACCTCGACCACCGTGGCGTACAGCCCCGCGGTGGTCACGACCAGCGCCCCCGGCGCGAGCGAGGTCAGGACCTGCTGCTGGGTCCGCTGCCGACGCCGCTGGCTGACGACAAAGAAAACGACGAGCGCCAGCAGCAGGATCAGGGGAAACAACCCGCCGAACCCACCGCCGCCGCCGTTCTGGGCCACATCCTGTGCGACCACGATCACCTGCACGTCCACGTCCTCCCATGTTGTGCGGCCGATGGTACGTACCGGCCGCGGGGCTGCCGGCGCCAGGCCCCGCCGGAGCGCGCCCAGCCGACGCCGACGAAGAGCGGCGAAGGAGCCGCGGCGCCGGGAGAACCGGCGGGCAGCCGCCGCTCTCAGCCGCCGTCGGCCAGGGGCTCAGTCGTCGCTGTCGATGAGGGGAAGCGGAACCTGGGAACGGCCCAGCAGGCCCTCGACCGGGTCGAGGCCGAGGTGGGTGAAGGCGGCCGGGGTCGCGATGCGCCCCCGGGGGGTCCGGGCGAGCAGACCGGCCCGGACCAGGAACGGCTCGGCCACCTCCTCGACCGTGTCCGGCTCCTCCCCCACCGCCACCGCCAGGGTCGCCAGACCCACCGGGCCGCCGTTGAAGCGGCGTACCAGCGCCTCCAGCACCGCCCGGTCCAGCCTGTCCAGACCGAGTGCGTCCACGTCGTAGACGCGCAGGGCGGCCTGGGCGACCTCACGGGTGACGACTCCGTCCGCCCGCACCTCGGCGTAGTCACGCACCCGTCGCAGCAGTCGGTTGGCGATCCGGGGGGTTCCGCGTGACCTGCCGGCGACCTCTGCCGCGCCGTCGCCGGTGATGTGCACACCGAGCAGCGCCGCTGACCGGACCAGCACATCGATCAGCTCGTCGGTGTCGTAGAAGTCCATGTGGGCGGTGAAACCGAACCGGTCGCGCAGCGGCCCGGTGAGCAGACCGGAGCGGGTGGTCGCGCCGACGAGGGTGAACGGGGCGATGTCCAGCGGGATCGCGGTGGCGCCGGGGCCCTTGCCCAGCACGACGTCGACCCGGAAGTCCTCCATCGCGGCGTAGAGCAGCTCCTCGGCCGGGCGCGCGATGCGGTGGATCTCGTCGAGGAAGAGCACCTCGCCCGGGGCCAGCGCGGTGAGGATCGCCACGAGATCCCCCGCCCGTTCGACCGCCGGCCCGCTGGTCATCCGCAGCGGGACCGCCATCTCCCGAGCAATGATCATGGCCAGGCTGGTCTTGCCGAGCCCCGGCGGCCCGGACAGCAGGACGTGGTCGGGCGGACGCGCCCGGGCCCGCGCCCCCTCAAGCATGATCATAAGCTGTTCGCGGACCTTCTGCTGGCCGATGAACTCCGCTAGCGTCCCCGGCCGCAGGCCCGCCTCAAAGGCACGCTCCTGCGGTTCGGCCACCGGCGAGACCAGACCCTCGACGTCCATCCAGCCGCCCTTACCGAGGCCGCAGGGCGGCCAGCGCCCGACGCAGCAGCACGCCTACGGGATCCGGTGTCTCGGCACGGCCGCTGCCCGCCCGGCCGGTGCCGGCGCCGTTGGCCCGTGGGTCACCGGGGCCGTCACGGCCCGCGCGGCTGCCCGGCCCGGCATCGCCGTGGCCGTTGCCGGCCGGGACCGTGGCCAGGGCATCCGCCCCGGTGGTGGCCAGGGGATCGGACAGGGAATCGGCCAGCGCGGCGGCCAGCGCGTCGTCGGCCTCCCGCGCGGTGTAGCCGAGCCCGAGCAGCGCGAGGCGGACCTGCTCGCCGGCGGTGACACCCGTGCCCGCGGCCGGCGCGGCACCGTCACCGCCGGCCCCGCCCACACCCACACCGCCATCCCCCGCGGCCGGCGCCGGTACGGGCGGGCCGAGCCTGTCCCTGAGGTCGAGGACGATGCGCTGCGCGCCCTTGCGACCGATGCCGGGCACCTTCGTCAGAGCCGCGAGATCCTCCGCCGCGACCGCGCGGCGCACGCTGTCCGGACTGTGGACGCCGAGCACGGCCTGGGCGAGCCGGGGGCCGACCCCGGAGGCGCTCTGCAGGGTTTCGAAGACGTCGCGCTCGTCGGCGTCGGCGAAACCGTAGAGAGTCAGCTCGGTCTCCCGGACGACCAGCGTGGTGACCAGCCGTGTCTGCTGCCCGACCCGCAGCCCGGCCAGGGTCGCGGGGGTGCACTGGACGAGCAGCCCGACCCCGCCCACCTCGACCACGGCGGCATCGGGCGACAGGGCGGCAACCGTCCCGGCCACGGACGCGATCACCTGAGGCTCCTGCCGGCGGCCGCGGCAGCCTGCCTGGCGGCCCGCATCCGGGCGAGCGCCGGCCCTCGCGACAGGTGGCACAGCGCAAGGGCCAGGGCGTCGGCGGCGTCGGCCGGGCGTGGCGGGTCGGACAGCCCCAGCAGACGGCTGACCATGAAGGTGACCTGGGCCTTGTCCGCCCGGCCGCTTCCGCTGACCGAGGCCTTCACCTCGCTGGGGGTGTACAGCGCGACCGGCAGGCCACGGCGGGCCGCGCTGACGATCGCCACCGCCCCGGCCTGCGCGGTACCCATGACCGTCCGGACGTTGGCCTGGCTGAACACCCGCTCGACCGCGACCGCGTCGGGGTGGTGACGGTCCAGCCACTCACCGAAGCCGCGTTCGAGTGCCCACAGCCGGGCGGAGACGTCATCGGCGGCGGGCGTACGCAGCACGCCGACCTCGACCAGCGACGTCTGCTGACCCGGCCCGCCGTCGACAACCCCGAGACCGCAGCGGGTAAGCCCCGGATCGACCCCCAGCACCAGCACCGGCACCCTCCACGACCAGCTAGCTCGTCGACTGTCGTCCCGACCGTCCGTCGGACATCGCGACCGCCGGATTACCCGGGACCGCCGGCCACCGGCGGTTCGCCACGATTGTGGCACGTCTGAACGCCTGTTCGAGTGCAGCGACACGCCTACCCGGGCGCCGGCCCGGCAAACATCGCCGGCCGGCCGGGCAGCAGCCCGGCAGACACCCACCGCTGGCGGCCGGCGTCAACTGGCTGTCCGCAACGCCACCCGCGGCCGTCGGCCGGGCACAGATCAGCATATGGTGAGATGACCGGCAATGCCCCGCGAAGATCGCCGGTGCCCCGCCGGACAAGCGGGAGATGCCACCGAAAAGCGCCGGGAATGTGGGAAATGAGGTCCGCAATGGGCTCCGATGCCGCCGCCGGCACCGAGCCGGTCGGGCTGACCGAGCCGACCAGGCCGACCGGGCTGACCGCCGGGCCGGCGGCCGAACACGGCGACGGACAGGTGCCGCGTGCGCGCCGGTCGGACCAGACGCGCCACGTCCGCCTCGATGCCGGTGACGTGGAGCTGTCCGGGCTGCTGGCCGAGCCTGACGGCCCGCCGCGGGCCGTCATCGTCGGCCTGCCCGGTGGGGGGCTGCGCGCGTCCTACTTCCACGGCCGGGCGCATCCGGACCTGTCCCTACTGACCCTCGGCACGGCCCTCGGGTTCAGTGTGCTGGCGCTGGACCGGCCCGGCTACGGCGCGTCGGCGGGGCTGAAGGCCACCCACCAGACGCTGGCCGCGCAGACCGCCGCCACCTGGCGGGCGCTGGAGACGTTCACGGCATCCCACGCCGCGGGGGCGGGCCTGTTCCTGATCGGCCACTCGTTCGGCACGATGCTGTCGGTGTCGCTCGCCGCGGACGAACGCGGCGAGCGCCTGCTCGGTCTCGACGTCTCCGGGGTGGGAGCCCGGTACCGTGACGGTCTGTGGCCGCCGCGGATCCCCGCTGACAGCAGCGTCGCCGAGATCCACCGGGAGCATGCCCTCGCGGCCCGCAAGCTGTTCTGGGGGCCGGAGTCCCTGTACCCGCCCGGCACGTTCGTCCTGGGGACGGTACCGACAGCCGGCGTGCCGGCCGGCGAGGCATCCGATGCCGCGAAGTGGCCGCAGAAGCTGCCCCTGCTGGGTCCGCGGGTGCGGGTGCCGGTCCGTTGGACGCTTGCCGACCACGAGTCCTGGTGGCACCTTGACGAGGCGACGGAGACCGAACTGCGGGCCGCTTTCAGCGCCGCGCCGCGCTTCGAGCTGGTCCGGCAGCGCGGCGCGGGCCACAACATCAGCCTGGGGTGGGCGGCCCGCTCCTACCACCTGCGGGCGCTGTCCTTCGCCGAGGAGTGCATCCGCGACCGGAACACGGGCTGACCCCCGTCCCGAGCTGACCCCCGTCCCGAAACGACGAACGCCTCAGAACGACACACGCCTCGAAACGGGGCACATACCCACCACGCGAACAACACCGGTCCGTACGGCGGCACCAGAAGTCACGGTAACGCCGACGGCGCCAGGGAGCCGGTCAGGAGCCGGTCAGGCCGAGACCAGCTCCATGATCTCGTCGGAGATGTCGGCGTTGAACCAGACGTTCTGGACGTCGTCGAGATCCTCGAGTGCCTCGACGAGCTTGAGGACCTTGCGGGCGGCCTCCTCGTCCAACGGCACGCTGACGCTGGGCAGCCAGGACAGGTCCGCCGAGGCCACCGTGAGCCCCGCGTCGGTGGCCGCGACGCGCACCGCGTTGAGGTCCGTGGCCTCCGAGACGACCTCGAACGCGTCGCCGAGGTCGTTGACCTCCTCCGCGCCGGCGTCGAGCACCGCGGTCAGGACGTCGTCCTCACCGAGCTCGGGGGTCTTCGTGACGAGGACGACGCCCTTGCGGTTGAACAGGTAGGACACCGACCCTGGATCGGCGACGCTGCCGCCGTTGCGGGTGATGGCCACCCGGACGTCCGAGGCGGCCCGGTTGCGGTTGTCGGTCAGGCACTCGACCAGCACGGCCACCCCGTTCGGCGCGTACGCCTCGTAGGTGATCTCCTCATAGCTGGCCCCGCCGGCGAGCTCGCCCGACCCCCGCTTCACGGCGCGGTCGATGTTGTCGTTCGGTACCGACTGCGACTTCGCCTTGGCAATGGCGTCCGCGAGCGTCGGGTTCCCGGCCGGGTCCCCGCCACCGGTCTTGGCCGCCACCTCGACCGTCTTGATCAGCTTCGCGAACAGCTTGCCGCGGCGCGCGTCGATGACGGCCTTCTTGTGCTTGGTGGTCGCCCACTTGGAGTGACCGCTCATGCCGTGCCCCTCACCTGTCCCCGCTCCTGTCTGCCACCTGTGCCCTGCATGGATACACCCTGTGCCGATATGCCCCGTACGCCCTGCACACCCTGTGTGCCCCGTACGGCCCGCATGCCTCGCGCATCCTCCACCATGCCGACGAACAGTTCGTGTATCCGCCCGTCGCCGGTGAGCTCCGGATGGAACGCGGTCGCCAGTACGCCCGCCTGGCGGACCGCGACAATCCTGTCACCGACCCTACCGAGCACCTCGACCTCGTCCCCGATCTTCTCCACCCAGGGTGCCCGGATGAAGACCGCCCGGACCGGGCCGCCGGCGACACCGGTGATGTCGATCTCCGCCTCGAACGAGTCGACCTGGCGGCCGAACGCGTTGCGCCGCACAACCACGTCCAGCCCGCCCAGCAGCGGCTGGCCGGGCCTGCCGTCCAGGACGTCCCTGGCCAGCAGGATCATGCCCGCGCACGACCCGAACACCGGCAGCCCGGCCGCGATCGCGTCCCGCAGCGGCTCCAGCAGCTCGAACACCCGCAGCAGCCGGCCGATCGTGGTGGACTCGCCGCCGGGCAGCACCAGCCCGTCGAGGGCGCCCAGATCGGACGGCCGGCGCACCTCGACAACCTGGACGCCGAGCGCGGCCAGCGCCCGGGAATGCTCGCGGACGTCACCCTGCAGAGCCAGCACGCCCAGCCGCGCCGCGCCGGTCCTCGCCTGTGCCGGAGGCGTCCAGGGGCCGCTCACCATCCGCGGTCGGCGAAGCGGTCCGCGGGCGCGAGATCGCTGACGTTGATGCCGACCATCGCCTCGCCGAGGCCGCGGGAGACCTTCGCGATGACGTCGGGGTGGGCGTACATGGTGGTGGCCTCGACGATCGCCCGGGCGCGCCGTGCCGGGTCACCGGACTTGAAGATGCCCGAGYCGACGAACACGCCGTCCGCCCCCAGCTGCATCATCAGGGCGGCGTCCGCGGGCGTCGCGATACCACCGGCGGTGAACAGCACGACCGGCAGCGCGCCGAGCCGCGCGACCTCGGCGACCAGTTCGTAGGGGGCGCGCAGTTCCTTGGCCGCGGCGAAGAGCTCGTCGCCGGGCAGCGCGGACAGCCGCGCGATCTCCGCCCGGATCGTGCGCATGTGCACGACCGCGTTGGACACCTCGCCGGTGCCCGCCTCACCCTTCGACCGGATCATGGCCGCGCCCTCGCCGATCCGGCGCAGCGCCTCCCCCAGGTTGGTCGCGCCGCACACGAACGGGACGGTGAACCGCCACTTGTCGATGTGGTGGTGCGGGTCGGCCGGGGTGAGAACCTCGGACTCGTCGACGTAGTCGACCCCCAGCTCCTGGAGCACCTGGGCCTCGACGAAGTGGCCGATGCGTGCCTTGGCCATCACCGGGATCGACACCGCCTCGATGATCGACTCGATCATCTCCGGGTCGCTCATCCGGGAGACTCCGCCCTGGGCACGGATATCGGCGGGAACCCGCTCCAGGGCCATCACGGCGACGGCGCCGGCCTCCTCGGCGATCCGGGCCTGCTCGGCCGTGACCACGTCCATGATCACACCGCCCTTGAGCATCTCCGCCATGCCCCGCTTGACCCGGGCCGTGCCCACGTGGGCGCCGTCTGCCGCGCCGGCCGCGCCGGGCAGCGTGGCCGTGGGCACGGATCCGTGGTCCGGTCCGTGGCCCCGCGAAGCGGGCTCGGCAGCGGTCAGACCCTCGGACATGGCATGCCTCTCTGTACACAGACGGGACCGGTGCAGGAATTCGGTCCACGGCGAACATCCCAGCTGGGCCGGACGCCGACAAACCGCGGCTTCCACGAGCGGAGCACGTCGGACACACGACAGTCAGCCCGGACGGAAGACATCCCATCCTACGACCGGAAGCACCTACCGGACGGGATGGCGATTACGATCGACAACACAGAAGAGCTTACGGTGTAAACTTGGACATATTGCCATCAGACACATCGCTATCATACGTACTGCCGTCGCGCCTGCCGCTGTCGCGCGCGATGCCGTCACGCGCAGGGCCGTCACGCGTGGTACTGGCGCGCCTGCCGTCCCCGTCACGGCCGTCGGCGCCGGCATGGTCGTTCCTGCCCCCGGTGTCACCACGCATCGGAAGCGCGTCGTCGATCTCGAAGTAGGTGGGCAGCGGCCTGCGCCCGGACAGTCGCAGTACCCGCACGATCCGTCTGGCCCGCAGTGCCCGCACGTCGCGTACGGCGTCGTTGTGCAGTTGACGGGYGAGCGCGACCCGGGCGGCGGCAACATCCACCGCGTGCAGGGCGTCCGGCGCCCGGTCCGCCGTCGCCGTGACCCCCGGCGAGCGCAGGGCCCGGCTGAGGCTGTTCTCCGCAGTCTCGGTGTCGCTGTCCAGCGGGCCGCCCCCCGCGGGCCCCACCTGCGCGGCCCGGGCCCGCTCCACCGCCTCGCCCAGCTCCGTCAGCTCGCACCGCCGGGCCAGCTCCCCGGCCACCTCCACGCGCAGCGCCAGCTGGCTGATCAGTCCTGTCCGGGCGTCGTCCACCCGGACCGCCAGGCGGTCCAGCCGGCTGGCCAGCCAGGTCAGATAGGTGGCGATCGCCACCACGATCACGACCGTAACAACGACGAGGGTCACCTCGCGCAGCGTAGTGAACGTGGGGTGGGAGCGCGCCAGCTGGCATGAATCTCCTCACACCGGATGGCGGACCGCCGACCGCGGCCGATGTTGGCCCTCAGGCGCTGGCCCGTCAGGCGCTGTTCGCTGCCAGTGACACCGGCCTGTCGCCGGCGACCATCTCGTACACCCCGACGATCCGTTTCGCGATCACCGTCCAGTCGTAGGCGGCCACCACCGCCCGACCCCGCTCGGCCAGCCGCCCGCGCCGTGCGGGATCGGCCAGCAGGTCGGCGAGGGTGTGGGCGAGGGCAGTCGCGTCGCCGACCGGGAACAGCCGGCCGGYCTGGCCGTCGTCCAGGACCCGGCGGAAGGCGTCGATGTCGCTGGCCACCACCGGCACGCCCGCGGCCATCGCCTCCAGCAGGACGATGCCGAAGCTCTCCTGCCCCGTGTTGGGCGCGCAGTAGACCTCCCCCGAGCGGAACACCCGGGGCTTGTCCGCGTCGGAGACGAGCCCGAGCAGGTGGACGCGGTCGCRCAGACCCGGCTCGACCCGCTCGAGCACCGCCTCCCCGTCGCCGGGGCCGGCGACCAGCAGCCTGGCGTCGGCACGGCGTTCCATCAGCGCCGGCAGGGCCGCGAGCAGCACGTCCAGGCCCTTGCGCGGCTCGTCGATACGTCCGAGGAAGACGACCGTGGAACCGTTCGAGACCGGTTCGGGCAACGGGGCCGCCCGTTCGAAGGTGGGTATCGACACGCCGTTGGGGATGAGGATCGCGTCCACGCCGAGATGCTCGACGAGCGTGCGACGGGCCGCTTCGGACACCGCGATGCGGGCCCGGACCTTCTCCATGGACGGCTGCAGCGCCCCGTGCGCGGCTGTCAGGATCTTCGAGCGCGGGTTGGAGGTGTGGAACGTGGCGACGATCGGGCCGTCAGCGAGCATGCAGGCGAGCAGGCTGACGCTCGGCGCCGTCGGTTCGTGCACGTGCAGGACGTCGAAGTCGTGCTCRCGCAGCCACCGGCGTACCCGCGCCGCGGACACCGGCCCCATCAGCAGCCGGGCGACCGAGCCGTTGTAGGGCACCGGCACGGCGTGGCCGGCGTCCACCCCGTACGGCGGGAGCGCGCTGTCGTCGCCCACCGGCGTGATCACCGATACCTCGTGCCCGAGGGCGACCAGGGCCTCGGCGAGATCACGCACGTGGACCTGGACTCCGCCGGGAACGTCCCAGGTGTAGGGGCAGGCAAGGCCGATCTTCATGTTCTCGGCCCTGGCTCTGGCTCCGACCGCGGCGCCGGCTCCGACCGCGGCTGCGGTAGCTCCGTCTCCGTCGGTGTCGGCGTCTCCGTCGGTGCCGGTGTCCGCGTCGGCGTCTGCGGTGGCACGGCCGGTGGCTCGTCCCGCCAGATGCGCTGGAGCATGTGCCAGTCCGCGGGACGGGTGGCGATGCCCTCGGCGAAGGCGTCGGCCAGTGCCTGGGTCATCCGCGCCACGTCGGTGTGCGGCACCGCCGGGTGGATCCGCACGCCCCAGCCGTCCCGGTCGAACCAGAGCGTGGCCGGCAGCAGGGTCGCGCCGGTCCGCAACGCCAGGGTGGCCGGCCCCGGCGGCATCGTGGCCGTCGCGCCGAAGAACTCCACCGGCACGCCGTCCTCGGACAGGTCGCGGTCGGCCAGCAGGCAGACCGTGCCGCCCCCGCCGAGACGGTCGGCCAGCAGGTCGAAGGGGGGCCGCTCGCCCCCGGTCAGCGGGATGACCTCCATGCCGAGCGCCGAACGGAACCGGACGAACCGGTCGAACAGCGACGCCGGCTGGAGACGTTCGGCCACGGTCGTGAACGGTTCGCCGGTGGCGACCAGCCAGGCGCCGGCATGCTCCCAGTTGCCCATGTGCGGTAACGCGACAACGGTCCCGCGGCCGCTGGCGAGGGCGTCGCGCAGACGTGGCTCGTCCAGCATGTGCATTCCCCCGATGATCCGCTCACGGGAGATGTCCTGGAGGCGGAAGACCTCCAGCCAGTAACGCGCGTAGGACCGCACGGCCGCCCGGGTCAGCCGGTCGAGATCGGTGCCGGGCGGGGTGACACGGGCGAGGTTGGAGCGCAGTCGGTGCACCCCACGACCGTCCCGCCGTACGGCGACGTCGGCCACCGCCGTGAACACCGTGGCCGCCACCCGCTCGGGCAGCAGGCGGACCACCCGCCAGCCCGCCGCGTACGCCAGGTCGGTCATCCGCGCGCGGGACACCCAGGGCTCGGCTCCCAACCACGTCACCAACCAATCATGGTCATTCGCGCGCGGGACACCCGGTACGTGCCGTCAGCGGGCCCGCTGACCGGCGGTCGGTTCGGCCGGTGGGGCACCGGCAGCCGCGGACGCACCGGCGGCGCCGGCCGCCTGCAGATACTGTCGACGCACATGAACGACACGCTGTGTCACCGTCAGGACGGTGGCGCCGGCAAGGAACCACAGCGCCGCCGGCAGCAGGTACGGCACGCCCAGGCCGTAGAGACCGGCCGCGACCAGGACGATCAGCAGGCGTTCGCCGCGTTCGGCGAACCCCACGTCACACCGCAGCCCGAGGCCCTCGGCCCGCGCCTTGACGTAGGAGGTGATCGAGCCGGCCACCAGGCTGATCAGGGCAGCCGCGCACAGTGGCAGCGAGTCACCGTCACCGGCGTACCACAGGATCAGCGAGCCGAAGATGGCGCCGTCCCCGACCCGGTCGGAGGCCGAGTCCAGGAACGCGCCCCACGGCGAGGAGATCCCGCGGGCCCGGGCGATCAGGCCGTCGAGCAGATCGGAGAAGACGAACAGCGTGATCACGAGGGTGCCGACGAAGAAGACCCCGCGGGTGAAGAAGCCCAGCGCGGCACCGCTGACACCGATGGTGCCGACGATCGTCACCACGTCCGGCGACACCGACGACCGGGCCAACCGCTCGCCCAGGGGATCGAGCACCCGTTGAATCTGCGGTCGCGCCTTGCTAGCGAGCATGTACGTCCCGTCGTGTACGTCCGGTGCTGTCCCTCACAGTACCGCTGTGACCATCGGCAACCCGTTCCTTGCCAGACCGACATGGGTTGTTCACATGCCGGCGGAGGGGGAACCTGTTCCCACGAGTTTTTCACAGCAGCTCACCGCTGACCGTCGGCAYGACAACCGCCAACACCCGTCAACACGACAACCGTCGACACCACAACCAGTGACACCACAACCGTCGACGTCACAATCGTCGACCTGACAACAGCCGGACCGTTTCCTCCACCCACACAACCGTCACCACTGACACAACCACTCATGACGACGCGATCACGCGATCCGCCACCGGCCGCCCGGAGCGGATCGGCCCACCGCGTTCGTCCAGTCACCCAGGCGGGGTCCACTGGTTCAGCCCTCCCAGCCGCCCAGTGGCCGTCACCAGGGCCACCGGGTGGCCGTGTCACACCGGGGAGGCGTAGGTGAAAACAACCGCATGCAATGATCGTCCCGACCTCGAGCACCCGGCCGACGTACGCAACGTCATTCTTGTCGGCCACACCGGCGCGGGTAAGACGACTCTTGCCGAGAGCCTGCTGGCCGCGGCCGACGAGGGCGAGGCGGCGCAGGGCCGTCCCGCCCCGCCGCGGCACACCGATCACGACGATGCCGAGCACCGCCAGCGCACGATCAACCTGACTGTCCTGTCCACCACCCACCGGGGCATGCGGATCAACCTGCTGGACACCCCCGGGCTCGCCGACTTCATCGGCGACCTGCGCGCCGGGCTGCGCGGCGGGGACGCGGCCCTGTTCGTGGTCAGCGCCCTCGACGGCGTCGACGGCTTCACCCGGCTGCTGTGGGACGAGTGCGCCGCCGCCGGCACACCCCGGGCAATCGTGCTCACGAAGCTGGAACATCCCCGCGCCGACTTCGCCGCGACCGTAGCCACCTGCCAGAAGCTGTTCGGCCCGGGCGTGCTGCCGCTGTACCTGCCGGTACGCCTGCCAGCGGCGGACGGGCCCGCGCCGGGGCACGGCGGCTACCAGCTGATCGACCTGCTGTCCGCGGGTGGCGCCGTTCCCGGTGCCGTTTCCGCCGCCGGGAACGGCACCACCCGGCCGGCGGTCGCCGCCGCCCGCAGCGCCCTGATCGAAGGGATCATCGCCGAGAGTGAGGACGAGTCCCTGCTCGAGCAGTACCTCGCCGGGGAGCCACTGGCACCGGAGCTGCTGCTTCGCGACCTGGAGACAGCGGTCGCCCGCGGCCGCTTCCACCCGGTCCTGCCCGTTCTCGGCCCGGCCGGTGCCGTCGGCGGGAGCGGCGACATGCTCGGCGCCGCCGAGCTGCTGGACCTGTTCACCCGGGCGTTCCCGTCCCCCGCCGAACACCGCCTGCCGGTGAGCACCCGCCCTGACGGGTCGTCGGGGCCGTCGCTGTCGGCCGACCCGGACGGCCCGCTGGCCGCCGAGGTCATCCGGACCACGACCGACCCCTACGTCGGACGCATCTCACTGGTCAGGGTGTTCTCCGGGACGCTGCGCACGGACATGACCGTCCACGTCTGCGGGCACGGCCGGGCCGAACGCGGCCATCCCGACCACGACGACGACGGGCGGATCGCGGGGATCTCCCGGCCGGCCGGCCGCTCCGGGCAGCGGCCGGCGCAGGTCGTGCGGGCCGGTGACCTGTGTGTCGTGGCGAAACTGGCCACTGCGGAGACCGGTGACACCCTGTCCAGCCCGGACGACCCCATCCTGCTGCGGGCGTGGTCGATACCGCGGCCGCAGCTGCCCGTGGCGATCCGCGCGCGCACGAAGAGCTCGGAGGACAAGCTGTCGACCGCGCTGGCCCGCCTCGCCGCGGAGGACCCGAGCCTGACGGTGGAGTACGGCACCGAGACCGGCCAGCTCGTGCTGTGGTGCATGGGCGAGGCGCACAGCGACGTCGTCATCGAACGGCTGCGGGCCCGCTACGGCGTGGACGTCGACCGGGTGGCGCCGCAGGTGCCGCTGCGGGAGACGCTGCGCGGACCGGCGCGGGGCACCGGCCGGCACGTCAAACAGTCCGGCGGCCACGGTCAGTACGCGATCTGCCACGTCGAGGTGGAGCCGCTGCCGGCCGGCAGCGGCCGGGAGTTCGTCGACGAGGTGGTCGGCGGCGCGGTCCCCCGGCAGTTCATCCCCTCGGTGGAGAAGGGCGTGCTGCGCCAGCTCGACCTCGGGGTGGCGGCCGGCTATCCGCTCGTCGACATCCGGGTGCGGCTGGTGGACGGCAAGGCCCATTCGGTGGACTCCTCCGACATCGCCTTCCAGGCCGCCGGGGCGCTGGCGGTGAAGAACGCCRCTCGAGCCGCCGGGATCGTCCTGCTCGAGCCGGTGCTCGCCGTCTGCGTGCTCACCCCCGACGARCACGTCGGCCCGGTTACCAGCGACCTCGCGGCGCGGCGCGGCCGGGTCGTCGGCATCGAGCCGGTCGGCGGTGGGCAGTCCAACGGGCAGGCAGCGCAYGGGAGCACCGCGGGCCGGACCCTGGTGCGGGCCGAGGTGCCCGAGAAGGAGATGCTGCGGTACGCGGTGGACATCCGTTCACTGACCCAGGGCACCGGCACGTTCACCCGTGACAATCTGCGTTACGAACCGGTACCTGACCACCTCGCCGCCGAACACCTCGGCGACAGACCCGGCGAAACCGGATAGCACGGGGCCCGCATCCGTGGTGGGCCCGGATCAGCACCGGTTCGGGCCCCACCGCCGTGCCGCCCCCGAGCATCCCTTGGCGGGCACGGAAAAGCGGTCCACTTCCGACACGGCATCGGAACACGGCATCGGAACACGACGCCAGAACATGACACGGGGAAACGCGGTCCCGCGAAACACCGCGTCGGAAGAACGGCACCTGGGCGGCTGTGCACGGCACGGGAGAACCGTGCCGTGCACAGCCGCGGGGCCGGTGCCTATTCGGTTTCCTTCCACGCGGCGGCGGTGAGCTCGCGGGTCTGGCCCAGCAACGCGGGCAGGACTTTCGTGCCGCCCACGACCGGCATGAAGTTGGTGTCACCGCCCCAGCGAGGCACGACGTGCTGGTGGACGTGTTCGGCGATACCGGCACCCGCGACGACACCGAGGTTCATCCCGATGTTGAAGCCGTGCGCGCCGCTCGCCCGCCGCAACGCCCGCAGCGCGTGCTGGGTGAACAGGGCCATCTCGATGGTTTCGGCGTCCACCAGGGCGGCATAGTCCGGAATATGCCGGTACGGCACAATCATGAGATGCCCGGAGTTGTACGGGTAGAGATTAAGGACGGCGTACACGGTCTCGCCCCGGGCGACGACCAGCCCGTCCTCGTCCGACAGGGACGGGATCTCGCAGAACGGGCACTGCTGGTCGGCGGGCCGTTCCCCCTTGATGTACGCCATCCGGTGCGGTGTGTAGAGCCGGCGGAACGCGTCCGGGCTGCCGACGCCGGCCTGCGCCTCCAGAGAAACACCCTCCGGGGCGGTCGGAATCACGTCCACGAACTGCCCGTTCCCGTGTTGCCCGCGGGCAACGCGACGCTCACGGGCGGCATGCTCACAGGTGGCCTCGCAGATGGCGCGGTCATGGACCTGGGACCACCCTGGTGGTGTGTCACTGGCGGGGCCTCCCGATGCGTCCGGAAGCTGGCTGGGCACGCACGCCGGCCGGACAGGCTGAAGACGGCGCTTCCGCCAGYCTCGCCACGGCCCGCGCACTGATGTACATCTACCTACTCCGACCCGGGCACCGCGTCAAAACACCGCTACGCCCCAGGATGCCCGGTTGGACGCCGCGCCACCAGCCACGGGATGCGCACAGAGGCCAACCACAGGTCACCGCCTCGGCTGGCCACCCCGCGATCCCACATTATGATCRCTGACCTTCTCGTCAACCACAGGAGAGGTTGACGACGTGGGGGGGTCGCCGTCAACCTCTCCCCGGTAGCGTAAGCCGTTTCAAACCACGGCGCCCGCACTATGACCAGAATCATTCAGCGTGTCGCAGCCAGGACGCACCGTCACTTCTGCTTGCGCAACGTACCCGTTGCCGACCGTGGAACCACGGCAGGGTGGATAGGAGTTGTCCCCACAGTGACCAGGGACCCCGGCCCCGATCCCGGTGGGCCGACCGGGTCGGCTTCCGGAGGCGCCCCGGCCACGAAAGGCACATGATCGCGTTACCTTCGGCCCGCCGGGCACGCGCCGCCCCCGCGTCCCAGCGTCGGATGCGTACCGCGACCTGGGCCTGACGGATGCCGTGCCCCGACCCGCCGAACCGGGAGTAGACGATGACATCATCCCAGGCCAGAGCCGTCGACGACCCGGCGGAGAGCACGGACAAGGCCGAGAACGCGGGTGAGGCCGGGCATACGGGCAAGGCCCACAGCACGAACGCCGACAGCCCGAACAGGGCAGAGAGGGCGGGTGGGGCCGGGAGCGCAAGTGGGGCGCAGCCGGCCGACGCTCCCGGCGACGCGGTGGGCGGCGCGGCCGTCAGGCCTGGCCCGCATCCACCGGGCCCGAGCGGGCAGTCGCTGCGTACGGCGTACTCGTTCCTGACCAACCCGCTCGACCTGCTCATCAGGCTGCGCCACGAACACGGCCCGATCGTGCGCGGATCCCTGGGCCGTGGCACCGTCTACCTGGTCAACGACCCGGCCGCGGTGCAGGAGATCCTGGTGAGCTCCCAGCGGGTCTTCGCCAAGGGCTTCCGCAGAAAACGAATGCCGATCGACGAGGGAATACAGCCGCTGGCTCTTCTGCTGGGTTCCGGCCTGCTCACCAGCAGCGGCGAGCTGCACCGGGCCCGCCGGCGGCTCATTCAGCCGCTGTTCCACCGCCAGCGTATCGCCACGTACGGCGGAACATTCGCCAGACTGGCCGAGGAAACCATTTCCGGATGGTCCGACGGGCAACGGTTGGACATCCATGAGGAGATGACCGAGCTGACCCTCGGAATCGTCACCAGAACCGTTTTCGACCTGCCCCTGGACAGCGATCTCGTGCTGACGGTACGGCGGGCGATCGCGGCGAACATGGGCGTGTCACGTCGAGCGGTCATCCCCGGTAGCCGGTATCTGGAGAAAATACCGCTGCCCACGACGCTGCGGGCCCGTAACTCCCGCGCCGACCTCGACCGGCTGATCCGGGAAATAATCGCTGACCRCCGGCGCGAGGGGGCCGACGGCAACGACCTGCTGTCGCTGCTGCTGACAACCCGCGACGCCGAAACCGGCGCGCCGCTGGATGACGACGCCGTACGTGACGAAGCTCTGACGATCCTGCTCGCCGGCCACGAGACCACCGCGAACGCGCTCAGTTGGGCCTTCCACCTGCTCGGCAACGCCCCACAGGCGCGTGAGGCCCTGCACGCCGAACTCGACGAGGTCCTCGGCGACCGGCTGCCCACCCTGGACGACCTGCCCCGCCTCCCCTATACCCGCGCGGTGTTCACCGAGTCGATCCGACTGTACCCACCAGTCTGGATCAT
Source organism: Protofrankia sp. BMG5.30 (assembly GCF_001983005.1). Lineage (NCBI taxonomy): Bacteria > Bacillati > Actinomycetota > Actinomycetes > Frankiales > Frankiaceae > Protofrankia > Protofrankia sp. BMG5.30. Next base: position 40,490 of record NZ_MOME01000022.1, on the reverse strand, counting down.
GTTCCGCCGAACGGTGGCGGACCACTCTCTCGGCGGCTACGACATCCCCGCGGGTTCGACGGTGCTGGTCAGCCAGTGGGTCATGCACCGCGACCCCGACTACTGGCCCGACCCCGACGGTTTCGTGCCACAACGCTGGCTGGAACCGTCCCCGACGTCATCCCCCGCAGACGAAACGCAACCGTCCGCGACGGGGCCAGCCAGCGAGCCACGCTCAACGGCCACCCGTCCGAAGTACGCGTTCTTCCCGTTCGGTGGCGGTAGCCGTCAGTGCATCGGCAACACGTTCGCCGAACTCGAGGCCGCAATCGTCCTGGCCACAGTCTGCCGACGCTGGCACCTGGAGCCGACCCTCGGCCATTCCGTGACCCCGCTCCCCCGCGTCACCCTGCGCCCCCGTGCCGGTGTCCCCGTAATCGCCCACCGCCGCAACCCCTGAGCCACAAACCACACCCACAAACCACAGGCGTGCGCCGGCCCTCTCACCCCGGCACACGCCCCCCAAAAATCATCCAAAGGGCGCAAACATGCCAAACCGCCCCTCAGAGACCCACCCTCGAGCAAGTACAAAACCACCCAAATGGCAACAAACAACCAAAACCGATACCGCGAAGCCGCCCAAAGGGCGGCGAGCAATCAGAACCGACGCCCCGAAGCCGCCCAAAGGGCGGCGAGCCCCAGAAAGCCGGATCGACCAGGCCCGCCAACCGGGGGTCCCATGGCCACCCCCGCCGTAGAACCGTGGGGGCTCCGGGGGCTCGGCCCCCGGGCAGGCATCGCGGCCCCGGCGAAGCCGCCCCAAGGGCGGCAAGCAAGGAGGACCAGCGCGTGGGCGTACGTGGTTTCGAACCACGGACCTCTGCCGTGTGAAGGCAGCGCTCTACCACTGAGCTATACGCCCTGGAGACGCATGAAGCTTACTACGTCGTTGCGGTGGGTCGGGCGGGGTGGCCGTCAACGCCGTCCCAACAAGGTGGGGGCTRCTGGGGCGGCGGAGGGGTGCGGGGCGTCCGATGCGGYCTGTCCGCTGTGACCCATGATGTCGGTCACATCAGGGCTTGCGGAGCGAGGTTTCRTCGGTCACGATCCGAACACAACTCGCCCCGATTGGGACGAGCGAGGGAGGGGTAGACCCCATCTCATCAGGCACGACAGCACTTGCAATGCGAATACGAAGGGTAATCGACCTACGGGGGTTCCGCCACATGACGCTCATTGACCCAGGCGGCCACGGATGGGCTGCGCAGCCGTCTCCGACGGACGGCTGCGGTCCGTGTACCTGCGCCATGCCGGGCAACTCTCCCGAACCGGCGTAACGGATGTTCAAGTCGCATAACCTTGTTTCCAACGAGCCTCAAAGAGGGAACCATCTCGTTACACGGGTGCTCGCCCGAACCACCGCAGCACTGAGAGGCCGCCCGATGACAATTCGTCACGATTCCATCACAGCAGAACTCGCACTTCGGCTCGTCGTTCCTGGTGGAGCGCCCGTCCCGGTGGCGGCGACGATGCGCTACGAACCGGCGGATCCCTACGCGGTCAGCATCGGGTTCCGTACCGGCGCGGACGAGGTTGTCGAGTGGACGTTCGCTCGCCAACTGCTCAGCGACGGCGTCCGGCGACCGGCCGGGGACGGCGACGTGCAGGTGTGGCCGGCGGCCCAGTCCGGCGGGCGGATCGTCTGCCTGTCGCTGTCCAGTCCCTCCGGCCACGCGCTGTTCGAGATGCCGCGGTCCGAGGTGCTGTCGTTCCTGCGCCGCACCTACTCGGTGGTACCTCTCGGCGGGGAAAGCGAAGTCGTCGATCTGGACGCGGAGCTCGCGCTGCTCATCTGGGGTGGCCCGCAGACGTGACATCGCCCAGGCCGGGGCACCCGGTGTCGTCCCGGCCTGACCATCGCGCCTGACGACCACACCAGGACGCCTGACAGCACGGATCCCACGGATCCCGCCGACGCGAATCCTGCCGATCTTCGCAGATCCTCCAGGTGGTCGATGCACCCTGCCGGCCAGGTGGACCCGCCCGGCGGCAGACCGCCCGGACCGGTCCCGTAGCCGGTCACCGAGCGGAAGCCGCCCGAGCACGATCGAATCGGACCGAGCGGCGTCCACACCGGACGCCGTCAGTCACAGAAGGTCATAGCCGCAGGCCGTTCAAGTAATTCCGCTGGTAATTCCACGTGGCGTCCACGGGCTCTGTCAGGTCGGGACGGACGAACAGATCCTCAGCAGCCGTTCGGCCTTGAGCTCCGTTTCACGCCATTCTCCTTCCGGGTCACTGCCCCAGGTGATTCCGGCGCCGGAACCGAAACACAGCCGGCCGGCCGCGAACCAGAACGTCCGGATACCGACCGCGAGTTCACCCAGCCCCCGGTCGGCGTCGACCCAGCCGACAGCGCCGCAGTACGGCCCGCGCGCCACCGGCTCCAGATCCCGGATGACCCGCAACGCGCTCAGTTTCGGAGCGCCCGACACCGACCCGGGCGGGAAGCTCGCGGCGAACAGCTCGGGCCAGCCGACATGCGGCCGCAGCCGCGCCTCGACGGTGGACACCAGATGCACCAGGCCCGGATGGGCCTCGAGCGCGCACAACGCCGGGACGCTCACCCCGCCCGGGCAGGCAACCCGGCCGAGATCGTTACGCACCAGATCGACGATCATGATGTTCTCGGCGATGTCCTTCTCCAACAGGTCCGCCGCGACCCGGCCCGTTCCCTTGATGGGCCCCGAGCGCACCACGTCGCCCCGGCGTGACAGGAACAGCTCCGGGGACGCGCTGATCACCCGGATGTCCGCCTCCGGGACATACATCACGGCCGCGTACGGCGCCGGGTTGCCGCGCGCCAACGCCACCCCGAGAGCCGCGATCGCCTCACCGCTCACGGCGGCCATCGGCACGGACAACACTCGGCACAGATTGACCTGATAGACCTCGCCGGCGGCGATCTCGGCGCGGATACGCCGCACGCCGGCGACATAGCCGTCCCGATCCAGGCTGCTCGTCCACCCGTCGCGGGGCGGGCCGTGCCACGGCCGGCCCGCGATCGCCGTCAGCGAGGGCGCGGCACGGACGTCTGCGAAACGCACACACCGCGCCGCGCCCTCGAAGTCGACCACGACCGCCCAGAAGCCGCCGCGGTCGAGGGCGGCCAGGTCATCGGTGATGTCGATCACACCGGTTGCGAGCCGACCACCGGCGACCATGAAGGATCCCGTCCGCCACGGCGGGCGGCGCCGAACCTCCATCCGCCCGCCCGAGGCCTGCGTCACCGGCCTGCCAGCACCGATGAAGACGCCCCCCGGCCTGGCCTGCCGGCCACGGTCCGGGCTGTCCCGAGTCGCGCCGTCCATCCGAATCACGCTACCGGCGTCCGGGCCCGTGGCACGTGGCCCGACCAGCACGTTTTGACAACCGGCAAGCGCAACCGACACCAGCGGACGGGCAACGACACAGAGACTTCACATCACAGACACAGCAGACGGCGAGTCATTCGACGCTCCCCCACATCGTCCGCTAGAGTGCTACCTGCACCCGCCGAGAGGCGAGGGGCACGCGGACGTGGCTCAGCTGGTAGAGCATCACCTTGCCAAGGTGAGGGTCGCGGGTTCGAATCCCGTCGTCCGCTCGAGAGTGTGTGAGGTCAGAGGTCAAGCCCGTCCCGGCCTCCCTGGCGGAGTGGCCGAGTGGTTTAGGCAAGGGCCTGCAAAGCCCTGTACGCGGGTTCGATTCCCGCCTCCGCCTCGGTAACAAGGCACCAAACCGGAACAAACTCGGGCGATTAGCTCAGTGGGAGAGCGCTACCTTGACACGGTAGAGGCCACTGGTTCAATCCCAGTATCGCCCACCCCTTTGGTACCAGTACTTTTCACAGCGCCCCCCGCACGGCTCAGTCCGTACGGGGGGCGCTGTGCGTACGAATCCGCGAACGCAGCCTACGCGGACTCGGCCTGCGGACCCTCCTCCATCTCGTCGGGCGACTCAGGCACCGCCGGTGCGGTGGGCGGTTCCGGCGTTCCGAGGATCACGCTCGCGATCTCGTCGGCCGCGTCCTTGTCCATGCCCGGGATCACGTGGCTGTAGAACGACAGGGTGAACGCCACGCTCGCGTGGCCGAGACGCTCGCTGACCACCTTCGGGTGGACACCGGCCTTCAGTGCGGCCGATGCATAGCTGTGTCGGACGTCGTGGAGACGGATCACTGGCAGGCCGGCAGTGCGTGCGTAGCCCTGGAACCAGTCAGTGATTGTGTCCGGATGAATCGCGGTGCCGTCCGGCCAGCAGAACAGACGCTCGTTCGTATGTCCGAAGGTCTTTCGGTCAACCTCCCAGGTCGCGATATAGGCACGTAGCGCTTCGAGCGTGAGTGGATCGAGGGACAGCGGCCGGTAGCCACTCAGCGTCTTCTGCTCCCCGTCGTCGGCCTGGCCGTCGATGACCACCCGTGTCGTGCTCGGCGAAATAGTGCCCAAGTCCAGATCGACATCCGCCCGGCGCAGCCCGGCCAGAGTGCCGCGCCGGACGCCCGTCGTGATCAGAAGAAGGTACATCGCGTACAGCCGATCGTCGCGGATGTGGTCGATGAAGACACGGAGCTGATCCGATGTCCACACCGTCGGCGCGCGTCGGCCGACTCGCGGCCGGTGTGCGTCCTCCGCCGGATTGCGTCGGATATACCCCCACTTCACCGCATCGCCCAGTGCACGACGCAACGTCTGATGGACCACAGCAACCGTGGCGGGCGCTAGGCCGCTCCCCTGCTGCCCGCGGCGGTGGAGCCGTCCGCCGTCCAACAGGTGGCCGTAGAGCAGGTCCAGCCGACGGGCGGTGAGTTCCTGAAGCGTTGTCGTGCCGATCACCGGGACGACGTAGAGGGTCAGGTAGTTGCGGTACTTCACCCACGTGCCTTTCGCCACCGACGGCCGGACTGCGGCCAGCCACTCCTTGATGAATTCCTCCACCGTGCGTCGGGAGGGCGCCATGTGCCTGCCCTCCTCGAAACGGGCGATGGACTCCCGCATTGCCCTGGTGGCTTCCGTCTTGGTCTTGAAGCCGCCGCGCGACGTCGTCCGGCGCTTGCCGGTCAGCGGGTCGGGGCCGATGTCGTGCTTGTACTCCCAGCCGTTCGGCCGCTTGTAGACGCTGCCCTTCATGCGCCACCGCCGACAGCGCCGCGCAGACGGTCTGTGACGATGTAGACCCGCCCGCCCATCCGCTCTACAGGCAACTCGCCCGCCTCCGCCAGGCGGTAGGCGGTGGCGCGGGACAGACCGAGGATGGCTGCGGCCCGGGCCACCGAGATCAGGGCGGGCAGGCCCTTGAACCGGTCGACCAACGCCACGGCCGGCGGGGCGGCGACCTGGTGCCGGGCCTGGTCGGCAAGGTAGACGTCCAGGCGCTCGAAGACGGCCCGGAGCTCCGCGCGGAGCGCCTCGACAGCGAGTGTTTCTTTGCCTGTCTCCGGGCGGTTTGCGGCGGGAGCCGAGGCAGCCGGACGGACCACACGGCGGCGGGAAACAGAGACCACTTGCTTGGCCTGGTCAGGCACGGATGGAGCAGTCACGATGATGTCGCCTTCTTCCAGTTCGGTTGGAGGGGGCAGGCGGCTCCGGCGGGTGCTTGGCGGTGCGTGCCGGGGCCGTCTTGATTAGGACCGTCTTGCCGCGGGCATGTCGGTCACGGTGAGTGAGGGCATGGCGGAGCGGTGGGGGTGCCGTCCCATCCGTCCCACGCTCGTTTGTGCTGGTCAGGGTGGGACGGATCGCGCGGCTGGGACGGCATATCCGTCCCAGATGATCGTTAGCCGGTGTGGGTGTTACTGACGGTGCATGTCGGGTGGGTGTGGCTGCCGTCGTCGGTGTCGAGGGGGGCACGGCAGGCGATGCAGATAGCCGGCGGGCCGCCGTTCGGGCCGGTGGGACGGTTTATCCGTCCCACCGGATCGATCCGTCCCGCGCTGACCTGGGCGGGGACGGGTGGGACGGGTGGGACGCCACCCCCGGCCGACGGGTTGTCCACAGGGCAGTAGCGGGCCCAGGCGTCGGTGAAGTCGGCTGCGAGATAGCCCTTGGTCTGGCTGCCGTCAGGGAAGCGGATGTTGCCGGAGCGGATGTCGTATTCGCGCAGCAGGTCCGCGAGACGCCGGGCGGTCAGGCCGGTGGGGCCGAGATCCGGCCAGGGGGCTTCGGGATCGGCGTTGAGCCGGTCGAGCAGGTAGCCGGTGGACAGGGCGGTGTGACCGGTGAAGGCGGTACGGCAGTCGGCGAGGAGCCGGATCCGCAGCGAGGTCTGTCCGGTGTCGGTGGCTTCGGCGGTGATGAGGGTGACCGCGGTGCGGGCGCGGGCCGGCCAGGTGCCGCCGGCGAGGTCCGCGACGGCGACGAGGGGTTCCCAGGTGTCGGCGGCGCGGTCCTCCACCGGCATGGCGGGGGTGGCGTCGGYGAGGACGGCCAGGTGGGGGCGTAGCCAGGTGTGGAGCTGGTCGGCAAGGGTGCGCAGGGCGGGGCGGTCGCGGCGGTGCCGGTAAGGGGCGACGGTTTCGCCGGGGGCACGCCTGCGCATCCGGATGACCACGGCGCGGTCTTCGATGGTGTCGGGCATGGCGCCGATCCCGGCGAGCGCGGCCATCGCGAAGGTGGGGCAGCGTTCGAGCTGGCGGGTGGTGTTGTCCCAGCGGATCGCGGGCCGGTTGCGTTGGTGGCCGGCGTTGAGCAGGCCGCGCAGGTCCTCGTTGGTGTCGGCGTTCTTCCCGCCGAAGATGGTGTCGGCCTCGTCGACGAGCAGGGTGGGCGGGTCGTCGTCGATCGACCGGTACACCGCGGCGGTGGAGGCGTTGACGGTGATCAGGGGGTTGTGGCAGGTGGCTTCGACGGTGTCGAGCAGGCGGGATTTCCCGCAGCGTTTTTCCGGGGCGCGGATGACGAGGCGGGGGGCGTGGGCCCAGGCGGGTTGGGCGTGGCTGGCGGCGATCCACAGCACCACGGCGTCCGCGGCCGCGGGTGAGGGCAGGACGACGTAGCGGGTGAGCGCGGCGTGTAGCGCGTCGAGGATGGCCGCGCCGTCGACGGGGTCGGTGGGGGTCATGGGGTGAGCCCTTCGTCGGCGAAGCCGCCGGTGATCGCGGCGTGGATGTCGCGGTCGGTCTGGTCGGCGGCCCGGCCGGCGGTGGTCAGGGCGGCGTGGGCGTCCTCGAGGCTGATCACCCCGGCTGTGATCATGCGGGCGATGCCGCGGGCGGCGCCGTAGAGAGTGACCCGGCGGCGTCCTTCGGGGGCGCGGGCAACAGCGTCGAGGTGTGCGGCCAGCAGCCGGTCGGGGTAGGAGATGCCCCCTCCCCCGTGCTGCGGGACGGGCCTGGATGCGGAGGATGCGGGGGCGGAGGACGGGTGGGGCGGGGCCGGTGGGGTCTGGCAGAGGGTGAGCAGGGCGGGGGGCATCTCCTCGACCGGCCGGCTGCCGGCCCACTGGTAGGGACGGCCGGTGGTCGGGTGGCGGGAGGGTGGGGCGGTGACGTAGCCGCCGTCGGCCTTGATGTCGATCCCGACGTGACCGGGCAGGGGCCGGGAGGGCACGGGGGTTCCGGGGTGCCGGTAGTACAGGTGCCAGCCCCCGCCGCCGGTGGCCACGGTCGCGGTCGGGGTCATCAGCGCCCGGTCGAGCCGGCCGCCGTGGCGGGGGTCGATATCGACGACGACCAGGCCGGAGAGGGCGCCGGTGCGGACCGCGAGCAGTCCGGTGGGGATCGCGGTGAGCATGGCGTGGATGCGGGCGGGGTCGGTCGTGGCGGCGTAGAAGCCGTGGCAGGTCAGGCAGCCGCAGGCCTGCGGGTCGTGGCCGCGGTCGGCGGTCGCGCACGCCCGGCAGTTCGCCACGGGGCGTTTGGAGCGGCCGAGGACGAACACGGCCCGGCCGGCGGCGGCGTAGGCGAGCGCGGCGGCGTGGCGCGGGTCCGACGGGCGGGTCATGTGGCGGCCAGGGTGGTGGTGAGGCGTTCGGCGAGGAGTCGTGCGGCGGGTGGGGTGACGGCGTTGCCGGCCATGCGGATGCGGTCGCGTCGGGTGCCGCGCATCCGGTAGGTGGCGGGGAAGGCCATGGCCGCGAGTACTTCGCTGGGGGTGAGCATCCGGAACGCGCAGGCGTCCACCTCGTTGTCGCTGACGGCGTCGGGCTGTCGGGTGACGAGCCCGAACCGGTCGCGGGTGGGTTGTGTCGGTATCGGCGCGGATACCGAGGTGCAGCCTCCGTTGCCGTAGTAGGCGGTGAGGATGGCGTTCGGTGCTGTGACGAGCCCGTGATGGGTCCCGGCCGCCGCGACGGCGACGAGGGGCTCACGGACGCTGGTGGGGTGGACGTGCTGCCGCAGCATCGCTGGGAACGGCTCGGCCGTCGGCGGGCACGCGATCCCCTCGGTTTCTCGGGTGGTCTTGGCCCGCATCGGTTCGTCGACCGGGCGGGCATGGTCGTTCCAGGTGCCGCCGGCGGGGGTCATGACGGGCCGGCCGTAGCGGGCGAGTCCGACGCGGATGCGTTCTCGGGTGGCCGCGGCCAGCGGCCGGGGCCGGTCGCCGATGCGTTCGCCGAGATCGGACCAGTCGATCACGCTGGAGGCGGGCAGGGCGAACGGGGTGACGGCGGTGCGGCAGATGGGGCACCGGTAGGTGTACTGGGCCCGGTAGCGGCCCCAGCGGATGTCGGGTCGTTTCCAGGTCTGGACGGCGTTCACCCGTGCCGCGCAGGTCGGGCACCAGGCGGGCGGGCGGATGTCGAGGTTCGGGGTCGGTAGCCCCGTCCGCCAGAAGACGATATACACCCGGTCGCGGTACTGCGGGGCGGCCGCGTAGTCCCGTCCGTGGGCGAACGCGGAGTTCAAATAGACGGTCTGGTGGCTGTAGCCGGCGGTGCTCATGGCCGCGAGCCAGGGGTGCCAGAACAGCCAGCGGGCGACGTCCACGACGTTTTCCACGATGACGACGTGATAGGGCCGGCCCCGGCTGAGCATGGCTTCGGTGAAGCGCACGACGTCCCACATGGTGGCGCGGGAGCGTTCGGCGGCCGGGTCGGGCGCGTCCCCGAACAGCACCCCCTGGCCGGTGGCCCGGCGGACTCCGCGGGCCACGCTGTGGTTGGTGCATTCCGGGGACGCCCACAGGATGTCGGTGGCCGGGTAGCGGCGTGGATCGACCGCGGAGATGTCGACACAGTCGTGATCGGTGGTGGGGTGGTTGTCCTGGTGGACGTCGACCGCCAACGGCCAGTGGTTCGCGGCCATCACCACGCGCAGTCCAGCGGCGGTGAGTCCCGTGCTGCTTCCTCCGGCTCCGCAGAACAGGTCCAGCACGGTCCGGCTCATGACTCCTCCCCGGAGAGGGTGGGGCTGTCGGTGTGTGAGCCGCTGCCCGAATGGGGGTCGGGGTAGTCGGTGCCGCAGACGGTGCAGCGCCACCAGGTGCCGGTCTGCCCGGCCGGTGAGGTGATCCCGTCGCAGGAGTCGGTGTGGGGGCAGGTGGCCGGGGTGATCCCGGCCGGAACGGGAGTGCAGACCGGTGCCGGGCCGGCGGGGGTGACGGTGATGCCGGCGGTCTGGGTGCCGGTGTGGTGGGTGGTGTCGTGGGTGCTGGCGAGGTAGCCGGCGTCGAACGGGTTGTCAGCGGCCGTACGCAGGTCGGGGCAGTGCGGGCAGGTGACCGTGTACATGTAGCCGTCGGGGTCAGGCTCGGGTATGGGGGTGGGTGTGGGTGGTGGGGTCAGGGCGTGACGGCGGGGGTCGTCGGGGTGCAGGTAGGAGCCGTCGGCGGCGCGCCGGGCGAGCAGCGCGCCGGCTGCCGTGCCGGTGGGGGTACGCATCCTGACCTGGAGACGGGCCGGGTCGGGGTCGGTGAGATCGATTCCGGCGGCGGTCAAGGTGGTGGTGATGTCGGTGGCGTAGCGGCGCAGCAAGAGGACGTCGTCGTGCATGTACCAGGGGACTGTGATGATCAGCCCGCAGGTGGCGGCCAGGGCCCAGGGGGCGGTGGCGTGGGGGCAGGTGGCGGGGGCGGTGGCCTGGCGATAGCAGGAATCGCACCAGCACTCCCGTCCCTCCCGGTACAGCCACACCCCGGGGGTGAGCTCGACCGCCGGGACGGTCCGGCTGATGGTGCCGTCCCGGCGGTGGAGGGCGAGTGGACGGGCGTGACCGGGCATGGGGATATCCCCCTTTCTGGGAGAAGAGGTGGGGCGGCCGGGAGCAGAGCGGGAGTGCCCGCCCCGGCCGCCCCGGTGGGTCAGAACGGTGGCGTGTCCGCGCCGGTCCCGGCGCCGACGGGCGCGGGTGCGGGTGCGGACCAGGGGTCGTCGGGGCCGGTGGGCGGGTAGTTGTCGGCGCTGCCGCGGGTGGCCTTGGTGACCTTTGCGGTGGCGAACCGCAGGGACGGGCCGATCTCGTCGACGTCGAGGGCGAAGGTGGAGCGTTTCTCGCCGGTGTCGGTGGTCCAGTGGTGTTGGCGCAGCCGGCCGGTCACGACCACGCGGGTGCCCTTGGTCAGGGACTCGGCGGCGTGTTCGGCGAGCTGCCGCCAGGCGGTGCAGCCGAGGAACATCGCCTCACCGTCGACCCAGGTGTTCCGGGCCTTGTCGAAGGTGCGGGGGGTGGCCGCGACGGTGAACCGGGCCATTGCGATCCCGGCCGGGGTGAAGCGCAGTTCCGGGTCGGCGGTGAGGTTCCCGACCACGGTCAGCGGGGTGTCGTTCGCCATGGAAGGCCTCCTTTGCGGGATGTCGGGCAAGGGCCGGGGCACGGCGGGTGGCTGTGGCGAGACGCCCACCGCGCACCGGGTACGGGTGGTGTCCGCTACTTCCAGGTGCCGATGACGAACGGCACGTTGCGCGGGTCTCGTCCGCGGCGGTCGATCCAGATCTCGCCGTTGGCCTTGATGACCACCTCGTGCGGCTGCAGCCGATCGGCCTGGTAGCGGGCGCAGACCTGGTCGACGATCTGGCGGCGCACATCGGCGGGGACGGCCGCCGCCGTGGTAGTGGTCGCTGTCGGATTCGCCTTCTGCGGCGCCGGGGTTGTGGTGGTCTTCCGGCCTTTCGTGGTCGTGGCCGGGGTCGGTGGGCCGGCCGTCGCCTTGCGGCCCTTCCTGACCGGCGCGGGCTGCGGCGGGGGTGTCTTCTTCTTCGAGCTGAACAGGCCCATGTCCGTTCTCCTTGAGGATGTCGGGGTGGGTGAAGTCAGGGGCGGCGGATGAGGCGGCTATTTGCTACGGCGTGCCAGTTCGGCGTCGATGACCTCTATCGCCATCTCGTTCGCAGTCACCGCGTCGCCGCTGAACTTGCCGGCGTCGAGAGCTGCGGCGATATCGCCTTTGATGCGGGAGAGGCTTTCCGTCTTGTTCCGTTTGACGGCGCGTTCGAGTTGTTCCCGCGTGGCGAATTTCACTGTCCGTGTCCCTTCTGGTCTTGGGATAAGGAAAAAGAGGGAAAGAAGGAAGAGAGGGGCGGTCAGGACGGGCAGCCGCGCAGGCAGGTCATGCCGCGGCGGGTGAGTTTCAACGGCACGCCGCTGTTCCCGCAGTGGTCACAGGCCGGGACGGCACTCCCGCGCTGGTCGGGGGGAAGGGCGCCGGCCGGAGGGCGGGTGACGGTCTGTCGGCCACGGCGGGTCGCGACCGTGCCGTGGCTGGTGGCGTGGGTGGTGGTGCCGGTCAACCGGTCGGTGAGTCGTTGCGCGCGGCCGACGATCCGGTCCCCGAGCGCGGCGGAGGGGTTGCACGCCCGGCACAGGTCCGCGCCGTTCTTCCCGCTGCCACCGCAGCGCGGGCAGACACGGGCTTTCTTCGCAGCCATGAAGGGCTCCTTCCAGTTCCGGTGAGGAATACGGCCTGGGACGTCACAGCGCGGTGGCGAAGGCGGCCAGGCCGTAGGCGAGGTGCACGATCACGGCGGTGATGCGGCCGACGACGGCGGCGGCCGTGGTCGGGGCGGTGGCGGCGTAGACGAGGAACGCGACGGCGACGGCGGTCAGCAGCCAGGGGCCGCCGCCGCGGCGGGAGTGCGGGTATTTCACCGGGATCGGTCTCCGTTCGGGGCAGGGGTGCGGGCGGGCAGGGTCGCGCAGCCGGGGCAGAGCAGGCCCGGGTAGGGGCCGTGGACGGGGCAGTGGGAGCGGTTGACCGGGTTGGTCTCGCCCCAGCCGGGCCGGCTCACCGCCGCTCCCCGCCGGGGGTGGGCTGTGGGCAGCGGGTGACGGTCGTGCGGTGCTTGCCACCGACGGTGGCGTGCTGGCAGCGCCCGGTGCGGTCGGCTTTCTCCTGGAGCCGGTGACCGAGGGGGCTGTCACAGCCGGTCGTGCCGGCGAGGGTCACCGCAGCGGCCAGGACGGCGGCGGCCACGGTGCGCCGGCCGGTCATCGCTCCGCCCCGATGGTGGCGTGGGCGGTCTCGTCCGCCAGGACAGCGACCACGGCGGCGACGAGAACAGCGAGCAACGCGGCGTCACGGACACGGACCGCCACACCAGCAAAAGTGATCATGGGGGTGCCTTTCGGGAACGGGACAGCGGTACGGGCGCGTCCGGTGCGGGGTCAGACGCGCCGGTCGCGGCGGCGGAGCCGGCGGCCGGTGACGGTCACGTCGGGCCGTTCCGCGGCGGCGGCCAGCCGGGTCTTGAGGTCCCGTCGGCCGTAGACGATCGCGCTGCTCCCGAAGGAGTCGAGCGGGCTGCCGTCGGTGAAGGTGGCGGTCAGGATGTGCGTGGGCTTCTTGGCGAACATCGGTTCTCCTTCGTGGTGCGGACAGGTCCCGCGTGGTCCTGCGGGTGGGCTATCGGGAGCGGATGACCGTGCCACGGTCGCGCCGATCATCACTTTCTGTGACTGTCGGTGGGTGTGGTGGGGAGAGGGAGGGAGGCAGTGCCACGCGGTGGCCCGGCCTTCCTGGCGGGGTGCTGGGGGTGCTTGGGGAAGCTGGCCATGCCTTCCCCAAGGGATGTTTCTGCTGGTCAGGAAGGGGAAGCGGGCGGGGGAAGCGGGTGGGGAAACTTCCCCGGGTGTCACCGGCTTCCCTGATCGCTTCCCTCGGCCTGACTGTTACGGAAGGTGATCGCCTGGTGGATGTCGTCGGCGCGGATGACGCTCTGACCCACCGATTTACCGATCTTGATGTGGTGGGTGGCCAGGGCCGCGCTGAGGGTTTGGAAGGTCCACTTCTGGTAGCTGGGATGGATCTCGGCGAGACGGGCGAGGACGACCGGGGTGCGGGTGCGGTCTTCTCCGCGCAGCGCGACGGCGATGTCGGTGAGCGGGTCGCGGTCCTCGGTCGGGTCACCGGTGGCGGTGCGGGGGGCGACCTGCGTCCGGCGGCTCTGGGCCCGGTCGGCGAGCGCGTCGGCGTCGTCGTCGTCGATGAAGTGCGTCCGGATCGTCAGGGACGACGCGCCCGGCGGGAGCGGCACGCCGTCACCGGCGACGACGAGGGTGCCTTTGTCCAGGCCCTGGCGGAGCTTGTGGGGGGCGGCGCCGCCGTTGACGGCCTTGTCCCCGAGCGCCATCTTGGCCTGCGCTTCGGTGCCCACGACCAGGGACGCGCGGATGTGGGCGCCTTCGCGGACGAGCTTGGGCAGGTTCTGATCTGTGGGGTCCTGGGTGCCTTGCCAGAGCAGGACGTCGACCGCACGGCCCTGGTTGTGGACCTTGCGGGCGCCCATGAAGTAGCGGGACTTGGCCTTGGTCCCCCCGTAGGGGCGGCCGTCGTCGCCGATGGCGGGGCACATGAACGCCACCTGCGCCTCGTCCACGATCACGATCAGTGGGTGGAACGTCGCCCCGGCGCGGGCGGCCTCGTTGCGCCGTTCCATCTCGGTGACCGCGTCCTCGACCATCTCGGTGGCCTGGATGACGTGGGCGTCGGTGGGGCCCTGGATCAGCCGGGTCGCGATGCCGTCGAACATCGCCCAGTCCCCCACACCCTTGAGATCGGCGATCCAGAACTCGACCGTGGGGTCCTGGGCGAGCCACAGCGCCAGGGCGCGCAGACCGGCGGTCTTGCCCTGGTTCGACAAGCCGGTGATCAACAGGTGGCGCTGGTACAGGCTGATCAGCGCCGCGTCCCCGCGCAGGTCCTGCCCCCAGGGGGCGCGGCCGGTGCGGTAGTCGGCGGTCAGGTCGGAGTCGAGGACGAGCGGGGACGGGCCGATCGGCTCGTCGAGCGCGCCGGAGTCCGCGATCCACAGCCGGACCGTGCGGGCGGCCTCGGGGATGGTGATGAACAGCTCGTGCTCGTGGCGGGTGAGGTTCTCGGCGAGCTTGCGGCGGCGGTCCTGGACTTCGTTCGTCGCCACTCCCGAGGGCAGGGTGACGTCGACCTCGACCCCGCAGCCGGCGAGCCGGATCGGGCCGAGCATCCCCGCGCCGTGGTCGGGCATCGCCTGGATCGCCTTCCGCAACGCGGGCAGGCCAAGGTCCCGCAGGGCGGTGACCACGATCGACGGAGTGATCGGCTCGCTGTCGGTGGGACGCTGGCCGGGTGGGGCGAGCCGGGCCGGCAGGGTCGCGCCGTCCTGCCCGGCGCGGCGAGTGACGACCAGCCAGGCCGGGATGATCCCGGCCAGGGCGAGGGGGACCAGCACGGTGACGGCGGTGACCAGGGCGTGCAGCAGCCAGCCCCAGAACCCCCAGTAGTCCCCCCAGCCCACCCCCAGCGGGTGCACGACGCCCGCGACGATGCCGAGACCGACCAGTCCGGCGGCGACCACCAGCACCAGGGCCACCGCCGAGAACGCGGCGGTCTTCAGCAGCACGGGCAGGTTCTGGACCCGCTGCCGGCGGGCGTCCTTCGCCGCGTGCAGCCGGTCGAGCCACACCGCCAGTTCTGCGGCGTCTCCCCGGGCCCGCGCGGCGCGGATCTGCTCCCGGATCGCCGCGTGGGTGGCGGCGTCCACCGCCCGGCGGGCCAGCACCGCGTGCCCCTGGACGGACTGCACGACCACCCGGCCGGCGGTCCGGGCAAGCTCCTTCCCGCCGACCGGCAGGGCTGGCAGCGCGGGCCGGGCCACCGGCCGTCGCACCGGCACTCCGCCGGGCCGGGAGGGGACGACCTGCCCACGCTGGTCGATCACCTCACCGTCCAGGACCGGCCCACCCGCCGGACGGGCATCGGTGGCGATGTCGAGGGTCGGGGTCCACGGGCCCGGGAGTACCACCCCACCGGCGGGTGTGTCCGTGGACGCCCGCTCCGGCTGGTCGCTCATCGCACACCTCCGTTCGGGGTCCATCCGGGGATCGGGGGGTCGCTCAGGGGCCAGGACGAGCCACCCAGCGGGGCGATCCCCGCGGCGGCGGACAGCGCGATCTCGACGCGTTCGACGGTGTCGACCAGGACGCAGACGGCCAGGCCGACGATCCGCAGGGCCAGCACCACGACGGCGAGCAGGACCAGGCCGCCGACGGCCCACCAGGGCAGGGCGCGCAGGTCCGCGCGGATCCCGGTCACGACGTCGCCCCGGCCTGCCGCAGTTCGGTGAGGTAGCGGCGAGCGGTGGTCGGGGACAGGCCGACCACGGCGGCGAGGTCCGCGGCGAGCTGCCGGTCACTGCGTGGGTCGTCCGCGGGCACCATCGCGAGCTCCCGGGCCAGGTCCCGGCGGCCGGACCCCCGCACACCACCGGTGGCACCGGTGCCACGGGCAGCGCGAGTCCGAACGGTGCTACCGGTACCGCGACGCGGCCCGGTCGGGCGTGGCACCGGTACCACGACCGCCGGTGGTTCCGGTACCACCACGGGGGATGGCTCCGGTACCGCGTCCGCCGATGGCTCCGGTGCCACGGCCGCCGGTGGTTCCGGTAGCGCCGTCGGGGATGGCTCCGCAGCCACCACGGCCGGAGCGGCGGTGAGCGCGGCGAACCGCTGCCGGTAGCGGGGCGCGGCCTCGGCGAGCAGGACCAGGACCACCGGCGGGATGCTGTGCGCGACGATCGCCCCCGGATCCCCGGAGGCGGCGGCGTCCCACACGTTCAGCGTCCAGGTCGCGATCCCGCAGAACCAGCGCAGCCCGGTCGCCCAGCCGTCGGGGCGTTCCCCGTGCCGGGACAACGCCGCGTCCGCGGTGATCGAGACGAACAGGGCGATGTCCACGATCGGCGCGAGCAGCCACGCCTGCGGATCGGCGGTGCCATGCCCACGGGCAACCTGGTGAACGTTCGCCAGGCTGTACACCGCGACCAGCCCGGCCACCAGCCACAGACCGGCGTCCAACGCCCGCCCCAGCCGACGCGGCGGCTCGCCCGCCATCACGCCACCGCCGCCGCAGGGAGCGGCCAGCCCGAGCCACCACTGCGGGCCACCCGCCGGGACGCCCCGGTCAACGCACGCTCCGCCGTGGTCAGACCCGCCGGCCGGCACGGGCGGCCCGCCTGATACCAGGCCGCGATCCGGTCCAACGTCACCGCCGCCACCAGGTCGAACACGTCCGCCAACTCGTCACCGGGAGCACCCGCCGCGCGGGCTTGGGCCTGAGCGACCCGCACCCGCGCTTCGGCGTCGACCGCGGCGGCATACACCCGCAACCGGTACTCCCCGGTGCGGTCCGCCAGCGTGACCATCTCCGCCCAGTGATCCGCCACCGCAGTCAGATAGCCAGCCACCACGACGGCATCCCCCGACCCGCAAAGGCCGGCGGACACGGCGCTCACGAGCCTGCCTCCGTACCCGCGATCAGCCCGCGGGCCTGAACGATCACGTCCGGGTCGGTCAGCGGCGCCCACACCCGCACCGGGTGGCCCGCCACCGTCGTGGACACCTCCACGGACAGGTCGCCGTTGTCGTACTCCCGCCCCACAGCCAACGGCCGACCCAACCGGCGGGCCACCACACGCAGATCCGCCAACCGGACCGCGTCACGTTCCCCACCCGAGGCACCCACCCGCCACCGGGCAGGGACAAGCGCCTCAACCTGGTCCGGGTAGACATCGCTGACCGTCACATGCAGAGACGCCTGCTCACCGACCAGTTCCACCAGCTCCGCCGCCGCCCGCAACGCACGCGCCATCCGCACCGGCAGCGACACCCCGCCACCAGCAACGGCGGCATCGGTGACGATGTCGGCGCCACCGCCGGTCTCGGTCGGGACGGTCGGGGACTCCCGACGCGGCACCGGCCGCACCGGCTTCCCCTTCTCCACCGCCGGCACCGGCGGGTCCACCGGTGCCACCGCGGCGTGCAGCGCGTCCCGCACCACCGCTTCCCGCACCGCCGTCTGCTCACCGGCCATCGCGCACCCCCCGCGACCGCGACGTCTCCAACGACAGCTCTTCCGACTGCTGCGACTCGAACAGCACCGTGGCGACCGGCGCAGTCAACGCGGCCTTGACCACCGCCCGCCGCGTCGGCGACGGCACGTCCCGCCGCTCACCCCGCCGCGGCCGGACCACCTCGGTCACCGCGTCCTTTGCTCTCTGGCGCTTGCTCACCGGCCACCACCACGACGCAGCAGCTCACGCGCAAGCCGCTCCACCTCACGCACCACGGCATCCCCCAGATCCTCAGCAAGGGGAGCCCCCAACAGGGCATGCTTCATAACGGGTCCTTCCTCCAACGGGACGGATCACGGGCCCCGGCGCGGTGCTTGCCGGCTGAGCGTCGGGGCCTCTGCGTCAAGACGGTTGAACTGTCTTAAGACAGTGCCATCACTGTCGTGTCGTGTCAAGCCACCGTCTTGAGACGGTTGGATACGCTGATKAAGTGGAAGAGCCAGGGGCCCCAGCCAGCGACAGGCGTCACGCCAGCCACCGCGTCGCCGATCAACTCGAAGCCGCGATCGATGCGGGCGAGTACCCGCCGGACCGCCCGCTTCCGTCCTACCGGCGGATCGCCAACGACTACGGCATCGCGATCAACACGGCTCAAGCCGCCGTTCGGCTGCTGAGCGCCAGAGGGCGCGTGCACATCAGGGCGAACAGCGGCGCCTACGTCTGCAACGAGCCCCATGCGTCGGCGCCAGGCGAAGAGCTGCGCGAGATTCAGACGGATGTCGCCAGACTCCGAAAACAACTGAACGATGTTTCTACCGGACTCGCCGAAGTTGAGCGTCGTGTCGACGAGGCGATGAACCATCTCACCTCGGAGGACAAATGAGCCGGCCGGCCGAAGGCGCCATTCGGTTGATTCGCGCATGTCCCAAGAATGACCGCTCAACGACTCACCGCACAGGTGACAGCCAGTACAGGCAGGGACAGGACGTCCGTCCATGGACATCAGGACAGCGGTCATGGACATAGGGACATCGAGCACGGCGACGACATCGGCGTCCACGCCGAACCGCGTGCTCCTTGAGCTGCGTACATCGCGAGGATGGGGAAGACCCCGCCTGGCGAAGGAGCTACACCGGTTCTGTCTGTCAAAAGGTTGGCCGTCGCCCGGCGAAGAAAACATCAAGAAACAGATATACCGGCTGGAAAGTGGACAGATAAGATCGCCCGACGAATTCTACTMGCGACTGTACTGCCAGTTTTTCGAAAAAAGCCCACACGACTTATTCGGCAGCTTGCAACCTGCCAGCGAGTCATCGACCTTTAAGCTCTACAGTCACAAGTTCATCCCGATCTATGTTGGCGCCCAGGCCGCCGAAAACATCAGGACGGCGGTACGGGCGTCACCCACCGACCGGCAGTGGACCGAATGCTAYTCAGCGCCGGTTACCGACGGAGACGCAGGGACTTGCACCATGTACATATGGCCCTTCGGGGTCGTGGTTTACCACTTGATTGAGGACCTGACACCGTCGTCTGTAGCCGAGATCTCCGTCTGGCGCCGCGTCTCCTACCCAGAGAACATCGACTGGGCTACCCGCCACCTCGAAGAACGCATCGAAGCCCCCGTGCGCGATGAGCCGTACGTCTTGAGCACCTACTGGGTCGATTCGGCGCCATGGGATGGAGCCCGTCTCGACAGCGCACTTCGACTGCTGTGCATCCCCCGTGTCCTGCTCGAACGCGAGGACGACCACCAAGGACCGTCCCAGGCGCATGCCGAACTCGTCGAGCAGTCGCTACTACGAGAAGGATTCGACCACCCCGAAATCATGGAATTCGGAATGAAAGGGATATCGTTCGGGTTCGCATCGTGGTCGGGCGTTGTCTACCACCCCACCGCATCGGCACGGGCACTGACCGAACATGAGCTCATCTCATGCGAACTGTCGGTGCAAGCCGCATGGTCCTACTGTAATTCGATACGGTCAGCAGTCGAACGGGGGCGAGATCCAGTCGTACCCGCCGAATATGGATGGCGGTTCGTGAGGGGACTTCGGTCCAGGCTGACCACCGAACGCCCACAGGAGACGTCACAACACCGATCGATGCGTGAAGCGATCGTAGAAACAAGCGGCCTGTCTCGACACCTTGCCCACGCGGTTGAGACGTTACGAGAAGCGGCAGACGGAGGGCAAGGATGAACGACAAATCGTCAGTACTGGTAGTGATCGACGTTCAAAACGGGTTTCTGACCGAGCACTCACGACCGGTCGTACCGATCATCGTAGACCTTGTCCGACGCTGGCAGGATGCCGGTCACGACACCCTCTTCACGCGATACCTCAATTTCCCTGGAAGCCCGTACGAACGGCTTATGGGCTGGACTCAGCTACGCGAGTCACCGGCAACGGACATCGTCGATGGCCTGATACCCCACACCGCGAAAGCAACCGCGGTGGTCGACAAGACGATCTACACCCTCTTCAACGAGGAAGGCGCCGCACTGGTCAAGGAGCATGGTTGGACTGACCTCTACATCTGCGGCATCGACACGAACAGTTGTGTCCTCAAGACGGCCGTAGACGCCTTTGAGCGCGACCTGACCCCGTGGATCGTGACCGACGCGAGCGCGAGCCACTCCGGGCCGGATGTCCACGATGCGGGCATCCTCCTTGCCACCAAGTTCATCGGCCGTCGCCAGCTCGTGACCCAAGCCCAGATCCCGATCACTTCTTGATCAGAAGTCGTACGAGTCGTGCGAACGAATCCGCGAGCGAAGAGGAGTAAGACAGCTTGGACCGGATGAGACCATCTACCGCCTCAAGAGCGGCAACCCTGGAGGGATACAGGACAAACGGAAGCAAAACGACCGCTGGGACGCAGCGCGCACAGTTGACACGGTAGAGGCCACTGGTTCAATCCCAGTATCGCCCACGCGCCGGCCTTCCCTGCTTGCCGCCCTTTGGGCGGCTTCGCCGGGGGTCGCGATGTCTGCCCGGGGGCCGAGCCCCCGGAGCCCCCACGGTTCTATGGTGGGGGTGGCCATGGGGCCCCCGGTTGGCGGGCCTGGTCGATCCGGCTTTCTGGGGCTCGTCGCCCTTTGGGCGGCTTCGTCGGGGGCCGCGATGCCTGCCCGGGGGCCGAGCCCCCTGGAGCGGCGGGTCAGTCAGTGGATCGGGTTGAGGTCGCCAAGGATCAGGCGGGCGACGGTTCGGATGATGTCGTCGTCACCGACGGGGAGCTCCTGGGCGCGGCAGTAGCACCAGGCGCGTTCGAGCRTCCCCAGGATCGATAATCCCAGGGCCTCCGGCGCGCTGGTCGGCTCGGTCTGCCGGCCGCGCAGGTTCGCTCCCAGCAGGGACGCGACCCGCATCTGCATCCGTCTGCTGCTGTTACGGAACTGTTCGTCCGCCGGTGCGGAGTGCCCGGAGGCGAAAATAAACGCACCGTGCACATCCATGAACGCGAAGTAGGCATGCACCCATCCGATCACGTCGGGCAGGTCGCACGGCCGCGGCATCGCCTCCCAGCAGGAAACGATCTTAAGAATGTCCCGGTAGGCGTTCTCCCCGAGGGCGTTGAAGACCTCGCGCTTGTCATGGAAGTAGGTGTAGAAGCCGGCCCGCGAGATCCCGCACGCGTCGGTGATGTTGCCGATCCGGGTGCCCGCGTAGCCGCGGTCGAGGAACAGCCGGCGCGCCCCCTCGAGGATGGCGTCGCGGGTACGGGCCGCCCGCCGGCCAAGTGCGGCGTCCCGCCGCGTCGTCGCAGCCGTCCCCTCGTCGATGACGCTCCTCCTTGGTCCGGCGCATGGCGGAGCAGGGTCGACGACATGTTCATGACTGCCCCCCATGCGGTCGAAAATCCCGCCATGGCGGACGATTTTACTGCTTGATGCTTTCCGTCAATATGCTGTCGTCGGAGCGACAGCCGAGTACGCGAAGTCATACCACARATCGCGCCAGGCGGAGCGACATGGCCGACTTACAGGTATGTCAACTTTTGTTACGGTGCGTTACATTTACGAAATATCAACGGCGTCGACGTGTCACCCGCTGGTCCGGCGGCGCGGACCTGCACCGTTGACGCGGCTCGGCTGATATGACTCGGCAAATGCACGTGCACGAAGCCCGAGAACGCGGCCCACGCCCAACCGGAACATCACGCCGTCCGGTAACCGCACGGTGGACGTGCGGTCAGGAAGGCGGCGCGGTCAGAAAGGCGATTATCCCGTCCGTGATGCCCTGCGCGGCGCGCCCACGCCACGCGGGGTCGGAGACCCGTGCGGCGTCGGCGGGATTGCGCATGTTGGCGCATTCGATGAACACCTTGGGCACCCGGGAGAGGTTCAGCCCGCCCAGATCCGTACGGAACGACAGGCCGTCGTGCGCGATGTAGTCCGCCCGGGTTTCGCCGGTGTTCCGCTCGAAGGCGGCGCCCACCGCGTCCGCCAGCCGGGCCGACGGGGCGAGAATCGCGGCGTTGCCGCCGTCCGGGCTCAGGCTCGGGGCGATGACATGGAATCCGGTACCGCTCGCCGGGCCGCCGTCGGCGTGCACGGACACGGCCG
Source organism: Protofrankia sp. BMG5.30 (assembly GCF_001983005.1). Lineage (NCBI taxonomy): Bacteria > Bacillati > Actinomycetota > Actinomycetes > Frankiales > Frankiaceae > Protofrankia > Protofrankia sp. BMG5.30. The sequence goes on along the minus strand of NZ_MOME01000022.1, from coordinate 18,700 downwards.
CGTCCGCGTGCGCGTCATTGCCGATGCGGGCCCGCTCGTCGATGCACGGGCCGACCCCGTTGTCGTCCGCCCTGGTCAGGACGACGGTGGCACCCCGGTCGCGCAGCAGCGCGGCCACTCGGGTGACCACGTCGAAGGTGAACGCGTGTTCGGGATAGCCGGCCGTGGTCTGCGAGCCGACGGTGTCGCACTCCTTCGCGATGCCACCGGCGAGCACCTTCCGGTTGATCGCCGCGGGCGCCTTCGCATTGCCCCCGTTGTGGCCGGGGTCGAGCAGGACGGTGCGCCCGCGCAGCAGGTCCGGTCTGGCCGCCGCCCCGGCCCCGGCCGTGGTCGGCTCGGACGACGGCGACGCCGCCGCCGCGGACATCCCGAGCGGCGGCGGGGGTGGGTCGGAGCGCGCCGCGTGAACCGCGAAGGCCACGAGCGCGACCACCGCGACGAGCGCGACGACAAGGCCTGGCCTGAGCGCTCTCCACCGCGGCGGCATCTACCGTCGCCCCGCCTCGGGCGAGGGGACGCCGACGGCGGAACCGGCCCTCATACCCGGCCTCTTTCGTGTCCCCTGTCGTGTCCCTCGCCGTACTCGGCCCTGTGCTCGGCCCCGTGTTTGGCATGATATTTGGCACCGTGCTCGTCGTCGCCGTCACCCGCCGGTACCGTGACGAAGTCGATGAGGCGTTCGACCGCCCCGAGCAGACCGGCTTCGACGTCCGTGTAGGAACGCACGCTGCCGAGCACCCTGCGCCACATGTCAGCGGGTTCGGCGACGCCCAGCGCGCGGCACACGCCATCCTTCCACGGCTGGCCCCGGGGTACCTGGGGCCAGGCCGCGATACCCACGGACGACGGCTTGACCGCCTGCCAGATGTCCACGTAGGGATGCCCGGTGACGAGCACGTACGGTGACGTCACGGACGCGGCGATGCGGCTCTCCTTGGAGCCGGCGACCAGATGGTCGACGAGCACGCCGAGACGGCGCCGTGGTCCGGGCTGGAAGGCCGCGACCAGCGCGGGCAGATCGTCGACGCCGTCCAGGCTTTCCACGACGACGCCCTCCAGCCGCAGGTCGTCGCCCCAGACGCGTTCGACGAGCGCGGCGTCGTGCAGCCCCTCCACGTAGATCCGGCTCGCCCGCGCGACCCGGGCCGGCTGGCCGGGCACGGCGACGGAGCCGGACGCCGTGCGGGCCGGGGCCGCCGGCGCCGACCGCACCGGCCGGGTCAGCGTCACCGTCCGCCCGTCCAGCAGGAACGCTCCGGCGGCGAGCGGGAAGGCGCGGCGGCGGCCATGCCTGTCCTCCAGCACGACTCCACCCGCCTCGACCTCGATCACCGCCCCGCAGAAACCGGTCGCGGCGTCCTCGGCGACGAGGCCGGGGACGGCCTCGACAGATGGCGGCGCGGCGGGCCGTACGCGTCCGCTCCGCGCCAGCACGTCGGGCCCGTAGTCTCTGCTGCGCACCCGACCACTGTAACGGGGGGGTATGACGACTTCGCATCAGCTTTGAACCCGTACGAATCCGGTGCAGATACGGTCATCACCGATGCCTGTGGCACGTACCACGTCAATCCGGCATCGACCCGACCAAGTGCCCAGGTGAGGGCCCAGGTGAGGCTCGGTTGAGGCCCAGGCGAGCCGGGCCCCGAATGTCGGACAAAACAATATCCGACAAACGTCGGGCATCCGCGTGCGGCAGGGCCTGCCCACCTCGGTGGGGCCCGGAATACCGCGGCGGGCCGACGGTGGGCAGAATCGGCTCATGACCGACGAATACGGGCCGGGCGTCGCGCTCCTGGTGATCGACGTCCAGAACGACTTCGCCGCGCCGACCGGCAGCCTGTACGTGACCGGCGGCGAGGAGATCATCCCACCTGTCAACGACGAGATCGAACGGGCCGTGGCCGCGGGCTCACCGGTCGTCTACACGCAGGACTGGCATCCGCCGACCACCCCGCACTTCGTCACCGGCGGCGGCATCTGGCCGCCGCACTGCGTACGGGAGACCGAGGGCGCGCAGCTGCATCCGGCCCTGCGGGTCGACGGGACGATCGTGCGCAAGGGAACGGGCGGCGAGGACGGTTATTCCGGATTCACCGTACGCAACCCGCTCACCGACGCCGATCAGGCGACCGAACTGGTCGACGTCCTCACCGCCCGGGAGGTCCGCAGGATCGTCGTGGTCGGTCTCGCCGGGGACCACTGTGTGAAGGCGACGGCACTGGACGGCCGGGCGCTGGGTTTCGACGTGGTGGTCCCGCTGGCCCTGACCCGCTTCGTCGGGCTGCGGCCCGGGGACGAGGAGCAGGCCGTCTCGCAGATGCGGGAAGCCGGGGTCCGAGTGCTTACCCGACCATCTAAATGATCACCCAAGCCTGCCCGATGGCCGTGGTAATGCGGTCGCAGTCGGTCGTCGCCATCAGGCAGGCTCGTGTGGACAGGGACAGGGCGCGAGGACGGACAGCACGGACGGGCTGTCGGGCTCGTCAGCTGTCGGGCTTGTCGCCGCGGCGGGCACCGGCAGCCGGCCCCGGCGCGCGGTACCTGCCCTGGCCGGGGCGCCGCCGGCGAGCCGTCGGCCGCTCGGCCCGGCGCGTTCGGCGTCCCACGCGGTCCGCGTGGCGCGGTCCCGCGGTCCGCGTGGCCCGTACCGCCTACGCGGCGCAGTCCGCGCAGATCATCCGCCGGCTGTCGGCGAGCTGGCTGCGGTGATGGACCAGGAAACAGCTCGTGCAGGTGAACTCGTCTGCCTGTCGGGGCAGTACGCGGACGGTCAGTTCCTCCCCGGACAGGTCCGCGCCGGGCAGGTCGAGCTCGGACTCGAACGGGTCGACATCGTCCCCGAGGTCGGCCGCCGCGTCCGCCCGTCGTGCCTTGAGCGCCTCCAGACTCTGCTCGGCGACCTCCTCGGCATCGCTGGTCCGGGGGGTGTCGTAATCGGTGGCCACTGAAATACTCCCGTGAATATTAAGTGCGCTGCTCTCTCGTGCCCCACCCACAACGCACGGCCGGTGGGGTATGTGCCCGCCCGGACGATCCCGAACGGATGTGGCCTTCACCACACCCGTTGCGCTCCCACGTCCCAGGTGTCACCGGACATCGGCGGCGGGCATCGGGCCGGGGGCGCCCGCCGAGGTCACCACCACCCCCGGCGGCTCCCCCGGCAACGCGGAGGAAGTCTCCCCTGACAACGCCTGGGAAATCCTCCGGGAACGCGCGGAAGGCGGCTCACCGGGAACGGGTGACCCGGCCCGGCATACCCCGCCCGACACGCGCCCGAACACGGGATCAGCGGTGAGGGCCGGCTGTCCCGGCTCTCCCCTGCCACCCTTCCCCTGCCACCCCGCACCCGGCGACAGGCTGCCTGCCAGGTGCGGCGGCGGCGTCCGGGCCAGCCTCCACGCGCGCCCGGACCGGGCCGCGGCCCGGGCGCGGGAGCGGCCCGGGCGCGGGAGCGGCCCGGGCGCGGGAGCGGCAGAGCCCGAGCCGGTCAGGCAGCCGACCCCTCACGCGCCCGGACCCGGAGGCGGGGCCTAGCCGGTCCGGCGCAGCCAGGTCACGGGCGCTCCGTGGGCGCCCTGGCGCAACGGTTCCAGGACGTCGTCCCAGGCGGTGCCGAGCAGACGGTGCAGGCCCCTGGCCAGCGTCTCGCGGCCCTCGCCCCGGTCGATGAGCGCGCGCAGGGCCGCCTCACCGACGACCACGTCCCCGTTCGCGGCGATCGACGCGCGGTGCAGGCCGAGTTCGGGGGTGTGGGAGTAGCGCTCCGAGTCGCACCCCGGTGAGGGCCCCTCGACCACGTCGAAGGAGACCGGGGCGAGACGACGCAGCTGCCCCGCCAGCCGGCCGGCCGTCCCACAGGGGGCGCGCCACTGGAGGGCCGCGTAGAACGACCCCGGGGAGTTGGGCTGCCCGGTCCAGGTCAGGGACACCGGCGAGGAGAGCACGGCGGACACGGCAAACTCCAGGTGCGGACACAGCGGCGGCGGGCAGGCCAGCACGGCGAGCATGCCGGGGACGCCGACGGACACCGAACCCGAAACAAGATCACGTGTTGATGACATTGCAACCACGCAGGACCTCCGTCAACGAGTTACGCCTTCCCCTGCGACCTCGTCTCACGATCGGCCGTGCCGTGCGGTAACGATGGTGCCATGAGCCGCCTGTGGCTGCCATACCTACCCCCGTCTGACAGATCCGATTCATCATTTGATACCTGGACGATTCATGACAGGCAGCAACTGTCCCGCCCGCCACACAGCAGGGCCCGGCGCGGCAGCCACGCCAGAGCGTTCGGAAGGCGTCCGGAGTGCGTCTGGACGGCTCCCGGAGGAGTCTCCAGCCGGGGGCCCGTCGTACCGGGCCCGCACGGGCCCGTGCCGAACTCCGCGCCGGGACGGGTCGGCAGGGCTGTCGGGCCGTGGGGCTGTCGGGCCCGTGGCCGTATCGGGCACGCCGAGCCGGGCCGGCCCGCCTCGGGCCGGCCGACGGGGTTCCGTCGCGGGGGGGACGGAGCGTGCGCGGCCACCCCGCGAACCTCGTCCACGGCGGATACCGTGATCAACGGTTTGTGATCGACAACGCGGGTGACGAGTTGCGCACAGCGCGGCCCGAAGGTGTACTCAAACCGGCCCGGCCGCGCCCGCCACCCCGCCGGCCGAACCGGAATCCACCGGCCCGGAATCCACCGGCCGGGAAGTCGCCCGAGCCGTCGGTGCCCATCCACGCCAGCACCAGTCGTCGGCGGTTCCCCAACCCCGTAGGCTCCGTGCGTATGTTGCAAGTCTGGCCGGGCAGCCCCTATCCGCTCGGTGCCACCTACGATGGCACCGGCACCAATTTCGCGATCTTCTCCGAGGTTGCCGAGAAGGTCGAGCTGTGCCTGTTCGACGAGGACAACACCGAGACCCGGGTCGAACTGAAGGAAGCCGATGCCTTCGTCTACCACGGTTTCCTGCCGAGCATCGGCCCCGGCCAGCGATACGGGTATCGGATCCACGGCCCCCACGAACCCGCCAAGGGGCTGCRGTGTAATCCGTCCAAGCTTCTTCTGGACCCGTACGCGAAGGCGGTCGACGGCGAGATCGACTGGGACCAGTCGGTCTTCGGCTACAACTTCGGCGACCCCGACAGCATGAACACCGAGGATTCCGCGCTCCGGGTGATGAAGTCGGTGGTCATCAGCCCGTTCTTCGACTGGAACGGGGACCGCCCGCCGCGCACCCCGTACAACGAGACGGTCATCTACGAGGCGCACGTACGCGGCCTGACGATCGCCCATCCCGGGCTCCCACCGGAGTACCGCGGCACCTACGCCGGCGTGGCACATCCGACGATGATCGACCATTATCACAAACTCGGTGTGACCGCTGTGGAACTCATGCCCGTCCACCAGTTCGTGCAGGACGAACACCTGGTCCGCCGGGGGCTGCGCAACTACTGGGGGTACAACTCGCTGGCCTTCCTGGCCCCGCACAACGCCTATGCGGCCGACGCCCGCGCGGGCCAGCAGGTCCAGGAGTTCAAACTCATGGTGAAGAACCTTCACGACGCCGGCATCGAGGTGATCCTCGACGTCGTGTACAACCACACGGCCGAGGGCAACCACATGGGCCCGGTGCTGTGTTTCCGCGGCATCGACAACGCCGCCTACTACCGGCTCATCGAGGACGACCCGCGCTACTACATGGACTACACCGGCACCGGCAACAGCATGCGGGTGCGTCACCCACACGTCCTGCAGCTCATCATGGACTCGCTGCGCTACTGGGTGACCGAGATGCACGTCGACGGGTTCCGGTTCGACCTGGCCGCGACCCTGGCCCGGGAGTTCTACGAGGTCGACCGGCTGTCGTCCTTCTTCGACCTCGTCCAGCAGGATCCGGTGGTCTCGCAGGTCAAGCTGATCGCCGAACCGTGGGACCTCGGCGCCGGCGGCTACCAGGTCGGCAACTTCCCCCCGCTGTGGACCGAGTGGAACGGCAAGTACCGTGACACCGTGCGGGATTTCTGGCGCGGCCAGGACCAGGGCATCGCCGAGTTCACCTCCCGGCTGACCGGCTCGAGCGACCTTTACGAGTCCGACGGACGCCGGCCCTCGGCGTCCATCAACTTCGTCACCGCCCACGACGGGTTCACCCTCGACGACCTGGTCTCCTACAACAACAAGCACAACGAGGACAACGGCGAGGACAACCGGGACGGATCCGACGACAACCGGTCGTGGAACTGCGGCGCGGAAGGGCCGACGGACGACCCCGCGGTGCTCGCRCTGCGCGGCAGCCAGGTCAGGAACTTCCTCACCACGCTCTTCCTGTCCCAGGGCGTCCCCATGCTCCTGGCCGGCGACGAGATGGGGCGCACCCAACAGGGCAACAACAACGGGTACTGCCAGGACAACGAGATCTCCTGGCTGGACTGGTCCCTGGCGGAACGCAACGCGGACCTGGTCGAGTTCACCGCGACCGTCTGCGCCCTGCGCCGGGAGCATCCGGTGTTCCGCCGCCGCCGGTTCTTCCGGGGCGACCCGATCCACCGCCTGGACGCCGGGACGGGCAGCGGCCCGGACGGCGCACCCGTCAGCGGCCACGACGGCGGGGAAGCCCTCAAGGACATCGTCTGGCTGCGGCCGGACGGCACCGAGATGTCGGACGCCGACTGGGGGTTCACCCCGGCCCGCTCCTTCGGGGTGTTCCTCAACGGGCACGGCATCCCCGACCCCGACCAGCGCGGTGAGAAGGTCGTCGACCAGTCCTTCCTGCTGTTCTTCAACGCCCACTTCGAGCCGCTGGGCTTCCGCATCCCGCCGGAGAACTTCGGCACCAGCTGGGAGGTCGTCGTCGACACCCGCCCGCCCGCCCCGGCCCAGCCGGCGATCGTCGACGCCACGACGGCCGGAGCCGGCGACGCGTCCGGCACCGGCGCGGCGGCCGGAGCCGGCGCGGTGAGCGGGGGCGGCGGCGGGAGCGCCGCCTCGCTCGGCCCACGCCTGACCGGTCGGGTCGTGAAGGCCGACGACCCGATCGAGGCCGAGGCCCGTTCGACGCTTGTGCTGCGCTGTGCCGACTGATCCGCGGGGCGGTTCCGGCGTCGGCGCCGCCCCTGCCGGTGGTCCGGGTGGGCTCGGTGGGCCTGGTGGGCTCGCTGGGCCTGGTGCCGGCGGCGAGCCCGGCCGGGCCGTCCCCACCGCGACCTACCGGCTGCAGCTGAGCATGGAGTTCTCCTTCACCGACGCGGCCGTCGTCGTGCCGTACCTGGCCACGCTCGGTGTCACCCATCTGTACTGCTCGCCCGTCCTGGAGGCGGTCGACGGCTCGACCCACGGCTACGACGTGGTCGACCACGGCCAGATCAGCCCGGAGCTCGGCGGGCAGGCCGGGTTCCGGCGGCTGGTGACCGCGTGCCGCAAGGCAGGCCTCGGCCTGGTGGTGGACCTGGTGCCCAACCACATGGCGGTGGCCGCGCCCGAGTCGGCCAACACGGCCTGGTGGTCGGTGCTGCGCGAGGGCGCCGAGTCGCCGTACGCGTCCTGGTTCGACATCGACTGGAACTCCCCGGAGAACCCCGGGAAGATCGTGATCCCGGTTCTCGGGGACGCGCTGGGCACCTGCCTCGCCCGCGGCGAGATCCGGCTGGCCACCGACGAGGACGGCGCCTGGGTGGTCGTCTACCACGATCACGTGCTACCCGTCGCGGACGGGACCGTCGACCCTGACGACGTCACCGCCACCCTCGAGCGTCAGCACTACCGGCTGTGCTTCTGGCGGGTCGCCGGCACCGAGCTGAACTACCGGCGCTTCTTCGACATCACCACCCTCGCCGGCCTGCGCCAGGAGGACCCGGACGTCTTCGCCGCCACCCACCGCCTGATCCTCGACCAGATCCGGGCCGGCGCGATCGACGGCCTGCGGATCGACCACCCCGACGGCCTCGCCGACCCCGAGGAGTACCTGCGCCGGCTGTCCGAGGCCACCGGCGGCGCGTGGACGGTCGTCGAGAAGATCCTGGAGCCCGGTGAGGCGCTGCCCGACACCTGGGCGTGCGCCGGCACCACCGGCTACGACGCGCTGAACCGGCTCACCCGGCTGTTCATCGACCCGGCCTCGGCCAGGGCGTTCAGCACCCTCTACACCGAGGTCRCCGACGTCAGGTCCGACTTCGCCACGATCAGCCGCCAGGCCAAGATCGACGTACTCGCGGGCGCCCTGCGCCCCGAACTGGACAGGCTCACCGCCCTCGCGCTGACCGAGGCCCGGCGGCGGCGCGCGGACCTCACCCGCGTCGGCCTGCACGAGGCGCTGGCCGAGGTGCTGGCCGCCTTCCCCGTCTACCGCGCCTACGTCCGCCCGGGCGCGGCGGCGACCCTGGAGGCCCGCGGGCACATCGTGCGGGCCTGCACGCAAGCCCGGGAGTCGCTGCCCCTGCGCGCGGACGAGATCGACCTCGTCGAGGAGCTGGCCCTGGCCGGCCCGCCGGAGTTCGTCGTCCGCTTCCAGCAGACCGCCGGGCCGGTCATGGCCAAGGGCGTCGAGGACACCGCCTTCTACCGGTACGGCCGGATGATCGCGCTGAACGAGGTCGGCGGCTCCCCCGGCGACTTCCCCGGCTTCCCCGCCGGGCACCCGCACAGCGCGGTGCACGAGTTCCACGAGGCCAACACCACCACGCAGCGGGCTTGGCCGCTGACGATGACCACCCTGTCCACGCACGACACCAAACGCTCCGAGGACGTCCGCGCCAGGCTCGCCGTGCTGACCGAGGACCCCGACGGCTGGGGCGAGGTCGTCCGCCGCCTGCTCACCCTCGGTGAACGGCACACCGACATCGAACACGGCTGGCCGGACCGTCCGACGAGCTATCTGCTCGCCCAGACCCTCGTCGGAGCCTGGCCGCTGCCAGCCGACCGGGTCCGGCAGTACATGTTCAAGGCCGTCCGCGAGGCAAAGACCCACACGTCGTGGACCGACCCGAACCCCGGATACGAGTCGGCGCTGACGAACTACGTCGACGCGGTCCTCGACGACCGGGACTACCTCGCGACACTGGAAACCTACGTCGCGTCCCTGGTGGAGCTCGGACGCCAGAACTCCCTGACCCAGAAGCTGCTCCAGCTCGTCTCCCCCGGCGTGCCCGACGTCTACCAGGGCCAGGAGCTGTGGGACGCCTCCCTGGTCGACCCGGACAACCGGCGCCCGGTCGCCTTCGGCGAACGCGCGAAGCTGCTGACCGAGCTCGGCCCCGAATCCGGCAGCCGCAAGCCACCGCCGCTCGACGACACCGGGGCGGCGAAGCTACTCGTCGTCGCCCGCGCGTTACGGCTGCGCCGGGAACACCCGGAGTGGTTCGGCGCCCAGGCCACCTACCGGCCGCTGTGGGCGTCCGGCTCGGCGGCCGACCATGTGGTCGCCTTCAGCCGCTCGGGGTCGGTGGTGGCCGTGGCGCCGCGCCTGGTCCTGGGGCTGCGCCGCGGCGGCGGCTGGCGCGACACCACCCTCCCGCTGCCCGAGGGCCGCTGGACGGACCTGTTCACCGGCCGCCGCCACGACGGCGGCGTCGCCTACGTCCTCCGCCTGCTGCGCGACTTCCCCGTCAGCCTCCTCGTCCGCACCCAGTAGATAGCTCCTTCTCTGTTCTGTCCGTCGTCGGATAAATCCCGGCGACGGACAGAACAGACGCAGATTATTCTATTCGCGACCTGGAGCCTCGAAGGCCTGTGGCTTACTCCAACAAGGCTTCCGCCATGGTACTTTCACATCCACCGTTCCGCAGACGAACATTTAGACAATCAGTAGATAGCCCATGCCAGTCAAAGGGGAATAATATGAGCAGTCCGCACGAAATTTTGATCAAAGTAAAGAGTCGCACCTTCCGGATAGTATTCCGCTTTTCCGGAGCGACGGTGGCAATTATTGGCGTTGTATTTTTTCTGAGCAAGCTGTTCGAATAGCTCCCATTCACCCTTTTTGCGACTTGCTACCGAGGGATTAAAACAAGGCTTGTGGATTACTCGAGCTGACCGCTTCCACTCCTTGTCCTCATCGACCCTTCGAGGGATCTTCCAGCTTGCCCGACCGGGCACTGGCGATCTTCGGCGTCCGAGTTGGCCCGACCCGTCCGTCAGTAATGATTGGGGAGGGTGCAGGATGCCTCCTGAGGGTGACCGATGTGGTGTGGACCACACCGGTTGTCCTGCCAACGAGACGCACTCATACGGGGGAGGTAGATCGTGCGACTGCGGGTGTCGGTTCGAACGACAGCACGCGAGCTTGAGTGGCGGAACGTCCAACTTCCCGGGCGCGGGTTCTGCTACTCATTGTTACAACAGGTGGACTCGAAAATAGCGGAACGTATACACGGCGAGGGGTGGGGCARCCACCGGATGGCGCCGTTCGGCTTTGGTCCACCTACGTTTCCGCAGGCCAGGCGGGTCAAAGGCCGCTACGCGGTGGGCGGCCACGGCTATCTCGAGCTGGGCAGTCCGCTGCACGTGGTGATCCAGGCATGGGCCAGGATTCTCAGCACGACTCCGATCATCGACTGGGGTGGCGTGGCGCTGCACGTCGAGGGCGTCAACATCGTCGACCCTCCGGCCTTCACCGACGGTACGGCCTTACTACGGACGGTCACTCCAGTCGTGATGAAGGGCTCCGGCCGTGGTCCGGACGGGATCCGCACAACACGGCAGGCGTTCCTCCTGCCATGGGAGCCGGAGTTCGCCGGCTACTTCGCGCAGAGCCTGCAACGCAAGGCCGAGACGATCGGCGTCGACCCGGACATCACCCTCGAACAGATCACCTGGGCCGGGGCGAAACGCAGCTTCGACACCGGAAAAGGGAAAAAGGTCGGGGCACAGGTCGAGGTCCGGTTGCGCGGTGCGCCAGAAACCCTGAGCGCGCTGTGGTCGTGGGGCCTCGGCCAGGCGACATCGGCGGGTTTCGGATGGGTGTCGGCGTGACCGCACCAGCCGGACCGGGGGCAATCGCGAGCATCACAACGGAGGAGATCGAGGCCCAGCGGCGGGTAGTGCTCACCGCACACCCGCTGCAACGGGTCGGCGCGTTCGCTCTCACCGCGCTCGCCGGCTGCCGTGAGCCAGGAGAGATAACGGCCGATGCGTTCGACACCGCAGTTCGGACAATGGCCGACGACGCGGTACGCGCCGCGCACGCCGAGTCGACCAAGGCCGCCGACGGATTCTGGCTCAAGGCCAGCGGTTCTTTCTTCCCAAACTCCAAGATGAACCACCCGTCACGATCGAAACGCGGCCGTGACGAGCTCACGGAGCAGGTACGGGCATGGCGGACGATGCCCGAGGCCCGGACGTGGCCGGGGGTACCGTGCGCGCTGTGCGGCCGGGCGGCGGTCTCCTTCTTCGGCAAAGTCGACGTGCCACTGATGGAGAGCGAGAACCAGCGCAACACCACCGCGCCCGGGCAGGCCGGTCTACCGCTGTGCTGGCCGTGCGTGTCATGCTTTCACGCCCTGCCGTATGGCTGCCGGCTCACCGGTGGAGCGAACACGGCCGTGCACAGTTGGGATGACARCTTCCTCGCGCAGGCCACCAGGGAAAGGGTGCGCAGAAACAACGAGCACATCGCCCTGGGCGTGCCGGTGCCGTCGAACCAGCCGTCCGCCGACCAGATCGCGTTACGGGGGCTGCGGGAACACGGCCGCCCGCTCGGTGCGGGCGTCGACCTGTTCGTTTTCAACAACGACAACCGCGGCGCGTCCCTCGCCGTCCACGCGATGGACCAGCCGCTGGCGGAATGGCTGCGTCGCACGATGCGCGCGTCGAACCGGGCAGGGTACACGGCGCTGGTGGCAGCGCACCGGACGAAGGAACTCTCCGGCGAGACCCGGCTCGCGCACCATGCCTTCCGTCAGCCCAGCCGTATTCTCCGGACCGCGGCAGCCTATCTCGCCGATCGTCCGCCGCCCGCCGACCCGGTGCGTGACCTGGACCGTGACCTGGCCGCCCTGTGCTTTTCTTTCGCCAAAGAGGTGTTGTACGTGGAACAGCGCGACGTCGATGAAATCCGGGCACTGGCCCGCAATGTCGCGACGGTCGTCGCGGCCAGGAAAACCCAGTCAGAGCTGAAGAAGTTCCAGGTCGCCTACCGCGACCAGAATCCGGCTCGGCTCCGTAAGTGGATCGACGACCACGCGGTGCGGTGGATGCTGCGCAGCGCGGATCTGCCTACTGATGCCACCGGGCCGTTCATCACGGTCCCCCAGACCAGGCTCCTGTTCGATCCGGACCACCAGACCAGGCTGCACCGACAACTGCTGCTCGTCGCCGTCCTGGAACACCTGCACGAGATGGGTTGGCATCCCGAGGCAGCCGAAGGCGCCGACGACGAACTRGACGACGAGACCATCACGTCCACCGCGGACGAAACCGGCGACCTGGACGCCTACGACATCACCGGCATCGGCTCTCTGGAAGGACAGTCAGCATGACGTACCTGGTGGGCAAGGTCGCCCTCGACGTGAACGCCGGCGCCCCGAACAACGGCCTCGGTAGCGACAACGTCGCCCGGGTGAAAAAGCTCTACGCCGGCGGACTGTCCCATCCGTACGTCTCCGCGCAGGCGTTCCGCCGTTGGGTCCGGGATTCGCTGCCCGCCGACGAGCGCCGTTCCCCAGTTTTCCGCAGCGGCAGCGGGAAGAACCAGCAGGCATATTCGTCCGGCCGTCCCGACCGGTATCTGGACGACGATCTGTTCGGCTACATGGTTGCGGTCAGCAAAGGGAGCAGCTGCCAGCGGGACACTGTGCTCGCCACCGGGACCCTGGTGTCGGTGACACCGGAAAAGCCGGCCGAGGACTTCGGGACGATGAGTCGAGGCTTCGACACCGGCGCGAACCCCGTCCTGCACGGTCACGAACACTACACCGCGGATCTCGCCGGTGACGTGCTCCTCGACCTCGCCCGGGTGGGGACGTTCGAGACCGACGGTTCCGGGCTCAAAGTGGCGCTGACCAGCGCTGCCGCGCAGGAGGCCGCGGCCGGTGGAGCGGAGCGGATCGACTTCCGGGGGGCCAGCGCGTTGCGGCTGCCGCTGGCGGAACGTCGCCGACGGGTCGCGGTGCTTCTGCGTACGCTCGCCGCGGTCCGTGGCGGAGCCAAGCAGGCTCTGCACTATGGCGACCGGACCCCCTCGCTGACGCTGCTCGCGCCGATAAAAGGTGGGGTCAACCCGTTCACCCGGGTGCTGCGCGCTCGTGATCGGCGGACTTTCTTCGACGTCCGTGTCTTCACCGAGGAGCTGACCGCGTGGCGGGAGGAGCTGGACGGACCGGTCCATGTGGGCTGGGCTCCGGGTTTTCTCGGCGACCAGCGGGAAGCCGTCCGCGCCGAACTGGCGGATGCGATCGGCAGCGGAAGCATCATCCTTGACCATCCACGGATCGTGCTCAACCGGCTCGCCGACGAGATCGAAGGCGGCCAGCACGACGTCTGGTTCGAGGACACCAGAAAATGACCTTCCCGGGCCTCACCTCTCCCGCCGAAGCTCCCACCGAAGCCGACAGCGCACACCCGGGGACAGGAGCAGAGCCTGCCGAGGCTACCAACGGGAACACCGGCCTCCCGGTGGACGCACTTGAAATCACCGTGTCAGCGCCGGTCGTCTCCTTCCGTGATCCGCTGTATGCGACTGCCCAGGTGTGCCTGCCGTGCCCCCCACCGTCCACGGTCGGTGGGATGCTCGCCGCGGCCGCGGGCGGCTGGGAGACGATAGACACCCAGCTACGATTCGCCATGTCATTCGTCGCGCTGGGTGCTGGTACCGATCTGGAGACCTACCATCCACTCGATGTGGGAAAGCCGGGTGGGCGGGGCGACCCGGTACCGCGAGAACGTCCGTTCCTCGCCGATGTGGAGCTGACCGTCTGGCTCCTGGACGACACGGACACGTGGGCCGAGAGAATGCAGCGGCCCATCTGGCCGCTGCGTCTCGGTCGCAGCCAGGACCTGGTTCGGGTGGTGGCTCGGCTGGTGCGGCTACGACACGGCGTGGGCCGGCAGGGTCACGCGGTCGTGCCAGCCGATGTCACCCGGCACGGCCGGCTGGTGCAGCTCACCACCACCATCAGCCGGGACCGTGCCCGGCGTCGCTGGGAGGCGTACCGCTACCAGCCATCTGGCCTCGGTGGTGATCCGCTCACCGGCGGGCTGGTCACCGAGCACGGTCAGGCCGTGGCTCTGTTGCCGCCGWCTCATCCCGTCCACGCGGAACCCCTGGCGTCCCGATGACCGTGGACGCCGCCAGGTTCACCGGGCTGGAGCAGGTATGGGCGAAAAGCCCCAGCGGGCAACGGGATGCCGGGGAGGCGCTAACGTCCCATCTGGACGCCACTGTTATCGCCGCCCGCCAGGTGCAGCGACGGATCGGCCATCTGCCCGGCCTGCCAGCGGAGATCGCCGGAGATGCCTTCTGGACGGTGGTGGCCTGGGCCGCGCTTACCCACGACGCGGGAAAGATCGCCGACGGCTTTCAGCGCATGCTCAGACGGGCGCGTGACAGGTGGCCCCAGCGACATGAGGTTCTGTCTCTGGGCTTCCTGCCGTTCCTTCTTCCGGATACTCCCACGCGGTGGTGGATCGCCCTCGGCGTCGCGACCCACCACCGCGCGCTCGCCGACGCCGACAGCGGTCGGGCGCTGCGCGCTCTCTACCCCGAGGACCTGGTGCCCACCCCGGAGGATCTCGCCGATGAGYTGGGCACGGTCGACAGGGAACGGACCAGGATGCTGCTCGGTTGGCTCACGGAAAGATCCTCGGAGGTGGGACTGACCGCTGCCACCGAGGCAGCCATGCCCGACGCAACCGGCCCGGCCGACGCATCCCACCTCTGCGGACACGCGCTGTCAACACTATGGAGACTGTGGGCGACCTGGTCCGATGCCGATGCCGACCCCGGCCGCGGGCTAGCGGCTGTGCTGGTGCAGGGGGCGGTGACCATGGCCGACCATCTGTCCAGCGCGCACGGCAGCCTGCACACCCGGCAGCCGTTCGACTCCGGCTATCCCGAACGGTTCGCTGGCCGGCTGGCCGAATCCGGCCGGGCGCTGCATGCGCACCAGAAGGAAGYGGCCTCGGTCGACGGACATCTGATCCTGCGGGCGTGGACGGGCAGCGGGAAGACCGAGGCCGGCCTGCTGTGGGCGTCCCGGCAGGTCATCGCGATCAGTACGGCGTGCGGCGGGGTACCCCGGGTCTTCTACACGTTGCCATACCTGGCCTCGATCAACGCGATGACCGCGCGGCTGGCGGAACACGACGTCGGGGACGAAAGCCTGATCGGGGTCAGCCACTCACGGGCCGCATCCTATTATCTGTCCCGGTCGCTGTGTGGGGCGGACGACGACGCCGAGGAGAACCGCTCCGGCCGCAACGGTGTCAGTGCCGACGGCGGTACCGGCACGGATGCTGGCATGGCCGCGGCGAAGGCGCTCGCCCGGGCGGGCGCGACACGGCTGTTCCGCGAGACGGTCCGGGTCGGCACGCCTTACCAGTTGCTGCGCGGCGCGCTCGCCGGCCCGACACACAGCAGCATTCTGCTCGACAGCGCCAACTCGGTGTTCGTCCTGGACGAGCTGCATGCCTACGACGCGCGCAAGCTCGGGTTCATCCTGGCCACCTTCGGTCTGTGGGCGCGGCTCGGCAGCCGCGTCGGGGTGCTGTCGGCGACCCTGCCGGCTCCGCTGATCGAACTGGTCCGGACCAGCCTTGAGAACGCGGGGAACAACGCATCTTCGAGGACGCCCGCATCACCAGTGACCTTGGTGGAGGCGAGCCACGGCACCGCTCCCAACCGGCACCGGATCCGGACGGCCCAAGCGCATCTCACCGATCCGACCACTCAGAAAATGATCATATCCAGGCTGGCGGCGGGGGAATCCGTCCTCGTCGTGGCGAACAACGTGGCTGACGCCCAAAGCCTGTTCGAGGCGTTGTCGCCGTATGCTCCGCCCCTGTCGGACAGCGAGCGGAACAGCCGTCCGGGCGATGATCTGGATGCGGAGGTGGACGGTGAAGCAGCCGGGGCGTGGGCCGCGTGTCTGCTGCACTCCCGGTTCAAGCGCTGTGACCGTAACGCGATCGAAAGAACGATCACCAGCCGTTACCGATCGGGGACCTCGGCGGAGACACGGCGACCCGGGCTGGTCGTCGCCACCCAGGTAGTCGAGGTTTCGTTGGACGTCGACTTCGATGCGATCTTCACTTCGTGCGCTCCGCTGGACGCGCTGATTCAGCGGTTCGGCCGGGTCAACCGGAGCGGCACCCGTCCGCCGGCAGATGTCGTCGTGTGCCAGGCCGAGATGCGCGCCCGACGCGGCGGCACGACCGAGCTGTATGCGGACGGTGTCTACGAGCGCGAGCCGACCGAGGCTGCCTGGCAGGTGCTGACCGCACACGACAGTGAGATCGTGAGCGAAGCGTCGTTGTTGGGCTGGCTGGACGACATCTTCGACTCCGACTGGGGCCAAAGATGGGTGGACGAGGTCACCCGCCACCGGGATGCCTTCACCAGCAGCTTCCTCACCTTCACCCGGCCGTTCAGCGACCGTTCCGAGCTCACCGACGCATTCGACAAGATATTCGACGGTACCGAGGGAATCCTCGCCTCGGATGAGGATGAATACGCCAGCCTGCTGGCCACGGCAGCCACCGGGGCGCAGGGCCGTCTACTCGCCGCGGACCTGCTCATACCGCTGCCTTACTACGCGAAAAAGCTGGCCGGCTGGAACCGGCAGCTCGGTGTCTTCGTCATCGACGGCGACTACGACAAGAAACGAGGCCTGACCGCCGTCCGCGGTCGGGCGGCGGACCGTTACCAGCCCGGTGAGCTGATCTGATGGAGCCGGCTGACATCGGGGGCGTCCACATCAAATATCTGCATCACTGCCACCGGCAGCTATGGCTGTACAGCCGTGGGGTCCGGCCGGAGCATCTCAGCGAGCGGGTCCGTCTCGGGGAGGCGTTGCACGAGGTCTCCTACGACCGGTTCCGGCCCGTCGACCTCGGCGCGGCCAAACTGGACCATCTCGACGGGGACCTGTGGGTGCACGAAGTCAAGTCATCCCGTCGGCCGACCGTGGCCGACGAAGCCCAAGCGCTGCACTACTGCCTCCGGCTGATCGATGTCGGTGTCGAGGCCCGCGGCGCTGTCCTGCACTACCGGCCGACCCGGCGCACCATCCGCATCCCGTTCGATGACGAACGGCGGGCACGCGCCGTGGACGACATCGCGGCCGTGCTCGACATTGTCGAGCGGTCCGATCCGCCGGAGCGACTTGACCGGCCGCGCTGCGTCGGATGCAGCTACCTCGACTACTGCTGGACGGACTGACCCATGCCCGAAGCAGCCCGCACCTACTGGCTGACCTCCCCCTGCCGGATCCGCCGAAAGGACTCGACACTCGTCATCGAACGAGACGATGGGAGCAAGGTCCATATACCCGTCACCGACGTACGCGACATCATCGCCTGCTCCCCAGTAGACATCAACACCGCGGTGATGACGCTACTCAACCAACATCGTATCTCTGTGCATCTGCTCAGTTACTATGGCGACTACGCTGGATCACTGCTTCCGGCCGAGGCACATACATCCGGCCAGACCGTCCTGGCCCAGGCACGCGCCGCCACGACTCCGCGGGCTGCCATGGCCATCGCGCGGTCGCTGGTGTGCGCGACAGCGTTCAATGTCCGCCGTGTCGTCGACCGGTCCGTGCTGAAAAAGCCGTTCGAGACGCTGGAAGCCGGCGCTGCCGCCGCCGACTCGACCGCCCAGCTCATGGCCGCCGAAGGGAACTTCCGCCGGACCGCATGGACTGTGATCGACACCAAGCTACCGGACTGGTTACAGCTTGACGGCCGTAGCCGCCGACCACCCGCCAATGCGGGAAACGCTTTCATCAGCTATGTCAACGGCATCGTCTACGCCCGGCTCCTGACCGCAATCAGGCTCACTCCTCTGCACAGCGGCATCGCCTTCCTGCACAGCTCCATGGAACGTCAGCGCCATTCCCTCGCACTCGACCTGGCTGAAGTTTTCAAACCCCTGTTCGCCGAACGCCTGCTGCTGCGTCTCGCCGGCCGCGGCCAGTTGAATCCCACGCATTTCGACGCCCAGGTCGGAAACACCATGCTCACCGAAAGCGGACGGAAATTTGTCGTTCAAACCGTTCGTGACGAGCTGGCGGTCACCATCAARCACCGCGCGCTCGGACGATCGGTCGCATACGATGAACTGCTCTACCTCGAAGCGCTGAAACTAACCCGCACCTGTCTCGAGGGCGAGCGCTACCAACCGTTTCGGATCTGGTGGTGACCCATGTACGTGATCGTTGTTTACGACACCGCCGCGGAACGCAACAGTACGGTCCTCGCGACCTGCCGCCAGTACCTCCACCATGTGCAGCGGAGCGTGTTCGAAGGAAACCTCAGCCCCGCGCAGCTCCTCCGCTTCCGGCGCCGGATCGAAGCTGTGATCGACCACTCCCACGATCATGTCCTCGTCTACACTCTCCCTCCTGGTGCAGACATCGTCCGGGAGAGCATAGGCGCCGGCTGGGCTGCCCCCAGCGACATAATTTGATCATGGACGGTGCAGCGGACCCCCGCTTGGTGATGTTCGACCGGCGGCTCGCTGCGATCCGCCCCTTCCCCCAGCCCTCGACACGCCGTCCG
>NZ_MOME01000021.1:0-575 GCF_001983005.1 Protofrankia sp. BMG5.30 | reverse complement strand
GAGAGTCCTCATCGCCCCTACGAGGGATTGAAACGCGGCGAGCTGGGCCCGCGCGGCAGCAAAGTCGATGTCCTCATCGCCCCTACGGGATTGAAACTCAGGACCGGATCGTCCTGGAGCGTGCTGCGCAGGACCAGGTCTGAACCGCCCCGGGTTCCATAGAGGACCGGATGCTTACGCTTCGGCGACTATATCAGCTTCGTTCTGGAGATAGAAGAGGGATTCAAACTCGGCCGGTGGCATGTTTCCACAGCCGCTGTGGATCCGCCGGTTGTTGTACCAGTCGACCCACTCGAACGTCGCGAGTTCGAGATCGTCCGCGGTACGCCACGGCCCCTTGCGATGGACAAGCTCTGTCTTGTACAGTCCGTTCACGGACTCGGCGAGCGCGTTATCGTACGAGTCGCCGACGCTCCCGACGGACGGTATCGCTCCGGCCTCGACAAGCCGGTCGGTATAGCGGATAGACGTGTACTGCGAACAATGCCGCTAAGATAAGATCCGCCCGGTGATCATTATCGTTGGAGCGAAACGCACGCCTCCGTCGGATGACTTCTTGGTCGGGAAGTTGTGTC
>NZ_MOME01000003.1:0-79740 GCF_001983005.1 Protofrankia sp. BMG5.30 | reverse complement strand
CTCGCTAACCCCAGCCCGATCATGAGGGCATAGAAACTGACTACGGGCACGCGGTCCGCCGTGTACGCCGGCCTCTCGCTAACCCCAGCCCGATCATGAGGGCATAGAAACGGTTGCTCCACTCCGCGACGGAGTTGGTGCGGTCCACCTCGCTAACCCCAGCCCGATCATGAGGGCATAGAAACCCGCTTCGATCGGATGCGACGGTATGGGCCGAAGGCGTCCTCGCTAACCCCAGCCCGATCATGAGAGTAGGGAAATAGTGCTGATTGATGAGGCTTTGTGGTGAGTGGGTTGGCAAGTGTGATTGTTGTGATGTTGGGCGTGAGGTGGAATTTGTTGTCGTTTGACGGGCGGGGTGTTCTGGGGGCTCTGTGAGTGAGGGGATACCCCGGGTGCTGGTTGTCTGGGGGTGGGTGCTACCGTTGCGGGCACCCTGAGGGTAAATGTCGGGGTTTGGGTAAGCGGATGCCAGCGGGACGGGGGGTCCATGGCGGACGGGTACGTCATGTTGACGTTGGGCGGTGTCCAGGAGTTCATCGCGGCTTCCCGGCGGACGGCCGACCYGTGGACGGCGAGCAGGCTGGTGTCGCGGCTGTGCCAGGTTGCGGTGGACGCGGTGGTGGAGGGCAACGGTGAGCCGGTGCTCCCGGTCGCCGCCGACGTCCCGGACGGGCTGCCGAACCGGATTTTCGCCGTGGTTCCCGCCGGAGATCCGGGCAGTTCCGGGCCGGRCTCCGGCGCTGTCCCCAGCCCTGGGAGCCTCGCGCGGCATGTTTCGGCGAAAGTCCACGCTGAGTGGTGCGGCCTGCGCGCGGTGACGTTCAAAAATCCGGACGACAGCACGGTCGCGAGCCTCGGTACCTTCCCGGTCGTGCGCTGGGTCGGCTGGCAGGCCACCGCCGGTGGCGACAGCGGGGAGAGCCCGCCCGGGGAGGGTGGATCCGCGGAGAGCGGCTACGAACAGGGCTGGCGGGTCGTCTCGGCCGCCGGCCAGGCGCGCAAGCGGGTCCGGGACTTCGCGCCGTATGCCGGGAGCGGTGCCCAGTCGTGTTCGCTGTGTGGGCGAAGAGAAGGTGTCGGGTCGGGTTCGCCGGCTGTTCCCGGCCGGCTGAGGTTCGCTCCGGGCGAGCGGCTGTGCCCGGTCTGTGCGGTCAAACGCGACCCGGACGTCGCGGAGCGTCTTGCCGGGGAACGCGCGGTCTTCCCGTCCACGGCGTCGATCGCCACTGCCCCGTTCCGGGTCCGCGTAGTCGAGGCTCTGGCCAGCGGGGACGCCAGCGGAAATCTTGTCGGGAATTCTGGTGAGAATCTCACGGGGGATTCTCCTGGAAATTCGTCCGAGTATTTTTCTGGGAATTTGGACAGAAATTCCGGTGGCGCGCTGCTGGACGCCGTGAGAAGGCATCGTGACGCGGTGTACGCCATCACCGCCGTGCTGCGGAAGGCGGGGGCGAAAACCCCGGGGAATCTCGAGCGTCCCGGCGCGCTGCCGGCGCTGGAGGCGCTGGCCCGGCCGCTCGGTGACGTCGTCGCCGGCTGGTCCTGCCTGGAGGGCTCCTGGTGCCTGGCCGACACCTGGCAGCCGGAATCGCTGCTGCGCGAGAGCGGGTTACGGCTGCCCGCGAGCGACCAGCGTCACGCCGAGGTCGTCCGAGCGTGCGCCAGGGGGCGGCAGGCGTCTGAGGATCTTGTCAGGGAACTCGCCCGCGCGTCCGCCGCCGGCACGTCAACTGCCAGCCGCCCGCCGGCCAGTTACCTGGCTCTGATCGTCCAGGATGCCGACGACATGGGCTGGGCCCTGTCGCACGCGCGGATGCCCGCGGGACGGATCATGCGGGAATGGCACGGTCAGGTCTCCACGAAGCTGGTGGCGATCGCGGGAGAGCAGGCCCGAGCCCTCGAGGAGGAGCACGGCCGGGCCGTCTACGCGGGCGGGGACGACCTGCTGGGGCTCGTCCCCGCGGCGAACGCGCTGCGGGCCGCCGCCCGCGGCCGGGAACTGTTCGTCACCGGCACCCAGGGCCTGCTCACCCGGCCCTCCGTGTCGACCGCCATCGTGTTCTTCCACGTCAGCTATCCGCTGCAGGACGCGCTCGGCCGCGCCCGGGACGCCCTGAAGGAGGCCAAGCGGCGCCCGGGCAAGGCCGGTCTCGCGCTGGTGGTGCTGCGCCGAGGCGGTGAGCGGGCCGCGAGTGTCCTGCCGTGGCGCGGCCCCGGCGGGACGCGTCCGCCGACATCTCCGGCGAGGTCGCTGGTGGGCCTGGTCGAGGGCTTCC
Source organism: Protofrankia sp. BMG5.30 (assembly GCF_001983005.1). NCBI lineage: Bacteria > Bacillati > Actinomycetota > Actinomycetes > Frankiales > Frankiaceae > Protofrankia > Protofrankia sp. BMG5.30. Next base: position 77,461 of record NZ_MOME01000003.1, on the reverse strand, counting down.
GTACCGGCCTGTCGCCCCGGCTGCTCAACGACATGTACGAAGAGCGGCACGGCATCGCCAATCTCGCGGGCTCGCGTCTCGACTATGGCGCCGAGATCAGCCGCCTGGTCACCCGGCACAGCGGGTCGGAGAGCCAGGCCGCGGGGTTCGTCGACCTGGTCCGCCAGGTCGAGCCCGCGACGGACCGGCCGCGCGCTCACGACGTGATCGCCTGGGTCGACGCACTGGAGGTCGCCAGATTCCTCGCCCAGGAGGGACGATGAGCGGGATCGTGCCACCTGCCCCGGCATCCGCCCCGGCGTCACACGCCGAGGAGCGCGCGTGCGGCGGGGAAAGAGGGGAAAGCGGAGAAAGAATCGAGGAGCGCGGGGAAGCCGGAGGGGAAAGCGGGGAGCGCGGCGGCGAGGTGTCGGCGTGGGTGCTGTTCCACCCGTTGGACGTGGTGACCTTCCGGGACGGCCGTCCGTTCACGACCGGGATGACGGCGACCGCGCACACCACCCTGCCGCGGCCGACGTCGACCGGCGGGGCGTTACGTGCCGTATTCGGCGTCAACCCGCTGCGGATCGCCGGACCGGTGCTGGTCCGCACCGGTGGCCCGCGGGCGCGGGTACTGCTGCCCGCGCCCGCCGACCTCGTCGTCGACGACGGTGTGCCGCGCCGGTTGTGTTCCCCCGGATCGTCCGAGTCGTCGGAATCGCCCGGGCCGCCTGGATCACCCGGGGATGCCGGCGGCCTCGGGCGTCGCGCCGGCGGGCCTTCCGGGGTGGACACCGGCGCTGAGCCGTTCCTGCCCGCGGGCGTCGCGTCGGATCTCGACTTCCGCCCGACCGGGCCACACGGCCCCGGCGGCGCGAGATCCACGGTATCCGGGGAATTCCCGGAATCGGGAGAGCGAGCGGGATCCGGGGAGTTTCCGGCCGTCGGGCCGGGGCGTTTCGAGTTCCTGGCCGGGACGGGGGAGCCCAGCGGCGCCTACCTGCCCGCCGACGTGATCAGCCGCTATCTGGACGGTGATTCCTCCCGCGCTCTGGAGCACCTGGAAGCATCCGGGGCATCGGCTGCCGAGGCGTCCGGGGCCGGGGCCCGACAGCGGGAGCCTCTGGTGCGGGAGAGCCGTCTCGGGATCGCCCGCCATGCCCGCTCGTCCCGTGACGGCGCCGGGCGTACGACACTGCCGGGCTTTCTCTACCAGGCCGATTTCTGGCGTCCGTCCGAAAGCGGCTACGGGAACACGGCTGGTTCCGCGGGTGTCGCGTTCGGCTGCCGGGTGTGGTTCGACTCCRCCGTGCCACCGTCGGCGTCGACGATGGTGCGGCTCGGTGGTGAGGCCCGCCAGGCAGCGGTGACGGTCGTGCCCGAGGGAGCGGGGACGGGGCTGCCGGCGCTGCCGACGGCTCCGCGACGGTTCCCGGGCGGACGGGTACTGCTCTACCTGGCCACCCCCGCGGTGTTCCGGGACGGCTGGCTGCCCGAGATCCCGAACGGCGCGAAGCTGCGCGGGGCCTGCACCCTCGGCCCCGAAGTGATCACCGGTCTCGACGGCGGTACCCGGCGAGCACGGCCGCTGCGGTGGGCGGTGGCCGCCGGCAGCGTCTACTTCCTGGAGTTCGACGATCCGGCCCGGGCGGAGCTCTTTGCCCGGCAGACGCATGGCCAGTGTCTGCCCCAGGCGCTGGACCGCGGACATCCGACGGACTGGATGCGCACGGTGGGTTTCGGCCTGTGCCTGGTTGGGAGATGGTGATGGGCGACAGCGCTCTGCTGTACTGCTACGCGGAAACCGCCGTCCACGCGGGTGGCTCGGACAGCGTCGGCGTGATCGACCTGCCGATCCAGCGGGAGTCGACGACCCGCCTGCCGACGATCTGGGGCCAGAGCGCCAAGGGCGCGCTGCGTGACCACGCGCGGGAGGACCGCAAGAACTGGCCGGACGTGGAGAAGGTGTTCGGCTCCGCCCCGCCGGGCAGCCCCGACGCGGGCACCGACCCGCCGAGACCAGGCTGGCTGGCGGTCGGGGACCTGCGCCTGGTCGCCTTCCCTGTGCCGACGCTGCGTAACACCTTCGCCTGGGTCAGCAGCCCGCTGCTGCTGGCCCGCCAGACGCGGATGGCGGAGCTCGCCGGGATCCGCGGCCTGCCGCCGGTACCCACGGTGACCGCCGGTGGTGTCGTGCCGGCGGCCGCGTTCTGGGCCGAGCCCGGTTCCCAGCTCGCGGTCGGCGAGTACGACCTGACGGCCGGGCCGGTCGAGCCGGCGGTGACGGACTGGGCGTCCTGGCTCGCGGACAACGCCCTGCCCACCGCACCCGCCCAGGCCGCGCATGCCGTCGAGGGCGCGCGGCCCGGCGCGGGTACGGGCGTGGCGAAGGCGTCCGATCCCTTCGCCTTCTTCCGCGACAAGCTGCGCACCGATCTGTTGCTGGTCAGCGACGACGACCTGGCTGCGCTGACCGAGGAGCACGTCGAACTGCTGCCCCGGGTCCAGCTCGCCGCGGACGCCAAGACGGTCAGGCACGGGCCCTGGTACACCGAGTATCTGCCGGCAGAGACGATCCTGTGCTCGCTGCTGCGGGACTGCCTGGCGGACGCCGCCGGCTCCGCTTCCGCTGCGTCCGAGCCACCTCGGCTGGACGGGCTGCGCGCCCGGCTCGACGGCGAGCTGCTGGTCGCGGGCGGCGACGAGACGCTGGGCAAGGGCCTGCTATGGCTGCGCTGGCGTGGGAAGGACGCCTGATGACCCGGCGGGACCAGAACCTGGCGGTCGTCTCCTGGCAACTCGTCGACACGGTGCCCGCGCCGGCCCGGTCGGACTTCCGCAGCCGGGCGGTGAGCCTCGGGCCGATGCTGGTCGGCTCCGGGCTCGCGGCGACCGCCGCTTTCCATGAGGCCAAGGCCGGGCCGGGCCGCCCGGCCAAGCCGCTCGAGCAGGCGTACCGCATCCTCGTCGATGCCCTCGCCCGGCACGTGCTGGCCACCCCGGGCGCGGACGGCAAGGCACTGGTACTGGGCGTCGGGGCGATGGACATCGCCGAGTACCGCCGGGCGTCGGCGGACGCCCGCGCGTTCGCGCTGTGGGTCCGCCGCGCCGCCGAGGCGCTGATCCCACGGGCGGGGGCGGGCCAGGACACCGAGGAGCGGGGCATCGCGGGTCAGGACACCACGGGCCGGGACAGCGCGGGCCGGACCGGGGCACGGCGGTGACCCGGCTGGCCGGTCCGCTCGGCAACGTCGTCACCTACTCGCCGGCGGGGACCGATACACCAGGCGTAATACTGATCACCAGCGGTGGCGGCGAACCCGTCCCGGCGAGATCGAGGAAGTCCAGCGCCAACGGCGCACTGCTGCTGCGCCGCGCGATCTGGGAGGAGACACTCCCGTCGAACCAGCGGGAGGCCGCTGACCAGGCACTACGGGAGGCCACCGCGCGAGCTCTCGACCTGTCTGGCTCGTCCAGCCGGCTGTTGGAGGCGGCCCGCCGGCGCCGGGACGCGGCCGTCGCACGCCTGGCGGAGCGGGGCCGGACGGTGCGGACGCTGCGGGTGCGTCCGCAGTGGCGGGTGGTGATCGGCCTCGGTGAGCAGACCCCGGCCGAGATCGGCCTGAGCGTGCACGGCACCTACGGGGTCCCGGTGCTGCCCGGCTCGGCCTTGAAGGGCGCGGCCCGGACCTGCGCCCGGCAGGACTACCCCGAGTCCTACCGTGACTACGGCCGGATCGTTTTCGGCAAGGAGCCCGGCGAGACCGGCCCGGCCGGAGAGGGCACCGGCGCGGACAATACCGGTCGCCCTTCCGACGGGCAGCCGTCCGGCGCGGCGACGGAAAGTGATGATTCTCCCTCGGACGGGCGGTTCGTGTTTCTCGACRCCCTGCCGGAGCTGTCCGCCAGGGGCGCCGACACCGGGGTGGAGATCGACATCATGAACCCGCACGTCCCCGAGTACTACCGGGACCCCACCGCTGCCGCGCCGTCGGAGTACCAGCAGCCGGTCCCCGTGGCCTTCTACACGGTGACCTCCGCGGTCACGTTCACCGTCCACATCGTCGGCCGGGGGCACGACCCGGACCTGCCCGAGCTTGCCGCCTCCGACGATGACGACGGCCCGGTCGCCTGGCTGTCGACGGCGCTGCGGGACCGGGGCCTCGGCGCGAAGACCAACGCCGGCTACGGCTACTTCACCGTCGAGACCGTGGAAGCCACGGAGACCGCCGCCGGCACCGACACTTCCGCCGCCGGCACCGCTGATACCGCCGATGGCGGAGGTTCCGGAGCGGTCCCCGCCGGAAAGCGGCCCCCCGGCGGAAAGCGGATCGCAGGGGGGCGCGGGTGACCGTTCACCTGCTGCCGTGTGGCACGTCGATCCTGGCGAACCTGCGGCCACCCCGGTCCGTCACCTCGCTGGAGAGCGACGACGTCCGCGTCCTGACCGACTGGGCGGAGCGGACGCTCACCGCGGGCGTGCTGGCCCGGCCGCAGACATGGGCCGAGTCCTTCCGGGACGAGGTCGGCCCTTACCTGGCGTCGATTACGGACTGTCAACGTCCAGTGCGACTCAGTGCCGAGGTCGCCAGCCTGCACCGTTACCGGCCGTTCCTCGACGCTGACGACCGGATCGTCCTGCTGGCGTCCGACACCGCGGAGGGCGTACTCGCCGCGGTGCTGAACGCCGCCCGGTTCCGCCGACCCGTGCGGGTGCACGCCGAGCCGGTCCTCGACAGCCTCGCCGAGGGCGTGCCGCTTCTCGGGGGCGCCGTCGGCGCACGGCCGGCCGAGCCCGGCGAGCCCGTGCACGTCCTACGGATTCCCAGGCTGCTGCCCGACCGGACGACGACCTTCACCGAGGCCATCGAGAACGTCGCGAAGGCGCTGGTATGGGCCGCCCTGCTGCACCGGCCGCCGCTGACCGATCTCGTCCTGCACCTTTCCGGCGGCTACAAGGCCACGCTGCCCTACCTGGTCTCGTTCGCCGAATACGTCAACGGCGAACGTCCGAAGGTGTTCGCCTTCTGCCTGCACGAGGGGGACGCGGCGAATCCGGCCGCTGAGAACCCGAACGAACTGGTGCGGATCTACCTGCGGGCCACCAGGACCAGGGATGACATGAACGAGCTCGCCGTCGCCGAGACGGGCCGCCGTCCAAAGGATTCCGAGCGGCTGCTCGACTTTGCCTACACCGAGGTCGGCTGCGAGGTCCGGCTCACCCCGCTCGGCCGGGGCCTGGCGGCGATGCGTCCGTACCTGGCGGAGAACTGACAGGTGCGGTGTGACCACTCTTGATCGGTTACTTGCCGAAGGCCTGCCCGGCGAAATGGTTGCGAACGCGGCGGCTTGGACGGCCGTCGCCGTCGACTTTCCCCGGGACGGCGGATGGGACACCACCAGTGGTGTCCGTTTCGGCGGCGACGGTTCCAGCGTCAGCCTGCCCGACGCCCGGGAGCGGTGGGGCGACCCGGCCACCGCCACCGCGGCCGTGTACCGGCTGGCCGCGCAGGTACGCGACAGGGAGCCGGGGATCCTGAGGAGGATCTTCCCCGCGCTCGCCGTCGGGCTCGTCCGCGGCGAGCAGGCTCCGGCCCCGGCCCCCTCGCCGTCCGGCCCTCCCGTGCCGGCGGGGCGGCTGTCCGTCGAGGAGGGCTGGCTGGTCGCGGTCCGGCTCGTCGAGGCCGTCCGGATCGTCCTGGCGGACGCGGCCACCGCCGGCGACCGGAGCGCGGCCGGCATCCTGCCGCTGGTCCACCGCACACGCTTCCTGCTCCTGTGGGCACCGCGGCGCTTTCCCGCCGTTGATTTCCCGGTCCGGCGGGCGTTCGGGTCGCTGGAGGCGTTCCTGCCCCGCGCCGAACAGGCCCGCCTGGACTGGGCGCTCGATCTCGTCAACCACGAGGAGCATCCGGGGCTGCTGTCCTGGTCGACGGAAAGGCTGGACGCCGAGCTGCGGCGCCTCGCCTTCGTGGGCCCGGCCCCCGCGCCGCCCCCCGGTGGCACACCCCCCGCCGGCGCCGGCACCGGCTGGCACGAGCCGCTTCCCGCGCCGCTGCCCGCGGACGTCATGCGGGAGATCGCGACGCCGTCAGGGGCTGGTGATCCCGACCCGGGCTTCCGGTCCTGGCTGGTACGCGAAGCCTTCCTGCCTCGGTTCATGCTGCTGCCGGCCTGGCGGACGCTGCGTCCCACGGTCGGCCGCCGTCCGCTCGTGGTCCTCGCGCTGCTGGCGATGCTCTTGGTCGCCCCGGCGGTGGCCGTGGCATTCGACGGGCACCCGGTCGGGGTGCTGCGCGGCGTGGCCGCCGTGGCCGGGGCCGCCTATCTCGCGATGTTCCTGCTCGCTGTCGGCCGCCGGGAGATGACCAGCCTGTGGTGCCTGCGGCTGCCGGCCGGAGCAGCCCTCGGCGCAGTCGCGTTGATCTCACTGGACGACGGCTGGGCGCACCCGGACGGCTGGGCATGGCCGATGATCGCCTCGGCTGTGCTGCTCGCGACCGCCACCGGCTATCTGGTGTTCGAGGCGCAGGGACACGGCGTCCCCGGCGGCCGGATCCTCGCCGGCCGGGTGCTGGCGGTGGTCCTGCTTGGTTTCGCACACGCGGTCGGCGTGGCCTCRCTGGCCCTGGCCGCCGTCGTGCCGGCGGTGAAGCCCGGCCTGGCCAGCACGATCGCCGGAGCGAGCGCCACCGCCCCGGGCGTGACCGGGCCGGGCGTGGTCGGCCTGGTCACGGTCGATCCGGGAGTGGCCGGCGGCCCCGCCGTGCCACTCACACTCGCCGCCTCGGTGGGGCTCGCCGCCGGCGTCCTGCTCCAGATGCTCTGGGACGACCGTCCGGTCACCTACCCGCTCACCCATCTGCCCTGGAGAGGACGGGCCCGCTGATGGCACCGACACCCTGGATCCGCGTCGGAGTGACGGTCACGACCCCGATGTTCCTCGCCCCGGGCCCGAACGCGCGCTCCGAGCTGCGGATGCCGGGGATTCGGGGGGCGGYGCGGTTCTGGTTCCGCGCCCTCGCCGCGCCCGTCTTCGGTGATGATTACGGTGCGCTGGCCCGTGCCGAATCACAGGTGTTCGGCACCGCCAACGGTGCCGATGGTAGTGGAAATGGCAGTGGGAGCGGTGGCGGCGAGGCCCGCGGTGGGCCGTCCCCGGTCGCTCTGCGCCTGGTCAGGCCGCCGGTGCTCGACCCGGCGCCGTCCAGGCAGGAGCTACTGTCGCCTCGCTGGCTCCGGCTGCAACCCGTCGGTGAACGCCGCACCCACGGCATCGGCTACCTGCTCGGCCAGGGGTTGTTCAAACCGCCGTCCGCGAGCGAGAACCGGGATCATCCGGAGCTGGCCCGCTCCCACCACATCCCCGCCGGCGCGACCGGGGCGTTCGCCGTGCGGGTCGACATACGCGATGATCCGGACTTCGCCGCCTACGTACGCGAGGTCACCGGGATCTCGCTGTGGGCACTGGCGACTTTCGGCGGGCTCGGCGCGCGGGTCCGCCGCGGCTTCGGCGGGGTCGCTCTCACCGGGCTCGAGCAGCTGTGCGCCGTGATCGGCGAGAGCGTGGACGCGCCGCCCACCCGCGAGCACCCCGCGATCCTGCGCCTGCACGAGATCGTCGCCGCGCGTCACAACCGCCGGGTCCCGTCCCGGAGCGGCCCGCGGCCACTGGGCACGAGCGGGGCGTGGCCCTCCGCGCCGACCTGGGCGCGCTGGCACGTCCGCCTGTCGGAACAGACCGGGACCTGGCCACAGCTCCTCCACCAGGCCGGATTCAGACTGCGCGAGTTCCGCGCGCCGGTGGACCGCGGGCCGGGGTTCAACGCCTACAAACGATGGGTCACCCAGGAATACGTCGACGCCGTCGTCCCGACCCTGAAAGGGCACCACCCGAACGGCCGGGGCTTCGCGATCGGCTCGTTCGGCCTGCCCGTCGTCTTCGGCAAGGACGCCGAGGCCAAAATCAGGCGGGGGGCGGACGAACTGCGGCGGGCGTCACCGCTGTGGATCCGCGTCCACCAGGATTCGGACGGCCGCTGCCAGCTGCTCTACCACGTTTTCGAGGCGACGATAGGCCCAGCGAACGCCACCATCGACCTGGAGACCAGAAGGCGCCCGCCCGAACACCTCCACCTCGACGAGACCCTGGCCTACCGCACCATCGCCGCATTCCTCAGAACCGCCCCCTGACCCCGCACCTCCTCGCCCCCGCACCCCGGCCAGGGGTTCTCATCGACCTGACCGATGCTCCGCCGCCGCAGAAGGCCCAAGCCGCTCCTCAGCCGCCGGTTCGTGACAGGCTGGCGAGGGGCGAGGTGGAGCCGTATGTACAGATCATTTCACCGACCCCTGTTTTTGTCATGATCCTCGACGTCTTCGTTTGCGCAGCTCAGAACACATGTCGATCTATAATGCCGACCAATTGTCGATCTTTAAAAAGATTGTTTGTGGCAGGTCCTCGCAACCGGGTACCATCGTCCCAGCTCAGCAGGATTCCCAAAGGGGGTGCCTCGCTAACCCCAGCCCGATCATGAGGGCATTGAAACGTCGTCGCCCTCGCCCTGTCCCGTGAGGTTGTCACCCCTCACTAACCCCAGCCCGATCATTAGGGTGTGGGAGCGTCATTTTTCGGGTTGTGGCTGATCAGGCTGGTCGCGGCGTCGGCAGGATTCGTGTCGCGGTATATCCGGGGGCGCTTGCCGGTTGGTGTGGTCTGGTGGTGCTGGTTGAGCGTTCAGGGGGCGTCGGACAGTTTTGTTGCTCTTTGTAGGAGCAGGTTCCGCTCGCGGACGTTGCGGGTCAGGGATGCGGCCCGTGCGAATTCCGCTCGTGCCTCCTCGACCCGCCCCAGGCGTTCGAGCAGATCTCCCCGGACGCTGGGAAGCAGGTGGTAGGACCTCAGGGCTGGTTCGTCCACGAGGGTGTTCACCACCTTCAGGCCGGCCGCGGGGCCCTGCGACATCGAGATGGCGACCGCGCGGTTCAACTCCACCACCGGGGATGCGGTCAGCGCCGTCAACCGCCCGTACAGCTTGACGATCATCGCCCAGTCCGTGTCCTCGTAGCGGATCGCCTGAGCGTGGCATGCGGCGATCGCGGCCTGGAGAGAATAGGGGCCCAGGCCCGCGCGGTGCAGGGCCTCGACACCGCGGTGGATCAGCATCCGGTTCCAGCGGGTGCGGTCCTGCTCCGCGAGCAGGACAGGCTCGCCGCCGGGGCCGATGCGGGCCGGCAGGCGGGACGCCTGGAACTCCAGGAGCGCGACCAGCCCCTGGACCTCGGGCTCCGTGGGCATCAGGACGGCCAGGACGCGGGCGAGGCGGAGCGCATCCTCGCACAGGCCCGGACGCACCAGGTCGTCGCCGGCCGTCGCCGAGTAGCCCTCGTTGAACACCAGGTAGATGACTTCCAGAACCGACGAGAGACGGGCCGCCCGGTCAGGGCCGTACGGGACCTCGAAGAGAACCCCGGCCCTGGCAAGCGCCCGCTTCGCGCGGACGATGCGCTGGGCGACCGTCGCCTCCGAGGCGAGAAACGCGCGAGCGATCTCCTCGGTCGTCAGCCCGCACAGCAACCGCAGGGCGAGCGCGATCCGGGCCTGCGTCGACAGCACAGGGTGACAGGCGGTGAAGATCAGTCGCAGCAGGTCGTCGTCGATGTCATCGGGGTCCGTCATATCGGGCGGCGGCACGTTCTCCAGCACCCGGCCGACCTCGGCCAGCTTGCGAGCGTACGTCTCCCTGCGGCGCACGAGATCGACTGCCCGGTGCCGGGCGGTGGCCATGAGCCAGGCGCCCGGCCTGYCCGGGACACCTGACTCCGGCCACTGCTCCAGCGCGGCGACCAGCGCATCCTGCGCCAGTTCCTGCGCGATGCCCACGTCCCGCACGATGCGGGTGACGCCGGCGACGATCCGCGCGTACTCGATCCGGAACGCCGTTTCGACCGTTTCGACCGTTTCGACCGCTTCGGTCGCGCCTGCCGCCGTCACAGCCACCCATCAGACCAGGCGGGCCGTGGCGGGGCAAGCGCGGCCAGGTCACGCCGTGGCGATCTCGCGGACCTCGACGGTGACGGTGATGTGCTCCGGGTGGATCTGTAGGAAGCGCCTGGTCCACTCGAGAGCCTCGGCCGTGTCCTTGACCTGGAGGATGCTGTAACCGCCGACCACCTCCTTGCTCTCGGTGAACGGGCCGTCGGTGTAGCTGAACTTGCCGTCGGACCAGGTGATCCGGGTGCTCTCGGAGGTCGGAGTGAGCCCGGCCGTGTCCAGCAGCACCCCCGCTCTGGTCATCTCCTCCAGCAGCGCGCCCATGCGCTGCTGGACTTCGGGGCCGATGTCCTCCGGGGAGATCTCCCGCTCGTTGATACGGATCAACGTCAGATACCGTGGCACTGCGACTCCTCGATCGGGATGGCGGGGGCCTTCCCCCCTCCTCACCCGTACGTCGAACGGCGGACGCCCGGATCGACCGCTCTCCCAAATTCTTCTGAGCGCCGCTGTGGTAGCTCACGGTAACCTCCGTTGGCCCGCACTGACGTTCGGGAGAGCCGCGGATTCGTGCATCCGGTTGGGATGCCGGGCGTTGGGGAAGATCGGCGCGAGTTTGTTGTTGTGTACGCCTGCGGGGCTGAAAAGCGTGCACGGCGACAAAGTCGCGCCGATCATGCCCGGTCGGGTGGTTGCGAACGGTGTGTTCTCGGCCCGGTCGGGCAGGTGCGGAAAATTGTCAGACGATGCTCAGATGGCTTTTTGACGGGCGGAACGGGTGCGGATGTTCCGGGCCGGCCACACCGACCAGTTCCGCGATCTCTTCGGGGGTCAGGCCTCTGGCGATCAGCGCGTCGCCGATGCTGTGCGTGAGGTTCGGGTGCTCGGGAGGAAGAAGATCGCTCAGGGGCTCCTGAACTCGCCAGCCACGAGCGCTCATGCTCTTGTACAGATTCGTGCGCTGGGTGGCGGTGAGAAGCTTCGTGTCGTAGGCACATTCGATGAGCGCCTGCATCGACACCGCCTATTCCCTTTTGAGGTCGTGCAGCTTCCCGAGGGTTATCCGGCGGAGCTGGGGAGCGATCACCTCCGCCGGCATCAGGAACTCGGCGGCAAAGGAGTTCGCTTCGCTCTCCATGTCCTCGGATACTTCCGCCGAATGCAGGCAGAGATGGCCGAGCTCATGTGCCAGGGTGAGCCGTTTGCGGTCCGTCGGCACCCGCAGGTTGACCATTATGATCGGGTGCTCGTCTATCCACTGTGACAGGCCGTCGACGCGGGAGGTGCCGAAATCCTCCTCGACCACAACGCAGCCGGCGGCCTCGAGCCAGCGGACAAGGGAACATACCGGGCCGATGGGCATCCGCCACTGCATCCGTACCAGGCGGGCCGCTCCCGCCGCGTCGACCTCCATCGGATCGAAAGTCGGAATCCGCTGTTCCGCCTGCAGGTCGACTTCCTCGAACAGCCTTCTCGTGTGCATACGGTACATGTTCGGTCTTGCTTCGAGYGCGCGCCAGGAGGTGGCTTTGGTTGTTTTTCGGTGGCGCATGTGCGTGTCGACGGCCATCGCGCCACGGGCCCGGCCCGAACTACGCAGAAAATCCTCGGTGACGCCCAGGGCGCGGGCGAGCGCCGGCATGACGTCGGGTTCCGGCTCGCGCAGGCCGTTCTCGTAGCGGGAAAGCGCCGCCTGTGTGATGCCGGCGTCTTTTGCCACCTGCTCCTGGGTGAGGCCATGCGCGCGTCGCGCGACGGCTATGACCTCGCCGATGTCACTCATGCGCCGCCGTCCTCCGCGTCCCGCGGCTCCCCGGCGTCCGCCAGCCCGCCGAGCCGACGGGTCACGGCGAGCTGGTGGGGAACGCTGGGGGCCGGTACAGATCGTTTTGTCGAACCCTGTTTTGGCTATGATCATCGACGAGCCCGTTCGCGCAGCTCAGGACAGATGTCGATCTACAGAGGTAGTCAGATTTCGATCTCTGCTGAGATCGTTTGTGGTACCTCCTCGCAACCGGATAGCATCATCCCAGCTCGGCGGCACTCCCGAAGGGGGTGCCCTCACTAACCCCAGCCCGATCATGAGGGCATAGAAACCTTCAGTGGAAACCAGCCGGACACGCCCGTTGAGCTCACTGATCCAAATTCGATCATGAGGATATAGAAACTGGAGTGCGTGCGGCAGAGGACTGGTGTTGTGGCTGTCTTTGTCGGCCCGAGCATGGGGCGCGGAATATGGTGGGTTTATGGGCGGCGGGCGCTCACGTTGTATTCGTAGAGGGATTTGTTCGAGTTTCGTTTGCGGATTGTGCTGATCTCGACGTCCGTGTAGGCGAGGGTACGCAGCATGGTGGCATACCAGGTGTGGGCGGGGACCTCGTGGCCGTAGAAGGTCGAGTTCCCCACGATGTAGGAGACCGCGCCGCCCCGTTTCACGGCCGGTGTGACGGCCTGGAAGTGCAGCCACATGTCGTGGTGGTACCTGTGGACGTAGGTCGCGAGCAGCGGGCCGTTCTTCCCGCCGTCCGCCGCGATTCTCGCGCATACRGCGGCCATGGCGTCGTCCACGGGGGTGTCGACCTCGGGGCGCCAGCCGTTCAGCTTCGACGTCGCGGTGCCCCACGTCCCACCGATGGCCCGCCAGTCGAGCTCCCCGGCGTCACCGGCGAGGTTCAGGAAGCGCAGCCAGTACATGTAGGGGCGTAGTTCCCGGACATACGACATACGGTTGACGTAGGGCGGRCTGGTGAGGATCAGGTCCGCTTCCCTCAGCTGGTCGATTCTCGTCCGGGAGTCGCCCTGGTGGATTGCGGCGGAGCCCGGCAGGTCGAACGCGGCGGACCGGAGCACCGCGTCCATCTCCAGCGCGAACGCCGAGATCGTGGCTTTCGCCGCGGCCTGGTCGAACAGTGCCGGAGTGCCGTCACCGACATCCTTCGGGGATGCTCCGGCGGACTCCTCGAACGGCGTCCGGAAGGACATGGACTGGTGGTTGAACGCGGCGTTGCTCCGGGCGATGAGCGCCCGGCACAGCGCGATCTCGAGAAGGTCGCGAACCGCCCCCTCGTGCGTGTCTATCGCCGCCCGCAGCGCTTTCAGCGCCTGCAGCGTCCCGGGCGTCCACCACCGTTCTATGTTGAAGATGTCGGGTTGCCACAGGACGGCGTCACGATCAGTCCGGGTGGCCGTCCTGACGACTTCGTGTGTGGCGTCGACGGCGGCCAGCAGTGTTTCACGCGGGTAGTGCCGGACCTTGGTCCGGCCGAGCCAGACGAGAAAAGGGTTGACGTCGACGCTCTGCCCGTAATGGCCGAGTTCGGCGGCGGCGAGCGGAGTGGTGCCCGTCCCGGAGAAAGGGTCCGTGACGACCGAGCCCGCCGGCAGGCGCGAAATGCTCTCCCGGACGAGGCGCACCCCGTAGGCCGGGGTGAGCCGCAGCCATCCGTGCCGGCCGACACCCATGTTGGCGCGGAAGGTCATGTGCTCGTTGCGTGCCACGGGGGGTCGGCCGACAGCCGCGGTCACTTCGCCTCCAACGGTCGGCCTACCGGCGRTTTACCGGGAGCGCCCTGTGAAACTCGTCAACCAAGATCCACGGTGTGTTCTGACCTGCGACGATACTGATGCGGGGCCGACGCGGGCACCGGTGCGACAGACGAGTTGACGGATGAGCCGGTGGACGGGCCGGTGAACTGGTCGGGGGATGAGCTTGCCCAGCACCGCCGTCCGCCGGCATTGTGGATACAGGAACAGCTGGCTGGTATGACACCGGGTCACGATGACCGGTCCATGCCGGTCGGGACGATCGGACTCGCCGGACGACGGGAAATCGGGTGCCGCTGGAGCAGACCGCGCGAAGAGTCCCGTGCGTCGGGGCGATCATCATGAATGCCGCCGGCGCGCTGCTGCTCGTCCAGCGGGCCAGGGAGCCCGGCCGGGGGCTGTGGTCGCTGCCGGGCGGGCGGGTCGAACACGGGGAGAGCGACAGCGCCGCGCTCGTCCGGGAGGTCCGCGAGGAGACCGGCCTGGAGGTGACCGTCGGGCGGCTGGTCGGGCGGGTCACGCGGCCAGGGCCGGACGGAGCCGTCTACGACATCGCCGACTACGTGTGCGACATCGGCGGCGGGATCCTGCGGGCCGGGGACGACGCCGCGGACGTCCGCTGGTGCGCCGACCTGCGGGCCACCGCCCTCACCGAAGGCCTGCTGGACATCCTCGCCACCTGGGGCATCACGACCGCGTAGGCGCCATGCCGGCGTACAGGGCGGAAGGAGGTGGCGGCGGAAGGAGGTGTCAGGTGCCGTTGGGGACGGRGCGGCCGGGCTGCTCGCCGCCGCGGGCCTCGCCGTAGGAACGCTTGGGCACCATCACCTTGCGGCGGTAGATGCAGACCAGGGTGCCGTCCTGGTTGTAGCCGCGGGTCTCGACCTGCACGATGCCCCGGTCGTCCTTGCTCTTCGACTCGACCTTGCCCAGCACCTCGGACTCGCCGTAGATGGTGTCGCCGTGGAAGACCGGCTTCACATGCCGGAGGGATTCGACCTCGAGGTTGGCGATGGCCTTRCCGGAGACATCCGGAACGGACATGCCGAGCAGCAGCGAGTACACGTAGTTGCCGACGACGACGTTCCGTTTGAACTGGGTGGTCTCCTCGGCGTAGTGCGCGTCCAGGTGCAGCGGATGGTGGTTCATGGTCAGCAGGCAGAACAGGTGGTCGTCGTATTCGGTGACCGTCTTGCCCGGCCAGTGCTTGTAGACCGCGCCGACCTCGAACTCCTCGTAGTAGCGGCCGAACTGCATGATGCGCTTCTCCTCGCTCTCCCTGGCGCTCCCCGCCGCGGCACGGGATCCGCCGTCGCGAACCCACCCGGGCCCGATCCTTCCAGGTCGGCCGGGCACCTGCCCGATTCACGGCCGTACCCGATCCGCGATCGGCGGATGGCCACGGTCCGACGGCGGATCGTGGTAAATCGTCGCGGTGCGGTGACGGCACGGTGGCGGGGCAGCGACGTGGTGGTGGGCATGGGGCATCCGCCCGGTGTCCCGACGGCCACGGGGCTCGGGTCCAGGGCGCTCCGGCTCGTCCCAGCGTGGCCATGTCCGCTGACGTCCGTCAGGATGGGGACGACAGCAGGGACGACGGCGACGACCGCGGCGATGACGGGGCGGGACGACGMCGGCCGGAGCGCGCCTGGTGGTGATCCGATGATCCGGGCCTGGCGGGGCCGCACCGGACCGGCTCCCGTCCCGCCGGTTCCGGCGGGAATCCCGGGACCGGCGGGACGGGAGCCGGTGTGGAAAGCCGGCACCGGCGCGGAAGGCCAGCGTGGAAAGCCGGCACGGGAAGAGTGTGATCGTGTCGCCCGCGGCCCTCTCGACGAGGAGCCCTGGTACGACCGGGACGTGAGGAGTTGGCGATGCTGCTTGGCGTACACGTGGTCCGGTTCACCTGGCCGGGCGGGGCGGAGACGATCGGGCCGGTCCTGGGACGTGCCGCCCGGGTCGCCGACGACGCGGGCGTGGCCCGTCTCAGCGTGATGGACCACTACTTCCAGATGGAGGAGATGTTCCCGGCCGACGAGCCGATGTTGGAGGGCTACACCACCCTGGGGTTCCTCGCCGCCCACACGTCCAGGCTGCGGCTCGGCCTGCTGGTCACGGGCGTGACCTACCGTCACCCCGGGCTGCTCGCGAAGATCATAGCCACCCTGGACGTGCTGTCGGGCGGACGCGCGGAGCTCGGCATCGGCGCCGCCTGGTACGACCGCGAGCACCATGGGCTGGGGGTGCCGTTCCCGCCGGTCGCCGAGCGGTTCGAKCGGCTGGAGGAGACGCTGCGGATCTGCCGGCAGATGTGGAGCGAGGACAACGGCCCCTTCACCGGCCGGCACTACCAGCTTGCCGAGACGCTGTGCGTGCCGGCGCCGATCAGCCGGCCCCGCGTGCCGATCCTGATCGGGGGCAGCGGGGAGCGCAAGACGCTGCGCCTGGTGGCGACCTACGGCGACGCCTGCAACCTGTTCGCTCCTTCGGCGGACGTGGTGGCGCACAAGCTCGACGTGCTGAAGGCGCACTGCGACGCGGTCGGCCGCGACTACGCGGAGATCGGCAAGACGATCATCTACAACGGCGACGCGCTGGCCCGGGAGGACACCGGCGCCTTCCTCGCCGAGGCCGAGCGGTACGCGCGCCTCGGTATCGACACCGTGATCGTCGTCCCGCCCGGCGGTGAGGCGGTGGACGCCTGGGTCGAACGGATCTGCGTCCCGGTCGTCAAAAACCTCGCCGACATCGCCGTCACCGGCTGAGCTGAAGCGCGGTCGCCGACCGGGCCGTCGCCAACGGACATCGACGGATGCTGGCTGACGCCAACGGAATCGCCGTCGCCGGCCGATCTTTTCTTCTTCTTCGCTTCGCTCTTCTTCCCGCCGGTTTCTTCCCCGCCGGCCGGGGTCGGGCGGCCCACCGTGGCGGATCCCGGCTCTGGCCGGCGCCAGCCCCGGGGGCGACGTTCCAGGCCTGGACGGCGTCCGGAGAATTGGGTTTCCGGAGGCGGATCCGGTGGAACCGTGGATCAGGGTCGGGTCGTTACCCGGTCGGACGCGTCTGTCGTCATGGGGAACGGGCGGTCGCCGGGTGCCGGTTGTCGGCTGGAAGCCGGTATCCGTCACGATGGCCTCGCGGGAGTCACGCCCGCGGACGTCGAACAACATGCCGATCAGCGACATGCCGACAGGCGACGGGTAACAGGCGACAGGGCAGATGCGGAGGCCACCATGGCGCAGGTGCTGAGCAAGGGCGCGAACGCACCGTTGTCCACTACCGACGTACGGGTGGAGATCAGTTCGTCCACGCCGTTGGACATCGCCGCGCTGCTGGTGACCGCGAATGGCAAGGTCCGCTCCGACGCCGACTTCGTGTTCTTCAACCAGCCCACCGGGCCGGGGGTACGGCTGCTCCCGCCGTCCGCGCTCGAGTTCACGCTGACGCAGGTACCGTCCGACATCGACAAGATGGTCGTCACCGGCAGCCTGGACGGCTCCGGCCCGCAGACCTTCGCGGCCGTCAGCGGGCTGCGGGTCGTCGTCCGGGCCGCCCGGGGTGAGGAGATCGCCCGCTTCGACCCGGTCGAGCTGACCGTCGAAAGCGCGCTGATACTCGTGGAGCTCTACCGGCGCCAGGGGGCGTGGAAAGTGCGCGCCGTGGGGCAGGGGTATGCCTCCGGCCTCGCAGGTATCGCCACCGACTTCGGGATCACGGTGGACGATCCGGGTGCCCCGCCGGTCGACCCGCCCACCCAGATCGTCACCCCGCCGCCGGGGCAGCAGTGGGGAGCCCCGGCGGGGCAGCCCGCGGGCGGCCAGCCCCAGTGGGGGGCGCCGTCAGGGCAGCCCGCCGGGGCGGGGGGCGGCTGGGGCGCGCCACCGTCCGCACCGCCGCCGGCCCAGCCGCCGCAGCCGACCCAGCCGTGGGGGCAGCCGCAGCAGTCCCCGGGGCCCTGGGGGCCGCCGGCACCGGCGCAGCCCGCTGGGCAGCAGCACTACTGGGGCGCACCGCAGGGCCAGCAGCAGGCGCCGCCGCAGGGTGGCGGCTGGGGCGGTGGCCAGCCCCAGCCCCCGGCCGCACAGCAGGGCTGGGGTGCGCCGCCGTCCGCGTCGGCCGGCGGTGGGGGCGGGGCGCCGGTGAACCTGGACAAKGGCCGGGTCTCCCTGCGCAAGGGCCAGAGCGTCTCGCTGGTCAAAACCGGCGCCCCGCCGCTGACCCGGGTGCGGATGGGCCTTGGCTGGGATCCGGCGTACAGCGGGCGCCAGATCGACCTGGACGCCTCCTGCATCCT
Organism: Protofrankia sp. BMG5.30; assembly: GCF_001983005.1. NCBI lineage: Bacteria > Bacillati > Actinomycetota > Actinomycetes > Frankiales > Frankiaceae > Protofrankia > Protofrankia sp. BMG5.30. Next base: position 59,651 of record NZ_MOME01000003.1, on the reverse strand, counting down.
CTTCGACGGCCGGGGCAAGGACGTGGACAAGGTGTGGTTCATGTCCAAGAAGGGCGCCCGCGGCGCGGTCCGCCACTCCGGCGACAACCTCACCGGTGCCGGTGAGGGCGACGACGAGACCATCTTCGTCGACCTGGCCGCGCTCCCGCCGAACGTCGAAGCCCTGGTCTTCACCGTGAACAGCTTCCAGGGGCAGCGCTTCACCGAGGTCCGCAACGCCTTCTGCCGGCTGATCGACGACTTCACCGGGGCCGAACTCGTCCGGTTCGACCTGTCCGAGTCGAAACCGCAGACCGGGCTCGTCATGTGCAAGGTGGCTCGCCAGCCCGGCGGCCCGAACTGGACGATGACCGCCATCGGCGAGTTCCACGACGGCAAGACCGTGCGCGCGATGGTCGGCCCGTCCAAGCAGTATCTGTAGAGCGACGATCCGTGGAGCGGGGAGCCGTGGGGTGACGGCTCCGGCCGTGTTACGGGCCGGCTGTCGTCAGGGCCGGGGCTGGTAGCAGCCCTCAGCCCTGACCCGGCAGCACCCGGCAGAAAAATTAAAGCCGTGTCACGGTGTGTCCCGTGGCGTTTTCCCGTGGGAGTTCGTGGATGTTTCACGAGCTCCCACGGGAAGTTTTCCGCAGTCTTCTGTGACTCCGCGGGCTTCGTGGCCCCGCCGGTTCCGCGAGTTTTTCGCGGTGATGCGCCCCGCGGCGGCCCGGCGGCCTACTGCTGCAGTTTGTAGTCCCGCAGCAGCGCGCGGCTGATGATCCGCTTCTGTACCTCGGACGTACCCTCGCCGATGAGCATGAACGGCGCCTCCCGGAAGAGCCGCTCGATCTCGTACTCCTTCGAGTAGCCGTATCCGCCGTGAATGCGGAACGACTCGGTCGTCACCTCGAAACAGTATTCGCTGGCGAGGTACTTGGCCATGCCGGCCTCGACGTCGTTGCGCTGGCCGCTGTCCTTCTTGCGGGCCGCGTTCACCATCATCAGGTGGCCGGCCTCCACCTTGGTCGCCATCTCCGCGAGCTTGAAGGCGATCGCCTGGTGGTCGGCGATCTGGTGGCCGAACGTACGGCGCTGCTGGGCGTAGGAGATGGCCAGTTCAAATGCCCGGATCRTGATGCCGCAGGCGCGGGCCGCGACATTGACCCGGCCCACCTCCACGCCGTCCATCATCTGGTAGAAACCTTTGCCGCGGCCGTCGAGGCCACCGAGGATCGACGATGCCGGCACCCGGTGGTTGTCGAGCACCATCTCGGTGGTCTCGACCCCCTTGTAGCCGAGTTTCTCCAGCTTCCCAGGGATCGTGATGCCCTCGTGGGTGCCGAACCCGGGTTCCTTCTCCAGCAGGAACGTCGTCATGTTCCGGTAGACGGAGTCGGCGCCCTCGTCGGTCTTCACGAGAGTCGCGACGAGGCCGGCGCGGGCACCGTTGGTCAGCCACATCTTCTGGCCGTTGATCACGTAGTCGTCGCCGTCGGGAGTGGCCCGGGTGGTGATGGCGGACACGTCCGAACCACAGCCGGGCTCACTCATCGAGAAGGCGCCGCGGATCTCCCCGGTGGCCATTTTCGGCAGGAGCCGCTGCTTCTGTTCCGGGGTGCCGTGCTGGATGAGGAGGTAGGCGACTATGAAATGTGTGTTGATGACTCCCGACACGCTCATCCAGCCGCGGGCGATCTCCTCGACGACCAGGGCGTAGGTGAGCAGTGACTCRCCGAGCCCGCCGTACTCCTCGGGAATTGTGATCCCGAACAGCCCCATCTCCTTCATGGCCTCCACGATCGCCTCCGGGAACTCGTCCTTGTGCTCGAGTTCCGTGGCGTATGGCAGAATCTCCTTGTCGACGAATGTGCGCACAGCCGACAAAATGTCGACCTGGACGTCCGTCAGACCATCGGTCTGCGCGATCCTGCCCATGGTGTCCGCTTCCTTTCTCGCCATACCGTGGTCGACCCGTGCCATTTCCGCACCGGTTGCCGGAAATCACGTTCGGGTCGTCGCATACTTATGAGAAGTATCACGGCATTCGGGGGCGGACGCCAGCGACGCCAGTGGCTCGCTCCTTGCCCGGCACCATCCCGGCCTGCTGCCCTCCCGCGCCAAGGCCAAGGCCAAGGCCAAGGCCAAGGCCAAGGCCGGGGCCAGCGGGCCGTGCGGCCCGGTCGAGCGCGTTCGGTACCAGCCCGCGGAGCGGTGTCGGGATCACTGCGCAGTATCAACGATCACTGTTCGTATCGTCCGATATCGGGTGTATGGCCCATAGGGTAGTCATCCAGGGGGCTTGATGTTGTGGGTGCTGGCATGCCCGTTGTGCCTCCGGAGGTGTGGTGTTCTCGTTTCTTCGCAAGGTCCGCCAGGAGCCGCTCGGTGGGATCCGTCAGGGGACGCCCGCCTGGCGGCACCTGGCCGCGGTGGCGACGATCGCGGTGGCCGCGGCCGGTGTTCTGACGGCCGGCTACCGGTCCGGGGGCGTGGGGACGCTGCGGGCACCGGTGTCCCCGGTCGCCGCGGACAGCCCGGACGCCACGGGCATCCCGGGCAGCGAGGCGGCCGGCAACCCGCTGGCCGGCGTCCGCTTCTACGATGATCCCGACAGTCAGGCGGACGCCGCCGCGGCCCGACTGCGCGGCGGCGACCCCGCGAACGCGGCCCTGCTCGACAAGATCGCGAATACCCCGCAGGCGCTGTGGCTCGGCGACTGGTTCCCCACCGCGCAGGTCCGCGCCACGGTCGCCGCGCGGGTCGGCAGTGCGCGGGCCGCCCAGGCGATCGCGGTGTTCGCCGTCTACCACATACCGGCCCGCGACTGCGGCGGCTACTCCGCCGGCGGGGCGGGCTCGCCGGACGAGTACCGCGCGTGGATCTCGGAGGTCGCCGCCGGCGTCGGCACGGGCCCTGCCGTGGTGATACTCGAGCCGGACGCGATCGCCGGCGCGGACTGCCTGCCCGCCGCCGACCAGCAGACGCGCTACACGCTCATCCGTGAGGCGGGCACGCTGCTGACCCAGCACGGGGCCACCGTCTACCTCGACGCGGGGCAGCCGGACTGGCGCAACGCCACCGAGATGGCGGGACGCCTACGGCTTGCCGGCGTCACCGCCGTGCGCGGCTTCGCCCTGAACACGGCGAACTTCGTCGCCACCACCGACCTGCTGGCCTACGGCAACCGGATCGTCGCCGAGCTCGGCGGCAGCGGCCACTTCGTCGTCGACACCAGCCGCAACGGCTACGGCCCGGCCCCGGACAAGCAGTGGTGCAATCCGCCGGGCCGGGCGCTGGGAGCCCGTCCGACCACACAGACCGGTGACGAGCACGCGGACGCGTTCCTGTGGGTGAAGGGCCCCGGCGAGTCCGACGGCACCTGCAACGGCGGCCCGCCGGCCGGCAGGTTCTGGCCGGACTACGCCCTCGACCTGGCCCGCCGAGCGCCCTATTAGCTCGTCTTAGCTCGTCCCACAGGCCGCCACCGGCACAAACGCGGTCAGCGGCACCGCCGCCCACCGCGTCCGCATCCGTCTCCAGGGTTCGGGATCAGGGTGACGGCCCTGGTGGGCAGCTCGCCGTGAGCGCTATCGATCCTTGAAGATGATTCGTAGCCAGATGACGTGTGGACCCGGCCTGCCGGGGATCGGCTCCCCGTACTGCCACAACGCCCGGCCGTTCGGCGCCCACGTCAGCTCCCAGACGCCAGGGATCTTTTTGAAGCGTTTGACCCGCAGACGCTTGTCGAAGTCACGGTCGGCCGCGAGCCCCTGCATGAACAGATCCCTGGCACGGCGGAAAGCGGCCTACTGCTCGGCAGTGAGATGACGGTATTCGGACAGGAAGCGGCCAATTGGCTCGTATATGGGCACAGATCCCACGATAGGGGACGCTTCCGATGCAACGAGTGAGGCTGTGGCGCTGTGGATAAGCAGCGAGTCAGCTTGCCTGTGGGTAGGGCTTCGCGGACAGAGAGTCAAGGAGGGCGTCGAACGCGGCGTCGCCTTCACAGATCACCGACCGGTCGGCCGCGAGGTCCGCGAGCGCTTCCTGGATCATATTCTCGGTCTCGGAATCTGCGTCGATCTCCTCGACGTCACGGAGAACGCGCGGTAGCTCGGGCTCGCTCATGCTCGCTCCGCCTCCAGTACCGTCTTCGTCTCGTCAGTAACGTATCTTAACCTCGAGTAGCAGAAAGTACTTTCAGAAAGTCTTTCAGAGAGTATTGCGGATCAGGGTTGTCGCAGCTCCGGGTCTCGCTCCTGGGTGATGCGCCACCAGCCCCGCCGRCTCGTCCCAGAGCGGGAAGTACCCGCCTGGCAACGTCCTCGGCGCCTGTCGGCGCATCCCGCGTCAGCGCGCCCCGTGAACCATTCGACTCCGTGGCGTACTCGCCCAGACATGCGCCAGTCGCCCCCGCGCGGAGCGGACGAGTGCGCGAACGCAACGGTGACGTGGTCAGCGGCGTTCCCGGCCCCGTCTTCCGTATGTCACGGCTCCGTTCGCAGGCTCCGGCGCCTGGAGCGGAGCATGAGGGTAGCCTCGCGCCGTGAGGCCGAACCATCAACCGTTGCGGTGGTCGGCCGTGACGGCGGGTATTTGGCTGTGGCGGGCGTCGCGCCAGGTGTTCGGTGGGGCGGGTGTCATGACGGGTGGCCGGCCGTGACGGCGGCGTCGGGGCGGATGTTCTGCCGGCGGCTGGCGGGGCTGCTCGTCCTCGACCCCAACGGTGACGTGGTCGGACGGCTGCGAGACGTGGTGGTGACGGTGCGGCCCGGCAGCCAGCCGCCCCGCGTCCTCGGGTTCGCGGTCGAGGTGCAACGTCATCCGATCTTCGTCCCGATCGGTCGGGTGACGGGGGTGGAGTCGGGTGCCGTGGTGCTGTCCTCGGCCAGGTTGAGCTGGCGCCGGTTTTCCCAGCGTCCCGGTGAGACGCTGGTGCTCGGTGAGCTGCTGGACCGGCGGGTGACGCTGGTCGCCACCGGCGCCCCGGCCACCGTGGTCGACGCCGCGATCGAACAGGTCCGCGGCGGCGACTGGGTCGTCGACCAGGTCGCGGTACGCATCGGTCGGCGGCGCCGTGGCGAGGTCCGCACGGTCTCCTGGGCCGAGGTCACCGGGCTCGCCCTGCCGGAGGAGGATCAGGGTGCGGCCAACATGCTCGCGGTGTTCGAGAAACTGCGGCCGGCGGACCTTGCCGCGCTGCTGCGGGACCTCTCCGACAAACGCCGCGTCGAGGTGACCGCGGCCCTCGACGACGAACGGCTCGCCGACGTCCTGGAGGAACTGCCCGAGGACGAACAGGTCGAGTTGCTCGGCGGGCTCGCCGACGAGCGGGCCGCCGACGTCCTGGAGGCGATGGGCCCCGACGACGCCGCCGACCTGCTGGGGGACCTGCCCGCCGGGGAGGCCGAACGGCTGCTACGACTGATGGCGCCGTGGGAGGCCGCGCCGGTCCGGCGTCTGCTCGTCTACCCCGACCGGACCGCCGGAGGCATGATGACCAGCGAGCCGGTGATCGTCGGCCCGAACACGAGCGTGGCCGAGGCGATCGCGCGGATCCGGGCGCCGGAGCTCTCCCCGGCGCTGGCCGCGCAGGTGTACGTGGTGCGCCCCCCGTTCGAGACGCCCACCGGGCGTTACCTCGGGCTCGCCCACTTCCAGCGGCTGCTGCGGGAACCGCCCGGGGCGCTTGTCAGCGGTGTCGTCGACGTCGGCATCACCCCGCTGCGGCCGGAGGCGTCGCTGCAGGAGGTGACCCGTCACCTCGCGTCGTACAACCTGGTTGCGGTTCCGGTGCTGGACGACGGCGCCCGGTTGGTGGGGGTGGTCACCGTCGACGACGTACTGGATCATCTGTTGCCGGCCGGCTGGCGGGAGCACGACCTCGGCCCGGACGCCCCGAACTCGGACGCCCCGAACTCGGACGCCCCAGCCCTGGACATCCCGGGCACGGGAACCCGCAAGGCAGGCGTTTCGGGTGCGGACACTCCGGATGTGGATGCCCGGGACGCGGGCGCCTCAGGCCTGGACGGCCCGGGCGCGGACGGCTCGGGCGCGGGGATCCGATGAGGCTTCGTCGTCGTACGGGCAGGCTCGATCAACCTAGTCCGTCCCGCCGGTCGGCGCTGGTCCGCCGTCCCTACGAACCGGACGCCTTCGGCCGGGTCGCCGAGCGGATCGCCCGGTTCATCGGGACCGCGCGCTTTCTGGTGGCGCAGAGCATCGTGGTGGTGCTGTGGATCGGCTACAACATCATCGTGCCCCGTGACCTGCGGTTCGACAACTACCCGTTCATCTTTCTGACGCTGGCGCTGTCCCTGCAGGCGGCGTATGCCGCGCCGTTGATCCTGCTGGCGCAGAACCGGCAGGACGACCGGGACCGGGCCAACCTCGCGCAGGACCGGGAGCAGACCTCACGCCAGCTCGACGACACCGAGTACCTCGCCCGCGAGATAGCGGCGATCCGCATCCGGGTCGGGGAACTGGCCACCCGTGACTATCTGCGCTCCGAGTTGCGGGCGGAGCTGCGGGCGCTGCTGGCCGAATCCCTGGGGACGTCCGTGGGGACGTCCGTGGGGACGTCCGTGGGGACGTCTGCGGGGACATCGTCGGTGGGGACGGACGCGGGAACAGGTGAGGACGTCGGCGACAGGCGTCGCCGCGGCCCCGGATCATGGGATCGGCGGCCCGAACGCGGCAGCTCCACCGACCGGCGGCTCCAGAGCCCGTGAACCGCACACCCGACCGGACGGCGTCACCAGACGTCACCAGAGGAAGAAGACATCACCGGGAGAATCGGGATCGTTCCTCACGGTGGGAATCCGGCTGGCGTCCTCGGACCGAAGCGTCCGCGGGCCGAGGAGCTAGGTGAGAGATCCTCGACACAGCGTGAGAATGGACAGGGCGATTTCGACCCCGCGCGGYCCGAGCTCCCGCGACCAGGCTGTGATGATCTCGTTTTCCCGTTCGTGCTGGATGCGCGGACCGCCGTCCGCGGAACGCAGCGCCTGAATCTGCTGGGATATCTCCAGACGGGCGCCGACGAGCGCGCGAAGCTGTGTGTCGATCTCGTCTATGGCCTGCCGGCCGTCCGCGATCGAGGAGACCGCCGGTGCCGGCGTGGCGGCGGGAAGCGCGTGGCTTGTCATCTGGGCTCTTTTCATTCGGGACCCGGCCGTCCCGGAGCCGGACAGGCCCGGGGAAAGTCCGGGCCTTGAGTCTCGGCGTGTCGCGTCAGATACGCGGCAGTGCAGGGACCGTGCCCGGTCCCTGGTAAAAATGATCTGGCGATCTGCTCGCGCGGCGCGCGCAAAGAGGAGATCCACCGGGCATGGCTACCAGCATGCCAGCCGAGATTGCCACCGTCCAGCGGTCCGTCCGGCTCGCACCGTGACCTCCCACGGCCCAGAAGCGGTCGGGACGTCACGCCGCTGTCATACGGGCGCCACACGGATGCCRCACGGGACGTCCGGCGGATGCCGAGCAGGACGTCCGGCGGATGCCGGAAGGRCACCCCCGAAACCGCGCCGGGACGCCACCGGGACGGTGTCAGGAGGGATGGGAGGATCGTCCTCGTGGACCAGTTGCAGTTGGACGGCATGCCGCGGCGGCTGTTCGTGTGCACCCCGTCGAAACTGTCCGCGTTCGCGGAGTGTCCCCGCCGCTACCGGATGGCGTATCTCGACCGGCCGGCGCCGGTGAAGGGGCCGCCGTGGGCGCACAACTCCCTTGGTTCCAGCGTGCACAACGCCCTGCGGGCCTGGTGGGACGAACCGCTGGCCCGCCGCACGCCGACCCGCGCCGCCCACCTCGTCCGACTGCTGTGGATCGTGGACGGCTGGCGGGACGCCGAGCAGTCCACGACCTGGCGGGAACGGGCCGCGGAGATGGTCGGGCGCTACGTGGCCACCCTCGACCCGGCCCGCGAGCCCAGAGCGGTGGAACGCCAGGTCGCCGCGCGCACCGACCGGCTGGCCCTGTCCGGGCGGGTCGACCGGCTCGACGACCGGGACGGCGAGCTCGTCGTCGTCGACTACAAGACGGGACGCCGACCGCCCACCGACGACGACGCCCGGGTCTCCCCGGCGCTGGCGCTGTATGCGCTGGCGGTCTCCCGCACCCTGCGCCGTCCCTGCTGGCGGGTGGAGCTGCACCATCTGCCCACCGGCACCGTGGCCAGCGCCGAGCACGACGAGGCGTCGCTGGGACGTCAGCTGCGGCGGGCCGAGGCGCTGGCCGACGACGCCGAGCGGGCGGCCGAGGCGCTGCGCGGCGGCGCCGGGCCGGACGCGGCGTTCCCGCCGCAGCCGGGCCGGTTGTGTTCCTGGTGCGACTACCGGCGGCACTGCCCCGAGGGCCGCGCCGCCGCCCCCGACCGCGCCCCCTGGGACGCCGTCGCCGCCGCCGAGCCGCCCGGCTGAACCCCGTATCCCCGCGCCAGCCCGTATCCCCGCGCCCGGCTGGGGAGCGTCAGAGGATCTTGGTTGGTGTTTGTCCGGGTAGGGCTGTGACCCGTGGAAACGCCTGAACGCCGCCGTCCGCCACGCCTCTGTTCGGGCGGCCCCTCCGAAGTGTCCGAAGGATGCGAATGCAGTGCTGTCAGAGCGGCACCGGATTCACATCCTTGCCCATGGGCTGTCGTATGGATCATGTGAATGGCCTCTGTTTCCGGTCGCGGCTCCGCCGGCGGTTTCAGCCGAGGAGCGTCCGGGACCTGCTCGTTGTCCGGTAGGCCGGCGGGAGCTGGGCCATGATGGCTTCGTGACAGAGCGAGCGAGTGCCGGCCAGCCGAACACCGCGCCCTCGGCCGTGTCGCAGGCCGTGTCGCCGATCATGTTGCAGGACGCCCGGCTGCCCGGTGGCGGCCAGGCCCGGCCCGCGGGCGGCCCGTTGCGAGTGTCGGCGAAGGCCGGGACGTTCACCGAGTCGGTGATCCGGGAGATGACCCGGCTCTGCCTGGCGCACGACGGCATCAACCTCGCGCAGGGCTTCCCGGACTTCCCCTGCCCGGCCGAACTGAAGGAGGCGGCGAAGGCCGCCATCGACGCGGACGACAACCAGTACGCCATCACCTGGGGCGCGAAGGCCTTCCGGCACGCCATCGCCGCCAAGGTCGCCCGTACCTACCCGGGGTGGACGGTGGACCCGGAGACCGAGATCTGCGTGACCTGCGGTTCCACCGAAGCGATGATCGCGACCATGCTCGCGCTGGTCGACCCCGGCGAGGAGGTGCTGCTCTTCGAGCCCTTCTACGAGAACTACGGCCCGGACGCGATCCTCTCCGGCGCGCGGCCCAGGTTCGTCCCGCTGCACGGGCCCGACTGGAGCATCGACGAGGCGCAGCTGCGCGCCGCCTTCTCCGACCGGGTTCGGGCCGTTGTCATCAACACGCCGCACAACCCGACCGGCAAGGTGTTCACCCGCGCCGAGCTGGAGCTGATCGCCGAGCTCTGCCAGCGGCACGACGCGCTCGTCCTCACCGACGAGATCTACGAGCACATCCAGTATCTCGGCCCGGGCGGGCATATCCCGCCCGCCACCGTCCCGGGGCTCGCCGATCGCACGGTCACCATCAACGCCCTGTCGAAGACCTATGCGGTGACGGGCTGGCGGGTCGGCTGGACCATCGCCCCACCGGCCTACACCGCCGCCATTCGCAAGGTCCACGACTTCCTGACCGTCGGGGCCGCCGCGCCGTTGCAGGCGGGCGGGGCCGCCGCCATGGCGCTGTCGCCGAGCTACTACGACAACATCGTCACCGACTACCTCGAGCGCCGTGACCTGCTGTGCGGCGCGCTCGCCGCGGCCGGCTTCCACTTCCGGCCACCTGACGGTGYGTACTACGTCATGTGCGATACGCGATCGTTCGACCCCGATGGGGACGACGTGGCCTTCGCCCGCCGGCTACTGAAGACGGTCGGGGTGGCATCGGTCCCCGGATCGTCGTTCTTCAACGAACCCGCGTACGGGCGTCACATCATACGTTTCGCCTTCCCGAAACGGCTGGACACCCTGCGGGCGGCGGCCCAGCGGCTGGCCACCCTCGCCTGACACGCCCCGCCGCGCGCCCGCGCCCCGCGCACCCCGTGCCGCCCCACGGGTGGCCGCGGGGACGCGGCTATGCCCGGCCGCCGCGCTCCGCCGCGGGCTTTTGCGGGACCGAGGGCCCCGGGATCAGCACGTCGTGAGCAGGGAGGGGACGGGCAGCGGATACCGGCCGGCGGCGGCCCGGGCGCGTCCCCGGCGCACCTCGGCGGCCAGCCACCGCAGGTAGGCGTCGACGCCGCCACGGTGGTGTGGCCGCGACCACCGACCGCGCAGGTCGCCGACTGGTGACCGCGATGCTCCGGCGGCGCCGGTAGCGGCCAGCATCACCGATCGTGGCGGCAGCAGATAGCGGCCGCGCAGGTACTCGCCCAGCCAGCGGGCCTGCGCCTCAGCGAGCCGGACGGCGTCGGTGACACTGATCGCCCCGGTGCCGCCGGCCGGCCCCGGCCCCGACCCCGGCGACACGCCGCCTGGCAGGACGCCACATCCGTACACCCCTTCCGCGTCCGGGTTGAAAACGCCGCCGAACAACGCCGATGGGACGGCGGGCGGGCTGCTCAGCCGATACGCGGCGGCCTTTCCGACGACAGGCCCGACGACTCCGCCGAGGAGGACCACGGCGTCCCATCGAGTCACCGGCTGGTCACCGCCGCGGACATCGAACGGCCGGCGGCCGTCGTCCTGCGGGTGAATCCCGTAGCCGCCGCTGTCGAGCCTTGTGAACCGCCCGGCGAAGCCCCGCTCGTCCGGGAACTCCCCACCGGTTCTGGGAGACTCCCCGTCGGCCCCGGCGGGTCCTCCGGTGGGCGAGGGGGGCACCGCCGCCGGGCCGTCCGCGTCGTGCGTCGCGCGATCGTGTGTCACGAACAGGTGCGCGTCCAGCCCGGAGTCGATGAGCACGCGCAGCGCCGTACCGGCGGCCGGACCCGCACCGAACACCGCTACCCGGGGAAGTTGAGCCACGATCGGCAAGAGTAGGCCACATCCGGCTGCCCGTGACACCTCCCCGCCGTGTCGCCAGGCTGGCTCACGGTGTCGTCGGGACTGGACTGTCGGTGTTGTCGGGCTGGGGTCACCGGCCTGGTGCCACCGTCAGGTGGGCTGGGAGGCGGCGGGTCTGATGCGGCAGCGGGTCCTCCTCCGTCCGCTGGCGTGGCGGTGTCATCACGAGGCGCCGCGGAGCGTCCCGGGGGATCATCCGGGCGTCGGGCACCGGCCTGGCAGGGCGCGTCCTGGCGCGGCGTGCCGTAGCGTCCCCCGACCCGGGGACCTGCCGTAGCCGGCGTGGCAGCGCGAGCAGCGCGGTACGTGTCGCCCGTGCGCCCAGGCAGGCGGCGGCGTCCAGCAGCGGCGTGTCGGGCAGGCCGTAGAGCCGCCGGGCCCAACCAGGCAGCATCCCGACCGCGATCGCGCTCAGGGCGGACCACGCCGGGCGCGCGGGCGTGGTCCGCGACACCCAGCGGGGCATGGGCGGCCGCAGGATGAACGAGATCATCTCGTGGGATTGCGAGGTCACCCGCAGGTGAGGGCGAATCCGGGCAAAATAGCGGGCAACCGCGGCCCGACTGTCCGGGACATCCTCCGCCGGGATGCCGATCAGCTCGGCGGCACGCACCTGCTCGGCGAAATAGGCGTCGGCCTGGCTGTCGGTAAGGCGCAGCCCGCATCGACGGGCTGTCGTGAGGAAGGACTCGACCTCGCTCGCGTGCACCCACAGCAGCAGTTCGGGATCGGCGGCCCGGTAGGGCCGGCCGCTGGTGGGCTCGATGCCACGGATACATGCGTGCACGCGACGTACCCGTTCGGCCGCGTGCCGCGCCTGTTCCGTGGTTCCGTAGGTGATCGTTTCGACGTAGGTGGCGGTGCGTAGCAGACGTCCCCACGGGTCGGCCCGGTAGGCGGAATGCTGGGCGACGCCGGCCATGGCCAGCGGATGCACGCCCTGCAGGAGCAGCGCGCGGATACCAGCGATGATCATGCTCGGATCGCTGTGTACCCGCCAGGTCATGCTGGACGGCCCGAACAGCCCGACATCCGGGCCGGGGCTCGCCGCCACACTGCCGCTGTCGGTGCTGTTGTCGCTGCTGCTGGTGCTGTCGGTATCGGTATCGGTGGTGCTGTTGACGCTGGTGGCACCGCCCGCGTCGGCCATCGGCCGGCAGGACCCGGATCGTGTCACGGCATCAGTGACCTCGTTGACTCGATGCCGCTGATCAATCACCTGAACATCCCCGTTTCTTACTCTCAGAAATCAAATAGCAACTAATAGTTCCACATCGACCATGATGGATGCATGCAGGGTGCGTTACGTGTCCAGATTGCGATCAGATGGTGATGCAATGCCGGGCGATGCGTGCATGCGCCGCTCTGAGTGAGTCGTTGCGGTGTCGCGTGGYCGGTGCCACGAACTAACGTGGCCTCATGAGCGTTGTGAAGATCAATGCACTGACCGTCCCGGCCGAGCTGCGGGCCACGCTGGAGCAGCGGTTCGCTGGTCGGGCCGGCATCGTGGAGGCCGCGGACGGTTTCGAGTGGTTCGAGCTGCTACGGCCGGTGGAGGGCACCGACACCTACCTCGTCTACACGCGTTGGCGTAGCGAGGAGGACTTCCAGAAATGGCAGGCGTCCAACGCCTTCCAGGCCGGGCACGCGCAGGCGGCGGCGGACGCCGCGGGTGGTCCGGCGCCGGCCGGTCATCCCGGAGCCGGCGGTCACCCCGGCGCCGGTGCGCCAGCCGGCCATGGCGCGCCGGCTGGTCATCCCGGATCTGGTGCGCCGGCCGGTCACGGCGGACCCGGCGGTCACCCCGGGGCCGGTGCGCCGGCCGCGACCGCGGCCACGCTGTGGTCCTTCGAGGTCGTCCAGTCGGCCGCGCCCAGGAACGAGAAGGCCTAGGCCACGCCTCGCCACCCGAAGCCTCTCCGTCCGTAGGTGGAAGCCGTCACCAGGACAGCGGTTTCCACCTACGGCTTCCGCGCCTGTAGGTGGAAACCGCTGTCATAGGGGAGGTTTTCACCTACGCCCGGCCGGTGGCTGGCGTCCTCGATCTCGCCCACGAACTCCTCGACCACGTCCTCGAGAGCGATGACGCCGCGGGTCGTGCCGTTCGGCCCGGGTATCCGGCCGAGGTGGCAGCCGCTGCGCTGCATCAGGCGCAGGACCTCGTCCAGCGGCAGGTCGGCGCGGATCTCGACCATCGGCCGCAGCCGGCGTGGCGGCAGCGGTTCGTCCCGGGCGTCGCCGTGGATACCGATGACGTCCTTGGCGTGCACGAAACCGACGATTACCGGTCCCGGTCCGGCTGGGACGTCGCCGTCGGCGGCGCGTACCGGGAAGCGGGAGAAGCCGGTCCCGGCGACCAGCCTCTCCAGCTCGGACGCGGTCACCGACCACGGGACGGTCACGATCTCGACAACCGGGATCATGATGGTGCCGGCGGTCCGCTCGGACAGTTCCAGTGCGCCGGTCAGCAACTCGTGCTCGGTGTCCTCCAACAGGCCCTGCTGCCGGGATTCCGCGATCATCACCGCGAGCTGGTCCGGGGTGTAGGCGGTGCTCAGCTCGTCCACCGGATGGACGCGGACGAGCCGGACACACCGGTTGGCGACGGCGTTGAGAAAGACGATCAGCGGGCGGGTCAGGCCGGCGAACCGGAGCAACGGCGGTGCGAGCCAGCGGGCGGTCTTCTCGGGGCCGGCCAGCGCGATGTTCTTCGGCACCATTTCGCCGAGCACGATGTGCAGGCAGACGACGATCAGGAGCGCGAGCGCGAACCCGATCGGGTGATGGAAACCGCTGGGGACGCCGAGCCCGTCCAGACCCCCCTCGATCAGGTGGGCGATCGCGGGCTCGGCCACCGCGCCGAGCCCGAGCGAGCAGATCGTGATGCCGAGCTGGGAAGCCGCGAGCATCAGCGACAGGTTCTCGATCGCGGTGAGGACGCTGCGGGCCTGGTGGTCGCCCTCGGCCGCATACGGTTCCATCTGGTCGCGACGGACCGAGATGACGGCGAACTCGGCGCCGACGAAGAACGCGTTGCCGGCCAGCAGGAAGATCGCGCCGACAAGATAGAGCAGGGTCATCGCCGTGCCCGTCCGGCCGGGCCGTCGGCGCCGACGGCGCTGCGCGGAGCGTGCGGGCCACGCGGGCCGGACGAGTGACCGGCGTGCCCGCTCCGGCGGGTCCGGGCTGGCTGGTCGGGTGGGCGGCCCGCCAGCCGGACACGGCTGACGCGATGATGGTCCATCTCCTCGACGGTGAGCAGCCGGCCTTCGACGTAGACCTGGTCACCCGGCTCGGGAATGCGCCCGAGCCGGTGCAGGACGACGCCGGCGACGGTCTCGTACGGGCCGTCGGGCAGCCGGATACCGGTCAGGTCGGCGACCTCGTCCGGGCGGAGCAGGCCGGAAAGCGACCAGCTCCCGTCCGGCCCGGCGGTGGCGTCGGGTCTTTCCGGCGCGTCGTACTCGTCCAGGACATGGCCGACGAGTTCCTCGACGAGGTCCTCCAGGGTGACCAGGCCGGCGGTGCCGCCGTACTCGTCGATGACCACGGCGATCTGGAGGCTGTGCCCGCGCAGGGTGGTGAGCAGATCGTCGCAGCTCAGCGATGCCGGCACCACCACCGGAGCGACCATGAGCAGGCTGACCGGTGTGCTGCCGCGCTCGGCCGGCGGCACACCGAAGGCGTCCTTGACGTGGACGACCCCGACGACGTCGTCGACGTCCCCGGGAACAGCCGTGACGCTCCCCGGGCCCGGCGGCTCGGCGGCCTGGCCTCCGCCGCCGCCGCGGACGGTGGTGCCGCGGACGGTGGTGCCGCGATCGGCGCCCGTATCCCTACCGGCACTCGAATCCCTGTGGGCGCCGGTATCGGGCGCGGCGGCACCGGAGGAGCGCAGGACGGGGAAACGGGAGTGGCCTGATTCCCCGGTGACCCGGAGCAGTTCCGTGACGCTGTCGTCGGCGTGCAGCGCGACCACCCGCACCCGCGGCGTCATGACGTCCTGGGCGGCGCGCTCGCGCAGCCGCAGGGATCTGCCCAGCAGACTTGCGGTGTTGCCGGGCAGCGTGCCGTGCTCGGCCGACGAGCGCACCAGCCAGCCGAGCTCGGACGGTGATCTGGCCGATCGCAGTTGGGTCCGCGGCTCGATCCCCAGCGCGCGCAGCAGCCGGTTGGCGGAGCCGTCGAGAAGCGTGATGATCGGTCGGCAGACGCTGGAGAAGAGCATCTGCGGCCCGGCGACCCACTGGGCCGTGGCCACCGGTGTCGCGACCGCGATGTTCTTCGGGAAGAGCTCGCCGAAGACCATCTGGGTGACTGTCGCGATCAGCAGGGCGGCGGTCACCGCGACGGCATGGCCGACGCCGGCTGGCAGGCCGGTCGCGTTGATCGCCGGTAGCAGCAGGGAGGCGATCGCGGGCTCGGCGATGTAACCGAGTACCAGCGACGTCAGGGTGATTCCCAGCTGCGCGCCGGAAAGCTGGAACGACAGCGACCGGACGGCCCGCAGCACCCGGGCCGCGCGGTGGGAACCGTCCCGCGCCGCCTGCTCGAGCCGGCTGCGGTCGACCGCCACAAAGGCGAATTCGGCGGTCACGAACAGCCCGTTGGCGGCGATGAGGGCGACGACCAGCAGCAGGCCGAGAATGTCACCGATCATTGCGGTGGCGGGGGCCGGCGAAAGCCACCGCGGTGCTCGGACGATCGGGAGCCTGCCGCGGACGCCGCTGTCGAGGCCGCCCGGAGATCCCGCCCGGGCGGTACCGGCGCGCCGCGTGCCATCTCCTCATCCTCACAGACCTCCGCCGTGCCGCCCAGAGGTTTCCCGGGCCGGGGCCCGATGCCCAACCAGGTACGCCGACAGGAAGGCCCACGGCTGATCATGGACGGAT
Source organism: Protofrankia sp. BMG5.30 (assembly GCF_001983005.1). Lineage (NCBI taxonomy): Bacteria > Bacillati > Actinomycetota > Actinomycetes > Frankiales > Frankiaceae > Protofrankia > Protofrankia sp. BMG5.30. Next base: position 43,728 of record NZ_MOME01000003.1, on the reverse strand, counting down.
GAATGCGTGTTCTTTTATGATTTGTCCGAAATAGAGATCGAGTTTTTCAGGTATCGGTGATGTTGTTGTGGCGTGGGGTGTTGTGGTTTTGCGCCGACGCTTGGAGACTGATCTGTATGGCTCGCGTCTTCGCCGTCACAAACCAGAAGGGTGGCGTCGCCAAGACGACGTCCGTGGCGAGCCTCGGCGCCGCGCTGAGCGAGTTGGGATGCCGGGTTCTGCTCGTTGACCTCGACCCGCAGGCATGCCTGACGTTCTCCCTGGGCCTGGATCCAGACGTCATCGAGCTGTCCGTGCACGATGTGCTGCTGGGCCGGCTCAGCCCTGGYCTCGTGGTGCGGCGGACCGAGGACGGCCCGGATCTGCTGCCGGCGACCATCGAGCTGGCCGGCTGCGAGGCCGTGCTGTTGTYCCGCACCGGCCGTGAGCACGCGCTACGGCTCGYGCTCGCCGAGATCGACGAGCGCTACGACTTCATCCTGATCGACTGTCCGCCCTCGCTCGGAATCCTGACGATCAACGGGCTGACGGCGGCGGACGAGGTGATCATCCCGTTGCAGTGCGAGACCCTGTCGCATCGCGGTGTCGGGCAACTGCTCGACACCGTCCACGACGTGCAACGTCTGACCAACGCCGAGCTGCGGGTCCGCGGGGTGCTGCCGACCCTGTTCGACGCCCGGACCGCGCACGGCCGCGCCGTCCTGGCGGACGTTTCCGCCCGGTACGCGGTCGCGGTGCTCCAGCCGCCCATCGCGCGGTCGGTCCGGTTCGCCGAGGCGCCGGGTTCCGGACGTTCGATCCTCACGACGGCGAGACGTTCCAGGGGGGCGGCGGCATACCGGGCGCATGCCCGGGCGCTGCTGGCGGGCTCCGCCACCGGGGCCGCGTCCGACCCTCGAGGAGAGGGCGGCGGCGGGGCCGCGGCCCGAGGGACGGCTGGGAGCACGCCCCGGACGGCGTCCGCGGTGCCGCCGGTACCGACGCCACCGGGCGGATCACCGGCTCGCCCGCCGGTGGCGGCCGGCGTGGTGGCGGGCATGACGGCCGGCGCGGTAGTCGGCGCGGCGGCAGCGGCGGCGGCAACCGGCACGGCGTCCGTAGCCGGCACGGTGTCCCGGACCACGAGCCGGTGAGTGCCCGCCGGGAAGCGGCTGCCGCGTCCGCCGGTTTCGACCGGCTACGGCCGCGCAGCGCCGCGCAGCCCCCACCCGCGGCCCACGAGCGCTTTGCCACCCCGGTGACGGTAGGCCGGGACGTCCACGGCAAGCGGGCGCTCTACAGCGGGGGCAGGCCGGGCACACCGGTCACGCCGGTGGACAGTGGGCTGGATGTGATGTGTTCCCGCTGCGGGCAGACGACCACGCTCCGGCCGCGTGAGGCGGTCGCCCTGTTGCTCCCCAGCGTGCATGTGCCGGTGCCACGATTGCGGCATCGGTCCCTGGTGCGCTGCCCGGCATGCCGGCGGATCGCCTGGGTGCGCATCCGGCTGCGGGTCCACACCTCCGTCGAGCCCTGACGGGTCCGGCCGGGTGGCCGGCGGCGCGCTTCACGTCCGGGCTCCGCGCGTCCGCCGGGTTCTGACGGGACTGACAGGTGCGACGGGCTGACCGACCCGACGAACCAGCGATCATGCCGGCTGTTCGGCATCCCGGAACGCCGGGCTGGCCCGGACCGGGCTGGTCCGGGCCGGGGTCGTCAGGCCGACTCGGCTCGCTGCTCGATCCGGTCGTCCTGCCTGCCGGTGAGGTTCGCCTCCACGGCCGGTGAGCCGACGGGACGGCCGCGATCGTCGCGCCGCCGGCGGCGTCGGCGCCGCCGGGGAGCCGGCCCGGTCACCGCGGTGCCGTCCGCACCGGAGCCCGGAGCGGCAGAATCGTGGTCCACGATGCCGTGGTCCACGATGTTGGGCTCCACGATGCCGGGTTCAACGATGTCGGGTTCAACGATGTCGGGTTCCACGATGTCGGCAGCCACGATGGAATCCGAGCCGGTGTCCGGCGCCGTCGGATGCAGCGGAGCGGGCTCCAGGAACAGGGCGGCCCTGCTGGCCGCCGGCCGTATCCGCCCGCTGGTCCCGGCCGGCCGCGGTTCGGCCACGGACGGCCCGCCAGCCGGTGCGCCGGGAAGTTCCACGGACGCTGCCGGGGACAGGGCTGGGACCGCGTCGGCCGGGGCTGGACGAGCCGGCCGAGTGAGTGCCGGCCGAGTGGATGCCGGCTGTTGCGCGGGCGCGTCCGCGTGAGCCGCCGGCTGCGCGTCGGTGGGCTCGTCGGCGGGGACCACGGTCACCGCCGCCACCGCGGCGCCGCCCCCACGGGTACGGCGCCTGGTCCGGGTCGTGCGGGCGGCGGGGGGCCGACCGGCCGACGGCTCGGCGCGGATGGCGTCCGGCCGGTCACCGGCCCGGCCTGACCGCCGGCGCTTCGGACGCCCGGTCTCCCCGAGGTCCTCGACCTCCTCGGCGGCGAGCCCGGCCCGGGTACGGGACGCCTGCGGCAGCACCCCGCGGACGTCCGCGGGGATGGACAGGGCCTCGAACAGGTGCGGGGATGTCGAGTAGGTCTCGACCGGGGTGTCGAAGGGCAGGCCCAGCGCCTGGTTGACCAGGGACCACCGCGGTATGTCGTCCCAGTCGACGAAGGTCACCGCCACCCCGCTGCCGCCGGCTCGGCCGGTGCGGCCGACGCGGTGCAGGTAGACGTTCTCGTCCTCGGGGCACTGGTAGTTGACCACGTGGGTCACCCCGCCGATGTCGATACCACGGGCGGCGACGTCGGTGGCGACCAGCACATCGATCTTGCCGGACCGGAACGCCCGCAGCGCCTGCTCCCGCTGGCCCTGGCCGATGTCCCCGTGGACGGCCGCGGCTGCGAAACCACGCCCGGTCAGGTCGTCGGCGACCCGGTCGGCGGTACGACGGGTCCGGACGAAGACGATGGCCAGCCCTCGGCCCTCGGCCTGCAGAACCCGGGCCAGCACCTCGATCTTGTCCAGCGCGTGCGCGCGGAAGACGTGCTGGCTGATGTCCGGCACCGTGCGGCCCTCGTCGGGGTGCTCCGCGGTGACGTGCACCGGCCGCCGCATGAACCGGCGGGCCAGCGAGATCACCGGCGGCGGCATCGTTGCGGAGAACAGCAGCGTCTGGCGGATGTCCGGAAGCTGGGCGAGGATGCGCTCGACGTCCGGCAGGAAGCCCAGGTCGAGCATTTCGTCGGCCTCGTCGAGGACGAGCATGCGCACCGCCGTCAGCACGAGGGCGTTCTGGCGGGCCAGGTCGAGCAGCCTGCCGGGGGTGCCGACGACGATGTCCACGCCGGCGCGCAGGCTTGCCAGCTGCGGCTCGTAGGCACGGCCGCCGTAGACCGGCAGCACCCGCAGACCGCGGCCCGAGCCGGCACGGTCGATGTCGGCGGTGACCTGCAGGCACAGCTCGCGGGTGGGAACGACCACGAGCGCCTGCGGCTGCCCGCTGGCGCCCTCGTCACGGCTGGTCGCCTGCTGCGCGAGCGGGATGCCGAAGGCGAGCGTCTTGCCGGTGCCGGTGCGGGCCTGCCCGATGATGTCGGACCCGGCCAGCGCCAGCGGAAGCGTCAGTTCCTGGATGGGGAAGGGGGAGAGGATGCCCTTGGCGCGCAGGGCCTCGACGATCTCTTCACGGACGCCGAGGTCGGCGAAGCCGGGCGCCGGTGTCGTGGCCGGCGCCGTCGGGGCCCCCGTCTCGCCGGTGTCCGGGTGCCCCGTGGGATCTGTGGGGTCATCGTGTCGGTGTGTTGTGGTTTCGGCTGAAACGGACAGCGGGATACTCCTGGTCTGCTAGAGGGCCGGAGACGGCGCGATCGTCCTTCGTTCACGCCATCGAGGCCCAGGTCCCCGAGTCGCTATGAGCGGGATCCGACGCTGCACCCGCTCACGACATCTACCGGCGGGGTCCGCTGACCCGGAGTGGGGCGACGCCCGCGCGGGCCGGAAGTGGTCTTGGCAGCTCCCGGCTAATGATAAGGATAACCTGTGGGCTGCTCTCCGAGACATGTTCCGACACGATGACCTTCGGCAGGGTGCTGCGGCCCATTCCGTCAGATGCCGCAAGTGCCTGTGCCGTAAGGTGTCCCGGTCCTGCTTCCGGTCGGTGTATATCGGGGCGGTTCGCCATGAGGACGAGGCTGAGGTGATCCGATATGACGGACAGTACGGGTACCGGYCGGGTCGGCTTTCCGGCGCCGTCGATCGGCGGGGACGACGCAGGCGGTGAGGCCGGCGGGGCCGGCACGGCACGCGGCCCCGATCCGGAGGGCCGAAAATGGTCCGATCATGATTCGGCCGTACCAGGGGCCCGGGCCCACGGGGTGGCCACCGACGCGCCCGAGCCGCACCGTGACGCGCAGGCTCGTGACGCGCAGGCTCGTGACGTTCAGGCTCGTGACGCCGTCCGCGCGGGCATACCGGACATCGCTGTCGTGGATCTGTTGGGACTGCTCGCCTTCGGCGAACTGACCGCGTTCGAGCGGCTGGCCACGGACGCGCGGATGGCTCCCACCCTGACCGACAAGATCGCRCTGGCCGGCATTGCAGCCGCCGAGTTCGCGCACTTCGAGGAGGTTCGTGCCCATCTGCTGGGGGTGGGGGTCGACCCGGTGCGGGCCATGGAGCCGTTCGTGTCGCCGCTGACGAACTTCCACAACCTCACCGCGCCTGCCGACTGGCTGGAAAGCCTGGTCAAGGTGTATGTCGGGGACAGCATCGCCGCGGACTTCTACCGCGAGATCGCCACCGTGCTCGATCCCGACGTGCGTGCGCTGGTCCTCGACGTCCTCGCCGACACCGGCCATGCCGCGTTCGCGGTGGGGCGGGTCCGGGCTGCGATCGAGGCCGATCCGACCGTGGCCGGCCGGCTCGCGCTGTGGGCCCGGCGGCTGGTGGGGGAGGCGCTGACCGAGGCACAGCGGGTCGCGGTGGAGCGCAGCGCGCTCGCCGCCCTGCTGAACGGGATAGGCGACCTGACAGCGCTGGCGGAGCTGTTCAACCGGATCACCCTCGCGCACACGGCACGGATGGACGCACTCGGCCTGTCGACCTGAGACAGCCCGGGCCCGGGTCGGGGCCGGGCGGCCGAAACCGACCCGACCCGACCCGGGTAGCCGGCATCCGACTACCTTTTGTTCCGACTACCTTTTGTGTTGTGTCGGGCGTTCCGGGTTACCGGAGGGTGCTGTCGCCGTCAGAGCGCGCCGAAACCGACCCGGCGTGTCTCGGATTCGGCGATCTCGACGTAGGCCAGCTTCCCGATCGGGATGACGACCCGCCGGCCCTTCTCGTCCACGAGTGTGAGCAGCCCCAGATCCGACCTGATCGCGTCGGTGACCGCCTGGGCCACGTCGTCCGGCGACTGGCCGCTCTCAATGATCAGTTCGCGCCCGACGTTCTGGATCCCGATCTTGACCTCCACCAGTGATGACCTCCGTGTTCGTCAGGTGTGCCGTCCAGGTTCCTGGTGACGTCCGGCGGTGGGAGAAGAGCGAGGGTCTCGCCGTCTTCGGCCGGCTAGGTCACCATAGGGCCTACGGCGCGGGGCGTGGGACGCGGCCGGGTCATGTTCGCTGGAGGCGTCAGGGTCCGCTGAAGACCTCAGGGTCCGTTGGAGACGTCAGGGTCCGCTGGAGGCGTCACCGTCACCGGTGATTTCCCGGGCCGGTGCCGGGTCGGTGCCGGTGGTGCGGCGCGGGTATCCGGCAAGCCCCCGCCAGGCCAGCTCGACCATGGTCGCGACGGCCTGCTCCTTCGAGACCGCCCCGCCGGTGACCAGCCACCAGCGGGCGCCGGTCTCGGCGAGGCCCACCAGCCCGATCGAGAGCAGTTCGGCCTCGGCCGGGCCGACGCCGGTGTCCGCGGCGATGACGTCCGCGATGGCGTTGGCGCACTCGGTGAAACTGTTCTCCACCCGCTTGCGGACGGCGGGTTCGCTGCGCAGGTCGGACTCGAGAACGAGCTGGTAGGCGCCGCTGGGGTCGTCGACGAAGTCGAAGTAGGCCGCGATCGACCGAGCGATCCGGGTATGGTTGTCGGTGGTGGACGCAAGCGCCCGCTGCACGCTGGAGACGAGGGCGTGGGCCTGCTCGTCCAGCAGCGCCAGATAGAGCTCGAGCTTTCCGGGAAAGTGCTGGTAGAGGACGGGCTTGCTGACGCCCGCGCGTTCGGCGATCTCGTCCATCGCCGCGGCGTGATAGCCCTGGGCAACGAAAACTTCACGGGCCGCTCCCAGCAGCTGGAAGCGGCGAGCGGTGCGCGGCAGCCGGGCGGTCTTGCCTGAACGCGGTTGCGGCGCGGCCGGCTCGGCGCTCACCGGCGCACCTCCTTTGATCGGTCGAGCCTCGGTGCCGGCTCGGCGGCTGCCTGTGCCGGGCGTGGTGCCCGTCCGGATGCCCGGGCTGGGCGTCGCGCCCGGCCGGGACCCGACCTGTGGTGCTTTGTCATGTTATGTGAACATAAGATGAGCACTCGGATCTGGGCGGGACCTGAGTACGGGATCCGGGGTACAGGATCTGGGATACGGGATCTGGAACAGGGGATCTGAGCGTCTGTGGATGTGGGTACCAGGCGGGGGTGAACCCGCTGGTGGCTCACCGTACCTTTCCTGCCCGGCCCCGTCCTGACTGATCCCGGCCTGGCTGATTCCCGGGCCCGCCTGAGGAACCGCGGGCAGGGTGATCATCCTTCTCCCGTGCGGGCGTGCCCGCGCCGGCGGGCCGCACCGAGCGGGYCCGTCGGCGCCGGCACGTCACCGTTGGATCAGGGGGATATCAGGGGTCCGCGTGAACCGGGGCTCACGCGGGGCTCACGCGGGCTCGCCCGGGTCAGGCCCGCTTCACCGGTACTCGTCCTCGTCGACGTCGACGACGATCTGCTGCTCCGCGGCGTCGTACTCGTCGACCTCCAGCGACGACGGCCACGATGCCGTGAGCGGCAGCGAATCGCGCGTCAGGACCTCGCGCGCCTGCTCCGCGGCGTCCGCGTCGGGCACGTCGGGACGGTCGAGAACGTCATGCACGTCGAGCGGAAGATCCGTCGGTGAGGTCATGGCTTTCTCCTGTCAGCGCCTACGGACTGTGATCCTCTGTACTCTTGCGTTGGCCCTACCGCCGTTTTGGAACCTTCCACCTGTGCGCCGGGTGTACCTGCCGAAGTGGCAAAAAGATCGMCGTGTTCTTCGACTCGGTCCGGCACGTCGCCCACCATGAATACCAGCTCATCCGGCCGTGGGCAGGCAACGGCCCGGTCGTGCGGCGACCAGGCTAGAAACTGTCGGTGTGTTAGTGCGTACGGAGAGTGCGCAGAGTGTGGAATTGCGTCGCGATCGTCGTGCGGTGGTTCCGGGGTCGGCGTCACCGCGTCAGATGCTGGACGCGACGGCCGGCTTCGCCGGGTGCCGCGGCGGCGCTGGCTGGCCGGCGGTCCGGCGGGTGGAAGTCGTTCCGGGAGGTCCCCGGGGCGGACCGACGCCCGAGTGCTCCGCATCGTGGCGCCCGGTGCCCGGGCGCTCTGCCCCGGGTGTGCGTCCGTCCGCGATTCGTTCGTCCACGATTCGTTCGTCTTTTGTGCTCACACGGCTTCCGCACCCTCCATCGTTGGGAGACCATTGGGTAAGGAGTGTGTCCGCTGACTGCGGAGCGCGGCCCGCCGGGCCGTACCCGTCAGCGCGGACATCTGATCCGGCGCTGTCGTGATCCGGTGCTGCCACCGCCGCGGTATGCCGGTCGGGACAACCCATGAACATGCTCAAACTCACAGTAAGGGGCGGKCATGCGGTCGATCTGGAAAGGCGCGATCTCCTTCGGTCTCGTCCGGATTCCGGTCCGGCTCTACCCGGCCACCGAGGACCGGGACGTCTCCTTCCACCAGGTCAGGCGGTGGGACGGGTCCCGCATCCGCTACAAGCGGGTCGCGGCGGCGGACGGGGCCGAAGTGCCCTACTCGGAGGTCGCCAAAGGCTACGAACTGCCGTCCGGGGAGACCGTCGTGCTCACCGACGACGACTTCGCGAACCTGCCGCTGCCCACCTCCCACACGATCGACGTGCTGGAGTTCGTCCCGCTGGCGCAGGTCGACCCGATCTACTACGCCAGGAGCTACTACATCGAGCCCGACCGGGGCGGGGTCAGGTCGTACGTGCTCCTGCGCGACGCGCTCGGCCGCTCCGGCCGGGTCGCGCTCGTCAAGATCGCCCTGCGGCAGCGGGAGCAGCTCGCGACCCTGCGGATACGCGGCGACGTGCTCGTCCTGTCGACGATGGTCTGGCCGGACGAGGTGCGCCGGCCGGACTTCCCGTTCCTGGACGAGGAGGTGAACGTCGGCCCGCAGGAACTGGTCATGGCGCAGACGCTGATCGAGTCGTTGTCCGACGACTTCGACCCGACCCCCTACACCGACGGCTACCGGCAGGCCCTGCAGGCCGTCATCGACGCGAAGGTGTCGGGTAGCGACGTGGTGACCCCGCCGGTCGAGGGCGAGACGGCCACCTCCGCGGACGATCTGGTGGCCGTCCTCGCCGCCAGCGTGGCCCAGGCCCACCGCGGCCGGCAGCCCACCGGCGCCGGCCGGGGCACCGGCCCCGCCGCGCCCGCCGCTCGCCCAGCCGTGTCCGGTACGGACGGAGGCGCTGCGGACGGGGTCGGCACGGACGGCGCGGGGGTGGACGGCGCCGCCGGCAACGGCAACGGCAACGGCCGACAGGGTGCACGCAACGGGAAGAGGGCCGGCGGGCCCAGAGCCGGGGCCGCGGGCCGCCGGTAGCGCCACCGCGGGTCGGAGCCGGGCCAGGCCGGTGGCTGACGGGCCGCGGGCGAGCCGGACGGCCGGCGTGGCGAGCCCGGAGCATGGTGGGCGCGGGTCGCGGAAGCTTCCGCGCGCTGGCGGCGTTGTCGACATCAGCCCACGATCCAGGTGTGTCGTGCTCACGTCGCCGGCGTCCGGCCGCCGGCAGAAATCTTCGTCAGTGGATCGCCTGCAGGGATCTTCGTCGGCGGTCCGCCGATGGTGGCCTCTGTCGGTGGATCGCCGATGATGGCATGGCGTCCCTGCGAGGATGGGACGACAGGGTAGCCGGACGTACGGATGCCAGCGCTGTAACCGCGAGGAGAGATCGTGTCACTGCCGCCTCTGGTCGAGCCAGCGGCCGACCTGACCATCGACGAGGTCCGCCGGTACTCCCGACATCTGATCATTCCGGATGTCGCCATGGACGGCCAGAAGCGGCTGAAGAACGCGAAGGTGCTCGCCGTCGGCGCCGGCGGGCTCGGCTCGCCGACCCTGCTGTACCTGGCCGCCGCCGGGGTGGGCACGCTCGGCATCGTCGAGTTCGACACCGTGGACGAGTCCAACCTGCAGCGTCAGATCATCCACGGGCAGTCCGACGTGGGGCGGTCCAAGGCGGAGTCGGCCCGGGACGCCATCCGCGAGACCAACCCGCACGTCAACGTCATCCTGCACGAGACCCGGCTGGACACCTCCAACGTCACGGAGATCTTCAGCCAGTACGACCTGATCGTGGACGGGACGGACAACTTCGCCACCCGCTACCTGGTCAACGACGCCAGCGTGCTGCTCGGCAAGCCGTACGTGTGGRGGTCGATCTACCGGTTCGACGGGCAGGCGAGCGTGTTCTRGGCCGAGCACGGCCCGTGCTACCGCTGCCTCTACCCGGAGCCGCCCCCGCCCGGCATGGTGCCCTCCTGYGCCGAGGGCGGCGTGCTCGGCGTGCTGTGCGCGTCGATCGGGGCGATCCAGGCCACCGAGGCGATCAAGATCCTGACCGGGATCGGCGAGCCGCTGGTCGGGCGGCTGACGGTCTACGACGCCCTGGAGCTGAGCTACCGCACCATCAGGGTCCGCAAGGACCCGGAGTGCCGGCTGTGCGGCAAGAACCCGACCATCACCGAGCTGATCGACTACGACGCGTTCTGCGGGGTCGTCTCGGACGAGRCCGAGCGGGCCGCCGTCGGCTCGACGATCCTGGCCACCGAGCTCAAGGACTGGCTGGACCGGGGCGAGCCGATCGAGCTGGTCGACGTGCGGGAACCGGCGGAGTGGGAGATCGTGCGCATCCCGGGGGCGCGCCTGATCCCCAAGGGCGAACTGCCGGCGCACCTGTCCGAACTGCCGCAGGACCGCCGGGTCGTCGTCTAMTGCAAGAGCGGGGTGCGCTCGGCCGAGGCGCTGGCGACGTTGAAGGGGGCGGGGTTCTCCTCGGCGGTGCACGTCCAGGGCGGGGTGACCGCCTGGGCGAACCAGGTCGACAAGTCCCTGCCCGTCTACTGAACCGTTGGACCGTGTCCGGGTGGCCGCGGACCCGTTCCGCGACCATTCGGACACACGGTGTGATTCGTGCGAATTTGTCATCGTGTACGTTTTTCGACCCTGGACGCGTGGCTGACGACAAACTCGCGGCGATCTTCTTTGCTGGTCGGTACGTCGTCGACGTGGGCCATCGGCTACACGGCTATACGGCTACGTATGGTTGTACGACTGGTGCTCCTGGTCGTGTCGGGGAGGTTGGATGCCAGCGGATGCCCGCCGGGCCGGGCGGCGGCATGAGCCGCCGCTGAGCGTGTCCGCGGGGCTGGCCACCCGGATCAGCGTCGGCGGCCGGCCGAGCCCGTACGCGATGACCGTCCTCGAGGCGATCACGCGAATTCCCCGCGGCAAGGTGATGACCTACGGTGATGTCGCCGAATACGTGGGCGCGGGCACCGGCCGGACGGTCGGCGCCGTGCTCAGCCGGCACGGGTATGACGACGACGTGCCCTGGCACCGGGTGATCCGCTCCACCGGCGAGCCGAATCCCACCGCCCCGGTCGAGGCACTGCGGCGGCTCGCCGCCGACGGCACCGCGCTGCGTCCCGGCGGCGAGCGGGTGGACCTGGCCGTGGCCCGCTGGGATGGCCGGCCAACCGGCTGACGACGGCCCCCGCCGACCGCATACCGCCGTCGGCGGCGCTACCTGACCTGCTTCTTTCCGTCTGCTTCCAGCCGCCTGTTTCCAGCCGCCCGTTTCCACCGTCCCGGCCCGTTGTCGGGACGGCGCGGGACGCCGGCCGGCCGGTTGACGGCGCGACCCGAGCAGCCTGCCCAGCCCGATAGCCGTACCGGCGGGTTCGTCCGGTTCTGTCGACGGGACCGGCGTTTTGGTGACGGCCTATCCGGGTTTGTCGGTGGGGCGTGGTGTGCTCTACGCCGTGACAGCTCAGCGGGACGGCGCCGAAGCCGGCGGGGCCGCCGAAGTTGGTGGGGCCAGTGGAACTGTCGCCGGGACCGGCGGGGCCGTGGCCGGGGGCGGTGGCCCGGCCGCCTACCGGCTTGTGCGGACTCCGACGCAGCCGGTGCGGCCGCCCGTCCTCGACACCGACCAGCGCCGGGTGGTCGACCACGCCGGGGGCCCGCTGCTCGTCCTCGCCGGGCCCGGCACGGGCAAGACGACCACGATCGTCGAGGCGGTGGCCCGGCGGGTGCGCGACGGGCTCGACCCGGCGGCGATCCTCGTGCTCACCTTCAGCCGGCGTGCCGCGCGGGAGCTGCGGGAGCGCATCACCTGGCGGCTGGGGGCCGCGGTCGGTGTCCCGCTTGCCTGGACGTTCCACGCCTGGTGCTACGCGCTGCTGCGGCTGTACCGGCCCGACCCGCTCGGCGTCCCGCCGCGACTGCTGTCCGGGCCCGAGCAGGACGCCCAGCTGCGCGACCTGCTCGCCGGCACGCGGGAGGTCGGCCGCCCCCGGTGGCCGGCGGCCCTGGCGGGCTGCCTGACCACCCGCGGGTTCGCCGAGGAGGCGCGCGCGATGCTCGCCCGCGCCCGGGATGTCGGTCTCGACCCGGACGCGCTGGCCCGGCTGGCCCGTGACACCGGCCGGGCGGACTGGGCGGCGATGGCGACCTTCTACGCCGACTATCTCGACGCTCTCGACCACGTGGGTGCCATCGACTATCCCGAACTGGTGCAGCGGGCGGCCCTCGTCGCCGAAAGCGATGATGTCGGGGCACAGCTGCGTCGCCGCTACCAGGCTGTGTTCGTCGACGAGTACCAGGACACCGATCCGGCGCAGGAACGGCTGCTGCGCGCTGTCGCCGGCGGTGGCGCCGACCTCGTCGTCGTCGGCGACCCGGACCAGTCGATCTACGGTTTCCGGGGGGCGGAGGTCCGTGGCCTGCTGGAGTTCCCGGCCCGTTTCCCCCGCGCCGACGGGCGCGCGGCCGACGTCGTCACCCTGCGGCGCTGCCGTCGGCTGGGCCCGGTCGCGCTCGCGGTCAGCCGGGAGGTCGCCCGGCGCATCCCCGCCACCGGCCTGCCCGCCGGGCATCTGCGCGCCCACCGGGAGCTGGTCGCCGCCGGCCCGCCCGTCGCCGAACGGGTGGAGGCACGCACGTACACGACCACCGGCGCCCAGGCCGAGGGCATCGCGGACCTGCTGCGCCGGGAGCATCTGGGCAACGGCACCCCGTGGGAGCGGATGGCGGTCCTGGTCCGCAGCGCGACCCGGTCGATGCTGCTGCTGCGCCGGATGCTCGTCGCCGGTGGGGTGCCGGTCGAGGTGGCCGGCGACGAGCTGCCACCGGCCCGCGACGGCACGGTCGCCCCGCTGCTGCTCGCCCTGCGCTGCGTCGACGGCCCACCGGACGAGCTGACCGCGCAGGCGGCCCACACTCTGCTGACGAGCCCGCTGGGCGGGGCCGACCCGGGCGCGCTGCGGGCGCTGGGCAGGGCGCTGCGCGCGGCCGAACGGGTGGCGATCGCCGCCGGCGCCGCTGCCATCGCGCGCACGGACGGGGCCGGCCGCCTGTCCGGTCTGCCGGCCGAGGCCGCGGCGCCGGCTGACCGGGCGGGCGGGCCTGCGGTGCCGGCGTCGTCGGCGGAACTGCTCCGGCAGGCGGTCGTGGATCCCGACCGGGCCCTGCTGATGGTGGAGGAACGCCTCGCCGGCCCGGCCCGGCGGCTGGGTGAGCTGCTGCGCTCGGCGCGTGCGGTGCGGGCCGCCGGCGGCACGTCCGAGGACGTCCTGTGGGTGCTGTGGTCCGGCAGCGGCTGGCCGCGGCGGCTGGAACGCGCCTCGGCCGCCGGGGGAGCTGCCGGCCGGGCGGCCGACCGCGACCTCGACGCCGTGGTCGCGCTGTTCGCCGCTGTCGGCCGGGCCAGTGACCGGCATGGGCCGGGCACCGGCATCGGCCCGGTGCTCGACGAGCTGGAACAGCAGCAGATCGCCGGTGACGTGCTCACCGAGCGCCCGGCGCGGCCGGATGTGGTCCGGCTGCTGACCGCCCACCGCAGCAAGGGCCTGGAATGGGACGTGGTGGTCGTCTGCGGCGTCCAGGACGGGGAGTGGCCGGACCTGCGGACCCGCTGTTCGCTGCTGGAGGCCGAACGGCTGGAGCGCCCCGAGCTCGGCGGCGTGCGGGAGCCGGTGACCCGGGCCGAACTGCTCGCCGACGAACGCCGGCTGTTCTACGTGGCGCTGACCAGGGCGCGCCGACGTCTCGTCGTCACCGCGGTCGACTCCGCCGAGGACCAGGGGACGAGCCCGAGCCGGTTCTTCCACGAGCTGGCCGAGGCCGAGCGGCTCGGCGTCGTGGTGACGCGGGGGCGTTCCCGGCCGGCGCGTCCGCTCACGCTGCCGTCGGCGGTCGCGGCGCTGCGCCGGGCCGCGGTCGACCCGGAGTCGACACCGGCCATGCGGCAGGCGGCCGCGGCCCGGCTTGCGCGGCTGGCCGCCGCCGTCGACGACGCCGGCCGGCCGCTCGTCCCCGCGGCCCGTCCCGGCCGCTGGTGGGGGCTGGTCGAGGTGACCTCCGGCGAGGTGCCGGTGGTCGCGCCGGAGGCCCCCGTCCGGCTGTCGGGGTCGTCGCTGTCGGGGCTCGTGACGTGCCCGACGCGCTGGTTCCTCGAACATGAGGCGCATGCGCAGGGCACCAGCAACGCCGAGATGGGTTTCGGCAAGGTCGTGCACGCGCTGGCCGACGAGGTGGCCACCGGGCGGACCCCGCCCGACCTGGGCGCTCTCGACACCCGGCTGGACCGGGTGTGGCGTCACCTCGGCTACGAGGCGCAGTGGCGCTCCGAGCAGCAGCGCGCGGCGGCGCGCCAGGCCCTGGCCCGGTTCCTGGTGTGGCATGCCGCGGCCCGCGGGCGGCGGCTGGTGGCCAGCGAGGTCCCGTTCTCCTGTGACCTGGCGGTGGGCGGGCGGACGGTCCGGCTGCGCGGCTTCGTCGACCGTATCGAGCTCGACGACGCCGGCCGGGTGCACGTCGTGGACTTCAAGACCGGCCGCACGGCGCCGTCCGGCACGGACGTGGCCCGGCATCCGCAGCTGGGCACCTACCAGCTGGCCGTCCGCGGCGGGGCGGTGGCGTCCGCCGGGCCGGGATCCGGCGCTGAGCCCGGCGGGGCGGAACTGGTGCACCTGCGCCTGGACGCCGGGCCGGACCCGGCACCGGACGACCCGCCATCGGATGCCACCGGACCGGACGTCACCGGACCGAATGCCACCGGACCGAATGCTACGAAGGCGGGTGCCGCTGGGGCGGGTGCTGCGGATGGGCGGCGGCCGGCTCGGGCGCCGAAGGTGCAGCGGCAGCCTGCCCTGCCGCCGGACGGCCCCACCTGGATGGACGATCTTCTCGTGGACGCCGTCGAGCTCATCGCCGCGGAACGCTTCCCGCCTCGTCCCGGCCCGGACTGCTCGATGTGCGCGTTCCGCCGCTGCTGCCCGGCCCAGGACGACGGACGACAGGTGATCACTTGACAGCGAGTGGTGATCGTCTGACCGTGGGTGCGGCGCCCCGGCCGGCTGGCGGCAGCCCCCGCCCCGGCGAGGGGCCACCGCCCGGTGGCGGCCTGGGCGCCGGAGGTGCTCCGCGTCCCGAGGGCGGCCCCCACGCTGGGGGCGGCCCGCCGGCGCCCCCAGCGCCGCTGGTCCCGCTGGTCCCGGAGGACCTGCGTGACCTGCTCGGGGTGCCGTTCACCGGCGAGCAGATCGCCGCGGCGACGGCTCCGCTGGAGCCCGGTGTGATCGTTGCCGGTGCCGGTTCGGGCAAGACGTCGGTGATGGCCGCGCGGGTCGTCTGGCTGGTCGCGACCGGCCAGGTCGCGCCCGGGGACGTGCTCGGCCTCACCTTCACCACCAAGGCCGCGGGCGAGCTGACCGACCGGATCCGCCGGGGCCTGGCGAAGGCGGGCCCGGTCGGCACCGCCGACGGCCCCCGGGGCGTTCCTCCCGGCCAGCGTGAGGCCGGCGTGCCGGCCACACCGGGCGCGGGCCACGGGGCGTGGGGCACGCTGCCCGGTCAGCGAGGAGCCGGCCTGATCTCCGGCCCGCGGGAAGACGATCCGGCCGGCCACCGGGAACCGGCCGGCCACCAGGAAGACGGCGCGCCCCAGCCGTCCCCGGGCGGGGACAGCGACGTCGACGGTGAACCGGCCGTGTCCACCTACCACTCGTTCGCGAAACGGCTGATCACGGACCATGCGCTGCGGCTGGGCGTCGAACCGGGATTCCGGCTGCTCGCTGACGCCACCCGCTTCCAGCTCGCCAGCCGGGTGCTGCGCCAGCACCGCGGGCCGGTCGAGGCGTTGACCCGGCCGATGTCGATGCTCACCGGTGATCTCGTCTCGCTCGAGGCGGAGCTCAGCGAGCATCTCGTCGACCCGGACGCCCTCGCCGCCTTCGAGCTGGACCGGCTCGCGGAGCTCGAAGCCGCGATCGCCGCCGGCCGCCGTGTCGCGCGCAACAGAGGCCATGTCGACATCCTCGGCCGGATGGTCATGGCCGCCCGCGCCCGCCGGGAACTCGCCGCCATGGTGGCCGAGTACCGGCAGGCCAAACAGGAGCTGGAGGTCATCGACTTCGGCGACCTGGTGACCCTCGCCGTCCGGCTGGCGGACAGCGTGCCCGAGGTCGGCGCGCTGGAACGCGCCCGGGCCAGAGTCGTGCTCCTGGACGAATATCAGGACACCTCCGTGGCGCAGCGGCGGATGCTCGCCGGCCTGTTCGGCGGCGGCCATCCGGTGACCGCCGTCGGTGACCCCTGCCAGGCGATCTACGGCTGGCGGGGGGCGTCGGTGGCGAACCTCGACGGGTTCCCGGCGCACTTCCGCCGCCGTGACGGCGAGCCGGCGCGGGTGTACGAGCTGACGGTCAACCAGCGCAGCGGCGGCCGGCTGCTGAGCCTGGCGAACACGGTCGCGGCGACCCTGCGGGCCCGCCATCACGTCGCGCGACTGCGTCCTCGGCCGGATGTCGCCGAGCACGGCACGACGGTGGTGGCGCTGCATCCGACCTGGGCGGGCGAGGTCCGCTGGGTCGCGGCGACGCTGCGGGAGATCGTCGACGCCGGGCGGGCCAGACCGGGGGAGTGCGCGGTGCTGGTACGGGCGCGCTCCGACGTGCCCGCGCTGTACGCGGCCCTGCTGGCGGCGGGGCTGCCGGTGGAGGTCGTCGGGCTCGGCGGCCTGCTGAGCCTGCCGGAGGTCGCCGACGTCGTCGCGACCCTGGAGGTGCTGGACGACCCCACCGCCAACGCCGCGCTGGTCCGGCTGCTGACCGGGCCACGGGTACGTCTGGACCGGCGGGATCTCGCGGCGCTCGGGCGCGCGGCGCGGGCGGCCGTCCGGGTGGGGACGGACCGTGCCGCCGTCCTCGACCAGCCGGCGCCCGGCCAGCAGGCGTCCCGACAGCCGCAAAGCTCCGCCGGTCACGCCGGTCACGATGGCGGTGCCGGCTATGGCGACGGTGCCGGTCACGGCGGCCACGACGGCGCCGGCCCGGCCGGCCCGGCCGGCCCGCTCAGCTCACTCGACCCGCTCGACGAAGCCGTGACCGGGATCGACCCCTGTGACGTGGTCGCGCTCGCGGACGTGCTCGACGATCCCGGCGACGAGGTCTCGCCCGCCGGCCGGGCGCGGCTGCGGATGCTCGCCGGGGAGCTGCGCCACCTGCGCGCCCACGTCGACGAGCCGCTGCTGGACGTCATCCACCGGGTTGTCGAGGTCACCGGGCTGGATGTGGAGCTGGCAGCGAGCCCCGAGGCGGTCACGGCCCGCCGCCGGGACAACCTCGCCGCCTTCGTCGACGTCGCGGCGAACTTCGAGGGCCTGGACAACGACGGCTCGGTGCGCTCCTTCCTGGCCTTCCTGCGGGCCGCGCGGGAGCACGAGCGCGGTCTGGACGCGACCAGCCCGTCCGGTGCGGACGCCGTCCAGCTCATGACCGTCCACAAGTCCAAGGGGCTGGAGTGGGAGGTCGTGGCCGTGCCGAATCTCAGCCGCAAGGTCTTCCCCGTCACGACGGTCCGGTCGAAGTGGACCACGGTGGCCTCGGTGCTCCCGACACCGCTGCGCGGGGACGCCGACGACCTGCCGGCGCTGCGCGGTCATGACAAGGCCGCGCTCGCCGACTTCACCGCGGAGTGCGACGCCTACCTGGAGCGGGAGGAGCGCCGGCTCGGCTATGTCGCGTTCACCCGGGCGAAGTCGCTGCTGCTCGGCAGCGGCCACTGGTGGGGGCCGTCGCAGCGCCGGCCCCGCGGGCCGTCGGCGTTCCTCGACGAACTCCACGATCATGCCCATGCCGGTGGCGGCCGGGTCGCGCTGTGGGCGCCCCCGCCGTCCGAGGGTGAGACGAATCCGCAGCTTGCGGGCATGGACGACCTGGACTGGCCGCTGCCCTACGAACCGGTCGCCTTTGCCCGCCGGCAGGCCGTCGCGCGGGATGTCGGCGGGTATCTGGCCGCGCTCACCGCCGGCCGTCCGCTTCCCGACGACGACCACGAGCGGATGACCCCGGCGGAACGGCAGATGCTCACCGAACTGGACGCCGACGTCGAGCTGCTGCTGGCCGAGGCCCGCCGGGCCCGGCGGGTCGTCCGCGAGGTGGAGCTGCCCCGCGCGCTCACCGCCTCCCAGGTGGTGCGGCTGCGGGCCGACCCGGCGGGGCTGGCCCGTGATCTCGCCCGTCCGATGCCGCGACCGCCGGTGCCGCAGGCCCGCCGGGGCACGGCGTTCCACTCCTGGGTGGAGGGGATGTTCGAGCAGACCCCGCTGATCGACCTTGACGACCTGCCGGGGGCGGCGGACGAGGGCGTCGACGACGCCGATACCGCGGATGCCGCGGCGCTGCGGGAGGCGTTCCTGGCCAGCCCGTACGGCCAGCGCAGCCCGTTCGCGGTGGAGGCACCGTTCGAGCTGCTGATCGGCGGCCGGGCGGTCCGGGGCCGCATCGACGCGGTGTACGACCTCGGCGACGGCCGGTGGGAGGTGGTCGACTGGAAGACCGGGCGCCGCCAGGCGGACGCGACGCAGCTCGCGGTCTACCGGCTGGCGTGGGCGCGGCTGCGCGGCGTCGCGCTGGACGCGGTGGACGCGGCGTTCCTGTACGTCCGCTCCGGCGAGGTCGTCCGCCCGAAACTGCTCTCCGAGCCCGAACTCGAAGCCCTCCTCGCCACCTCATGACCGGGTTCCGACCTCCCGGCCTCGGTGCCGGCCAGCTTCCGTCCGCCTTGGCTCGCCTGCTGACGGGGGCTGGTAGTCATGCCGGCCGAGGGTGGGCGTCGTGCGGGTCGGTTCGTCGTCCGTGGCCGGGCCGCTGACCCGGCCCGGGTCGCCGTCGGTGGCGATGGCCGGTCATGTCGGCACTCGGCGGCGGGAGCTGCCCGATTGTGGCGTTACAGTACGTGCAGGTGTGTCGCGTCCTGTCGCTGACCGGCAACGGGATGGCAACGGGATGAGCGTCGTGTCCACCGCGGGGGGAGCGGAGCATGGTGTGGGCGTCGAGACCAGTGGGCGGGATGTCGGCCCGGTGGGCCGCCCGTCCCGGCCTGTCATGTCGCTGCGCCTCGGCGTGTTCCGGCCTGTCGGACTCTGGTCGTCCGTCGGGTGCCGACCCGCGGGGCAGTGAAGGCGTGGCTACGGCAGCCGCCGACGGGACGCGCGGCTCGAAGTGAGCCGTGGCCCCAGGAGCCGTAACCCCAGGATCGCGGTGCCTGTGGTGCTGGTCGCCGCGCTCGTCATCGTCGGGTTACGCGTTCTCACCCGTCCCTCGGTATCCGCACCCGACGTTCAGAGGCCGTCGCCGCTACCCGCGTACTCCGGAACCTGCGCGACCATCGTGGTCGCTGCCAGCGCGGATTCCTTTGCCCTGCTCACCGATCTGGCCGGGGAATACACGAGACAGACCAACTGCGCCAGGGTCAGCGTCCTGCCGGAGGATTCCGGCGACGTCGAACAGGCGCTCGCCCGGGGATGGGACGAGCGGGTCGACGGGGTTTTCCCGGACGTGTGGCTGCCGGCCGCCTCGAGCTGGGTGGAGCTTGCTCACGAGCATACGCCGGCGCTCGTCCCGCCGCCCGCGTCCGTGCCGAGTATCGCCAAGACGCCGCTGGTCATCGCCATGCCCGTGCCGATGGCCCAGGCGCTGGGATGGCCGAAACATCCGGTCGGCTGGTCCGAGCTGCGTGCGCTCGCCCGCGACCCGCGGGGCTGGGGCCGATACGGCCACGCGGAATGGGGGCCGTTCCGGATGGGGAAGACCAATCCCACGGTGTCCACCTCCGGCCTGCACGCCACCGTGGCCGCGTTCGCCGCCGCCGGCGGCCACACCGCGGCGTTGACGGCGGCGGACGTCGACGACCCGCGGGCCCAGGAGTACGTCCGCGACCTCGAGTATTCCGCGGTCCACTACGGGACCATTGTGCAGACGTTCCTGGATAATCTTCAGAAAGCCGACGACGCGGGCGACGCCCTGGGCTACGTCTCCGCGGCCGCGGTCCCGGAGAAATCCGTCTGGGGGTACAACCGGGGTGATCTGAGGTCGACGTCGTCGACCGCGCCTCCCGCTCATCTCCCGCCGCGGGTGAAGCTCGCGGCCATCCATCCCCGGGAAGGCACGCTTTACGCGGACCAGCCGTACGTCGTGCTCGCCGGGAACCGGACGGACGAGGCGAAGCAGGCGGTCGCCTCGCATTTCCTGCGCTATCTTCTGTCGGAGCCGGTGCAGGAGCGGTTCCGGGACGTGGCTTTCCGGGACGCGCGCGGTGCGGCCGGTCCGGTGATAAAAGACGACCCGCTCCTCACCGTCGGCTCGCCGAAGGCTCTTCCGGTGCCGCCGGCGGCGGTGCTGGACCGCGTCACGAACGCCTGGCTGTCGGCGTTGCGGAAGCGTGCCCGCGTACTCGTCCTGCTGGACGTCTCCGGTTCGATGAACAACATCGTGCCGGGTACCGGACAGACCAGGCTGCAGCTCGCTAAGCAGGCCACCCGGCAGGCCCTCGAGCTGTTCGCCCCCGACGACGACGTCGGCCTGTGGACCTTCACCACGGCCTCCGACGGGCGTCCCGTCCACGAGGAGGTCGCGCCGATCGCGGCGATCGGCCCGCGGCTCGCCGGCCTGAAGAACCGGATCGACCATCTGGCGACCGGTAACGACACCCCGCTGTACCAGGTCACGGACGACGCGGTCAGGCAGGTACGGGACACCTACGATCCGGACCGGATCAACGCCGTCGTACTGGTGACCGACGGCAGGCAGGATCCCCCGGACGACGCCGCGCTGCTCCGCCTGCGCGGCACCCTCACGGCGGACGCCGCGCGGCAGGCTCCGGTGCGGGTGTTCTCCATCGGCTACGCCGAAGCCGACGAGGCGGCTCTGAAAAGCATCTCCGACGACAGCCAGGGAAGTTACTATCCCGCCAGCGACCCGGCCACGATAGAAAAAGTACTCCGCGGCGTCGTGTCGAACTTCTAGCCGGCGAAGGATAATGCGATTATTTTTCTTCCGTGCCCGGGGTTCCCGCCGCAGCCGGGGTCTGGAAACCGGTCCGGCAGGCCCGGGGATTCCGACGTCCCGGGCCTGCCGGACCGCTGAAAGGTACGAGATGCAGGGCATGGGTGCGAAGGCCGGCGGCGGGGGCGCGCGCGTCCCGTGGCGGGTGGTCCTTCCTGCGCTGGGCGCCGGCTATTTCTGGCTGCTGTTATGGGCGGGCCGGGTTCTTCCCGCGGCCACCGCGCTGTGGGGCGGCGGGATCACCGTGGTCTCGGCGGCCGCGGTGACGCTGGCGGCCCGCGTGCTTTTCGCCCGCCGCGGGCGCGCGGGAGGCTCGTCGGCGTCCTCACCGTCGCGGGGCGGTCCGGCTGCCCGGACACCGCCGATCATCGGGGCATCACCGTTGCCGGAGACTCAGCCGCGCGTGCCGGCCCCAACCGCCGGCACCGAGATCGCCGCCGTGTCCTCCGTCCCGTCACCTGCCGGATCATCCACCGGCCTGGCGGCGCCGGTGCCTGCCGGGTCGTCCGCCGGGGCCGCCGGCTCGCCATCCGCCGGGTCATCCGCCGGGGCCACGGTCACGGTGTCCGCCGGACCGTCCGCTGAGGCTGCCGCGACGGTACCTGCCGGGGCGGCAGCCGGGATTACCAGTGTGCTGTCCCCCGAAACGCAACCGTCTCCCGCACCGTCATCCCTCCCGCCGACACCGCCGCCGGAAACCGGTGGGGAAACGATGACGGCTGTCGTGCCGCCGGACGAGGGCCAGGTACCCGCGGGCGGGCAGCATCCCGTCCGTGACCGGGTTTTTGTCAGCTACAGCCATCAGGACCGGGCCTGGCTCGAACGTCTGCAGGTTCATCTCCGCCCCCTCGAACGCACCAGAAAGATAGATTTATGGGCGGACACCAGACTGCATGCCGGGGACGACTGGAGAAAGGAGATAAACGCTGTTCTGGACCGGGCGAAGGTGGCGATTCTGCTGGTAACGGCCGATTTTCTCGCTTCTGACTTCATTGCGAACGAGGAACTGCCTCCCCTGCTGGACGCCGCCGCGAACCGTGGCTGCCGCATAATTCCCGTCATCATCAAGCCGAGCCTCTTCGCGCATACGCCGGCGCTTGCCCGCTTCCAGGCGATCAACCCGCCTGACCGGCCGCTGAGCACCATGTCGGAGCACGAGCGGGAGGACGTGCTGTTCCGCGTTGCCCTGACCCTGATGAACGACGGCCATGAATGCTGAAAGCGGTAAGAAAATGGCGGATCCGTCATGCTCGCGACGAATTTTATGGGACCCGCCGCGTGGCCGCCGACACCGGCCGGCGGGGCCGCCGTGACCTGTCCAACCGGAAAAGCGCGGGGACAAACGGCCGCTGCGGCGGCCGTTTGTCCCCGCGCTTTCGTGATTCGACCGTGATCTGACGTGTGGCTGCCGCTACGTGACGGTGGCCCGCACGGTCACCCGGTTGTCCCGCGCATCGCTCCCACGCGGGGCAGGGTCAGTTGATACCGATTGCCCTGCGTACCTGGTCCAGGGTGGGTACCGCTCGCTTGCGGGCCTTTTCCGCTCCCGCGGCCAGGAGCGCGTCCAGTTCGCTGCCCGGTGCCATCAGGGCGTCGTAACGTTCGCGTAGCGGGCCGAGCTGCGTGTTGAGGATGTCGAACAGCTGGTTTTTCAGCTCGCCCCAACCCATGCCACCGGCCTGCAGGCGTCGCCGTGTGTCAGCGGTGATCTCCGGGGATGCAAACTGCTCCAGGATCTGGAAGACGTTGGAGCTGTCCGGGTCCTTGGGGTCCTCCACCGGAGTGGAATCGGTCGGAATGCGGCGCACGAGTTTCTTCAGTTGCGACTCGCTGCAGAACAAAGGGATCGTGTTGTCGTACGATTTGCTCATCTTTCGACCGTCCAGGCCCGGCAGCGTGCGACCGGTCTCGGCTTCGGGAACGATCGCCTGTGGGACCTTGAGCTTGAAGCTGTCTCCGTAGACATGGTTGAACGAGCCCGCGATGTCGGCGGCGATCTCCACGTGCTGCATCTGGTCACGCCCGACCGGTACCACATCGGTACCCATGATCAGGATGTCGACCGCCATGAGAACCGGGTAGTTGTACAGTCCCATGTTGATCCCGGCATCGAGGTCCGCCTTACCTGCTTCCTGGTTGCGGTCCCGCGCCGCCTTGTAGGCGTGCGCCCGGTTCATCAGCCCCTTACCGGTCAGGCAGCTGAGGATCCAGGCCAGTTCCGGGATCTCGGGGATGTCCGACTGCCGATAGAAGACCACCTGGTCCGGGTCGAGGCCGGCGGCGATCCACGTCGCGGCCACCGAGCGGGTGTAGTGCCGCAGCAATGCGGGATCGCGAACAGTGGTCAGCGCGTGGTAGTCCGCGATGAAGTACATCGCCTCGTACTCCTCGGCGAGCCGCAACGCCGGTTTGATGGCGCCGACATAGTTGCCGAGGTGCGGTTCACCGGTCGGCTTGATTCCCGTCAGGGAAATTTTGACTGGGGATGCGGACATCAACCTCACATCTTCTCCGGGCTGCCCTCAGAATACAGCTCGTGGTGAGCGTCGGCCGTGACGCCCGTCGCCGGGTCGTGTGAGGTGGCCGGCGGGCGATCCGACGAGCTTCCGACGAGCTGAGGCCGACCCCCGGCGGCTCCCGGCATCTCTTGGCGGCCCGTTGGCCACGGGGCGGGCACACGGCCGCAGGCCGCCGGCGCCAGGCGGGCGCCGGCTCGATCTTCGTTCGTCATGCCTGGCCGTCATAGGCGGTGGGTCCGACATCCTGGCCGACACGCGCGCCCTGCGCGACGGGACATAGTAGAATTTCGTAAGCAAAATGTGTATAGCGCGCAAGTCGGGTCACAAGTCGGATCGCAGGTCGGGCCATCGGTCGAGCCGCCGTCGCCCCGACGGCCCCGGTGAGATCGTCCCGGACGTGTCGGGGGTGAAGGGACATGCCGGATTCGGCCATTCTGGACGTGCCGATCGGTCTCATTCTGGTGTTCGCCATCGGGAGCGTGGCGGTCTCCCGTATCAACGAGGTCGTTTTCGGGGTCATGGCCTATCGCGGCCGGCAGCTCGAGACCGAACTGCGGCGCCTCTTCGGTGACGGCCCGGTGGACCGGACGGGAACAACTCCCGACACCGGTCTGACCGCGCAGCTTCTCGACGGCTCGCTGCGTGGCCTGCGTACGGGCGGCCGGAGGAATGCCGTGCCCGATCTGAGAGACGCCTTGGGGCAGACCGGCGCGTGGCGCCGGGCCCGGCAGTTACGCCTGCCGTCCTACATCCCGTCCATCGCCTTTGCCCGCGGTGTACTCGACATGCTGGAACCGCCGGTGCGTGTCCTGCTCGGCCGGATGGACACGGCGGCGCTTCCCGACAGCGCCCGCGACGCCTACCGCGACGCGCATCATTCGCTCACCGACACGACGGCCGCGGCTCTGGCCGAGGCCATTACCGCGGCTCCGTCGGCGTCCGAGGAAAACCGCAAACTCGCCATCTCGATAGCCGGGCTCGCCGGCCCGGAATCCGTCCGGCCGTTATTGGAGGAGCTGGACAAGCTGCCGGAGAACGCGCCCCTGCGACTGGCGCTGACCGGCATAGTGACCCGTGCGGGCCATGACCGGGACCGGATCGTCGCCGAGATCGCCGCCTGGTACGACGACACGATGGATCGGCTTTCCGGTTGGTACAAGCGGCGCGTCCAGCGTTTTCTCATCGTCTACGCACTGCTGGTCACCCTGGCGCTGAACCTGGACGCGATCGCGCTCACCAACGCGCTGTGGGAGAACCGGTCGTTGCGCGCGGCCGTGGTCGAGGCCGCAGCCACCCAGGTGAACTCCGCCCCCGTCAGCACGGGCACCACCGCGACCAGCGCGGACACCCCCACGACGAACAACTCTGAGGACGCGGCGAACCAGGCGGTACAGGCCATCCGGGACGCCGGTGCGCTGCATCTGCCGCTGGGCTGGACCGATGCCGRCTCCGACAGCGCGGACCCGCGGGCGGTTCCCGATGACGTCGGCGGCTGGGCGCTGAAAATTCTCGGCTGGTTGTTCACCACGCTCGCGCTCTCCCTCGGCGCGCCGTTCTGGTTCGACCTGCTCGGACGGCTGGTCAACATGCGTAGTACGGGGCCGAAGCCCGTCCCCATCGCCTGACCGCCGCGCCGCCAGCGGTGACGTTGCCGCAAGAGCCGGTGGCCTCCACTATGACGGGCCATCACGTGACGCCGCTGCCCGGTGGCGCTGTCATCTGAGGGCGTTGCCGCCCGGCGATGCCGGTGACGAGCGGGCCGGGGCCGGCCCGGTTGGCCGTCGCAGCAGGGGAAAACGGGCACCCCGAGGGATAAGCGGGCATCGGGGGATATGGCTTGCGGGCACAACCCAGCGGGCACGACCCGTCAGTCGGCTGTCGGTGAGTACGGAGGGTGGGTCAGGCCGGCGCGTAGGACGAGCTCGAGCTCGAAACGGACGTCCGGGTCGTCCAGAGCGTCTCCGAACAGGGTGCGCAACTGGCTGAGCCGGTAGCGGACCGTCTGCGGGTGTACCTGGAGTTCGGCGGCGATCCGGGCACGTTGCCCCCGCAGCCGCAGCCACAGCAGCAGCGTCTGCGCCAGCCGGGTACGGGCCCGGGCGGGCAGCCCGTCCAGCGGGGCGAGCCGGCGGCGGGCGAGATCGGCGAGCAGTTGCGGATCCCGGGCGAACAACAGCCCGGGGAGGTGGTCGTCGGTGAACAGCACCCCGCCGGGGCCGGCGGGCACGCCCGGCAGCGTCCCGCTGTCCCGGGCCTTGCGCGCGAACGCCGCCCGCGCCGCGCTGGCGGACGCGTCCCGCCACGGGACGGCCGGGCCGACGATCGCGTCGAGACCGGCCAGCGCCCGCTCAAGCCAGCCCCGCCGCCCGGGACCGGCCGGGTCCGTGACGAACACCCAGGTGTCCTCACCCTGAATGGTGCGAGGTGTGTCCGGCGGCAGCACCAGGTGGGGGAGGCGGTGGTCGGCATGCCGGTCGGCATGCCGGTCGACACGGTCGTGGGCCGGGGCATCCACGTGTCCGGCCGCACCGGCCCTGTCAACGCCGCGAGCGGTGTCGACGGCACCAGCCGTGCCGGTCCCACGGGCCCCGTCGCCGCCGCGAACTGCGTCAACAGCCCCGCGAACTTCGCCAACGATGGCCCCGTCGCCGTCGCCGTCGCCGTCGCCTGCGTCGGTGCGTGCCGGGGCGACGGCACCGGCACCGTCGGCTCCGTCGGCGTTCCGGCGGCTGCCCGCGGAGCCGGTGAGGAGAACGGCGGCCACGACGTCGGGCAGCCGGTAACGGGCTGCCCGGGCGAGCTGCTCGATCGTTGCCGGGTTTCCCCCGGACAGCATCAGCTCGCCGAGCCGGTCCCGCAGGCGGCCGCGTTCGCTGGCTGCCTCGGACTGCTCCTGGGCGTAGCCCTCTGCGCTGGCGGCGGAGATCCGGTCGATGTAGGCGAACATGGTTTCGGCCAGCGACACCAGCCCGTCGGCGTCCAGCCCGCCGCGCTGCGCGGCCTCGGCGAGCCGCCGCCAGGCGACCCGGGCGCCGACCCGGTAGGCGCCGAGAAGGGTGTCCAGCGAGCGTCCGGAGCGGAACTCGCCGCGTCCCAGCCGGACGTAGATCTCACGGCTGGCCGCGAGATCGGGCGGTCCGCTGGAGTCGGCGCCGACCACGGTGAGGAAACGCAGCAGCGCCTCTTCGACTCCCTGCCGGACGCCGCGGCCGAACGAGCCCTCCAGCGGGCGCGCGTACGACGGCACCTCACGCGCGATGGCCGCGATCAGATCATCGCCGAGGGTCGCCAGCTCAAGCCGCAGGATGTCGGCAAGATCGGAAGGCAGATCGGAAGGCAACTGTCCGTCTGGAACAGTTTTCACGGCTTGCACCCCGCTTCGGACGGACCCCGGGTCGTCGAAGTGCTCCGGTGAGCATAACCCGGACTCATCGGTGACGATGCGGGAACAGCCTGACGATGGCTGTGGAGTCCCGTCGGCCTCCCGTTGGAGAGAGGCCCGTCGGGAAGCCGTCGGGAACCCCGGTGAGGGCCCGCGCCGAGGCTCTGGTCGGATTCGCCGGAAAGGCGGGATCAATCCGGGATCGCCGTGGCCGCGGGCACCGTAACCGGCGATCCTGTGGCGCGGATCATCGAGTACCCGGACCATGACAGGCCCGGCCGCAGTAGCGTTGCCAACCGTGCCCCCTCGTACCGAGACGAATAYGACCGCCGTCCTGTTGCCGGCGCCCTCCTACCCGGTGGAGAAGACCTCCCTGGCGAACGGGTTGCGCGTCGTGCTGGCTCCGGATCGCACGGCGCCCGTCGTCGCCGTGGCTGTCCACTATGACGTGGGATTCCGCTCCGAGCCGGAGGGACGGACCGGCTTCGCGCACCTGTTTGAACATCTTATGTTTCAGGGCAGTGAAAATGTCGGAAAGGCCGAACACGCGAAGTACGTGCAGGCCGCCGGGGGCATATTCAACGGATCCACGCATCCGGACCACACCGACTACTACGAGCTGCTGCCCTCCGGCGGGCTGGAACGCGCGCTGTTCCTCGAGGCCGACCGGATGCGCGCGCCCCGGATCACCCGGGAGAACCTGGACAACCAGATCGCGGTGGTCCAGGAGGAGATTCGGGTGAACGTGCTGAACCGGCCCTACGGCGGGTTTCCCTGGATCACGCTCCCGCCGGTTGCCTTCGACACGTTCCCCAACGCCCACAACGGCTACGGCGACTTCCACGAGCTTGAGGCGGCGAGCCTCGACGACGCCGAGGACTTCTTCGACAAGTACTACGCGCCGGGCAATGCCGTCCTGACGGTGGTCGGTGACTTCGATGTCGACGCCGCCCTGCGGCTGGTCCACCGCTACTTCGACGACATCCCGGCCCGGCCGGTGCCCGTCCGCCCGAGTTTCGCCGAGCCGGTGCGCACCGAGGAGCGGCGGTCGGTCCTCACCGACCCGCTCGCGCCCCGCCCGGCGCTCGCCGTCGGCTACCGCGTCCCCGATCCCTTGGCCGATCTACAGACCTTCCTGGCATACGACGTGCTCACCCACGTCCTGTCCGCCGGTGACGCCAGCCGGCTGGAGCGCAGGCTCGTCCAGAAGGACCGGTTGGTGATCGGTGTGAGCACCTATCTCGGCACGTTCGGGGACCCGTTCGACCAGCGGGATCCGCTGCTGCTCACCCTGGAGGCCCGGCATCCCGCTGAGTCGACGCCCGAGGCGGTCCTCGCCGCGGTGGACGAGGAGCTCGACCGCGTCGTCACCGACGGTCTTCAGCCCGGTGAGCTCACCCGGATACAGGCCCGGATCGCCTCCGGCCTGCTGCGCGAAGCCGACGACGCGCTCGGGCGCGCGCTGGCCCTGGCCACCTTCGAGCTGCACCGCGGCCGGCCCGAACTGATCAACGAACTGCCCGCGCTGGTGGGGGCGGTGACCGCGGAAAGCGTGCAGGCGGCCGCCGCCGGCCTGCGCGCCCAGGGCCGGGCGGTCCTGGAACTGCGCGCCGGTGCCGCCTCATGACCCCCACGGGCATCATGATCTCCGCTGGCGCGGCGGCTCCCGCGGGTGCTGTGCTCTCCGCGGATGCCGTCGGCCGGGCGGGTACCGTCACCGTCGCGGGCACCGTCACCGCCGCGGGCACCGCCGCACCCACGGCTACCGCCGCTCCCGCGGGCACCGTGCACCTGCCGGGCAGGCTGTCATCGCAGAACAGGAGGTCGCGGTGAGCGCCGCAACCATTGGGAAAGCATCCGGCGGCACCCCGGCGGCCGGGACGTCGCCGTCCGTCATCCCGCCGGTGGCCGCCACCGTGGCGGCCGAGCTCCCCACAGTGGCCGAGCGGATCCTGCCCGGTGGCCTGCGGGTGCTGGTGGTCCGGCGGACGACCGTGCCCCTGGTGGAGGTGCGGCTGCGCATCCCGTTCACCGGCCTGGGCGCGGCCCATCAGGCACGCGGTGAACTGCTCGCCGAGACCCTGTTCACCGGAACGCAGCTGCGCGACCGGGTGGAGCTCGCCACCGTCGTGCAGTCCCTCGGCGGCGCGCTGTCGACCTGGGTGGACGCCGACCGGCTCGCGATCGTGGGTTCCGCGCTCGCGACCAACCTCGTCCCGCTGCTGGACCTGATCGCGGAGGTGCTGACCGGCGCGACGTACCCCAGCGGCGAGTTCACCGGCGAACGCGACCGACTGGTCGAGGAAGCCACGATCGCCCACAGCCAGCCAGCGTTGATCGCCCGGGAGGGCCTGCTGCGCCGGCTGTACGGCGATCATCCCTACGGCAGTGAGACACCGGCACCGGACGTGGTGTCCCAGGTGACCGAGGCCGACGTGCGGACGCTGCACGCCGCGCGCGTGTCACCGGTGGGCGCGGTGCTGACGCTCGTCGGCGACGTGGAGCCGCAGGCCGCGCTCGAGCGGGTGGAGGCGGTGCTCGGCGACTGGCGGGGGACGGCCGCCGACGCGGTACCGCCGCTGCCGGCCCTGCGCACCGGCCCTGTCGTGATCATCGACCGGCCCGGCGCGGTGCAGACGAACATCCGCATCGGCGGCCCGGCGGTGGACCGCCACCATCCCGCCTATGCCGCGCAGCGGCTGGCCAGCACCGTCTTCGGCGGCTACTTCAGCTCGCGGCTGGTGTCGAACATCCGGGAGGACAAGGGCTACACCTATTCGCCGCGCAGTTCGCTCGACTACCCGGTCGCGGGCTCCCGGTTCACGGTGACCGCGGACGTGGCGACCGACGTGACCGGCCCCGCACTGCTCGAGATCTTCTATGAGCTCGGCCGGATGGCACTGCTGCCGGTGTCGGACGAGGAGCTCGACGCGGCCCGCCAGTACTCGGTCGGGACGCTGGCGCTGTCCACGGCGACCGGTGTCGGGCTCGCCTCCACCCTGTCGGCGTTGGCCGGCGCGGGGATCGGCGTCGAGTACCTGCACGACCATCCCGCGGCGCTGGCGAAGGTGACACCACAGGACGTGCTGGAGATCTCGGCGCAGGTGCTCGCGCCGAGACGGCTGGTCACCGTCCTGGTCGGGGACGCGGAGAAGATCGCCGCTGAGGTGGGAGCCATCGCCGAGATCGCCCCCGAGGTCATCGGCGCCCCCGATGCCGCCACGGGGGCCGCCAGCGGGGCCGCCAGCGAGGCTGCCGCCACCTGAAACGGCCGGTCTGAACCGGGGATCCCCGTCGGTCCCGGTCCGAACCGGGCTGATGGGGGTCACCCGGTCGGCTCATGGCCGGGCCGGGTGGCGCCGCTGACCTGGCGGGGCCCCGTCCAGCCTGGCCCGGCTGGCCCCGGAACCGGGTCCGTGGCGTTCCGGGGAGCCGTTCACGACAGCGGCTGATGACGGCCCCCGGCCGGCCGGCCGCCGCGACCGGCCCGCGACCGGTGGGATCAGCGGCGGGACGGGTTGGCCCGTGGCGGCGCCGGCCGGGGAGCGCCACCGCGGCCAGCCAGCTCTCCGGGCAGAACCGTGCGCGGGTCGGAGACCGACTCGACCACCTGCCGGGCGAGGTCGTGCACGCGCCGTCCCATGCCGCGGGCGGTCCGCCGCAGCCGCTCGAACGCATCCCTGGGCCGCAGCCGGTGGCGTTCGGCCAGTACGCCTATCGCCTGCTCGACGATGACCCGGGAGGCGAGCGCGTGCTCCAGCTGCACCACCGACAGCCGCAACTGCTCGATCTCGGTGAGCTCGTGATCGGGACGCCGGGGCCGGCCGGGCGGGGCAAGGTCCTCGGCGAGCAGGTCGGCGAGCACCATCGCGGAGAGCAGGTCGCCGACCGGCCGGACCTCGCCCGCCGGGCCTTCCACGATCCATCCGACCGTGGCCCTGCGCAGGCGCAGCTCGGGACGGCTGATGGGCGACGGCCCGGTGGGCGCGGCCGCGGCCGTGGGGCCCCGGACGGCCGTCCCGCCCGTGGCCGCCCCCGGACGCGCGGGCCGGGCCGGGGCACCGCCTGACGGCGCAGCCGGCGTTGGAGTCGACGGCGGCTCACGGCGTTCGGTCTCGTCGCGTTCGGCCGTCTCGTCGCGTTCGGCCGTGCCGATGACGACACCCAGGGCGTCAGCGATGCCTCGCAGCAGCGTGACCGCGGAGGTGGGGACGGTGACGCGCTGCCGGTCGAGCCCGACGAGCAGACCGTGTAACCGCCCGTCGCCGCCCACCACCGGCATGGCGACGTAGCTGCGGACTCCCAGGCGCGACGGTTCGTCCGTCCCCGCGAACACGGGGTCGTTGCCGGCGCCCGCCAGGGTGACGGGCGCGCCGTCGAGCACCCTTGTGCTGACGGTTTCGCTCCGGGGCAGCGTCAGACCCGCGTCGAGGCCGGGCAGGGTCCCCGCCGTCCGCTGATAGGTCGCGGTCGAGCCCGACAGGACCACGAAACCTGTCGCTTCCATCCCATGGATGGCGCCCGCGGCCTGCAGTGCGRCATCGACTGCGCTCCACGTACGTGCTGAAGGTACTGACGACACAGCCCGAACTCTCCCACAAACTTCACGGGCAGTGACGGAGACCGTCCCTCGATCAAGCTTCACGGGCTCAAGTCGGCATGCAACCGCTGCTCTGTTACTGCTCTCTGTCGCTCTGAGTATCCGTTATGCGGCAGAAGAGGTCTTCTCGGTGACCTGGCGCAGGCTTGGGTTCGTCAGCGCGGTGCCATCCTCGAAGACGACGGTGGGTACGGTTGCGTTGCCGTTGTTGACGGCCCGGACGATCTGCTCGGCCTCCGGGTTCTGCTCGATGTCGATCGTTTCGTACGGAATGCCCGCCTGGTCGAGCTGACGCTTGAGGCGGGTGCAGTAACCGCACCACGACGTGGTGTAGATCGTCGGCACGAACGGTCCCTTCGGTGGCTGTGACAGAACAAATCTTCATAACCGCGGCGCGGCCCGGTCGCTTCCCGTCGGTGGCGGCGGCTACCGTTCCCCCATGGTGCGTGCGACCGTCGACGACCCGGTGCCGGACGCGCCGTTTCAGGGCGGTGCGGGCGCGTCCGGGCAGTGGCTGGTCGAGACGCTCGATCCGGAGCAACGTCAGGTGGTGCTCGCCCCGGTCGGCCCGGTCTGCGTGCTGGCCGGTGCGGGCACGGGCAAGACGCGGGCGATCACGCATYGGATCGGCCATCTGGTGGAGTCGGGCGTCGTCCCGTCCGGCCAGGTGCTTGCTGTGACCTTTACCACACGTGCTGCCGGGGAACTGCGCGGCCGGCTGCGGACGCTCGGCGCGGACGGCGTCCAGGCGCGCACCTTCCACGCGGCCGCGCTGCGGCAGCTCGGCTACTTCTGGCCCAGGATCGCCGGGGCCGCGCTGCCCCGGCTCGTCGAGAGCAAGATCGCGCTGGTGGGCCGGGCTGCGAGCCGGGCCCGGCTGGCACCGAGCCGGACCGAACTTCGGGACCTCACCGCCGAGATCGAGTGGGCCAAGGCCACCCTGCTCACCCCCGAGCAGTACCCGGCGGCCGCCGCCGCGGCGGGGCGCGAGACGACGCACCCGCCCGAGGTGATCGCCCGGCTGTACACCGCCTACGAGCAGGCCAAGCGGGAGGCGGGCGTGCTCGACTTCGACGACCTGCTGCTGCTGACCGCCGCCGTGATCGAGGAGCACGGCTGGGTCGCCGAGGAGCTGCGCTCCCGCTACCGCCACTTCGTGGTGGACGAGTACCAGGACGTCAACCCGTTGCAGCAGCGCCTGCTCGACGCCTGGCTCGGCGAGCGGGACAGCATCTGCGTGGTCGGTGACGCCAACCAGACCATCTACTCGTTCACCGGGGCGTCCCCCCGCTACCTGTTGGACTTCCCCCGGCGTTTCCCCGAGGCCCACGTGGTCCGTCTCGTGCGGGACTACCGCTCCACTCCGCAGGTGGTCGGGCTGGCCAACCGACTGGTCGCGCGGGTCGGCACCGCCGGCGCGCGGGGTACGCCGGGAGGCTCCTCGGAGCCGGGAGCGCAGGGGACGCATGGTGTGGTGGGGGCTGCGCTCGCGGTGTCCCGGCACGAGCCGCCGCGGCTGGTCGCGCAACGCCCGGACGGCCCGGCCCCGACGTTCACCGAGTTCGACAGCGAGCCCGAGGAGGCGGCCGCGACCGCCCGCCGCATCCACGCGCTGCTGGGCAGCGGCGTGCCCGCCAGCGAGATCGCCGTGCTGTACCGGGTCAACGCCCAGTCCGAGGCGTACGAGACCGCGATCGCCGCCGCCGGCATCCCGTACCTGGTCCGTGGTGGCGAGCGGTTCTTCGAGCGGCCGGAGGTCGCCGAGGCCGTCCAGCTGTTGCGGGCGGCCGCGCGGTCGGCGGACACCGACCGGCCGGTGGGGCTGGTGGCCGAGGTCACGGAGGTCTTCGCCGCGCTGGGCTGGCGTGGCGGTGACCCGCCGAACGGTTCGGGTGCGCAGCGGGAGCGCTGGGAGAACCTGGCCGCCCTCGTGCGCCTCGCCGAGGCCCTGGTGGCCGCCGACCCCGGCGCCACCCTCGACCACTTCGTCGCCGATCTCGCCGACCGGGCCGTCCACCAGCACATCCCCACCGTCGAGGGGGTCATGCTCGTCTCCCTGCACGCGGCCAAGGGCCTGGAGTGGGACGCGGTCTTCCTGGTCGGCCTGGCCGAGGGGACGCTGCCGATCATCCACGCGCAGACCCCGGCACAGGTCGAGGAGGAGCGGCGCCTGCTCTACGTCGGCGTCACCCGGGCGCGGGAGCGGCTGGCACTGTCGTGGGCGCTCGCCCGCCACGAGGGCGGCCGCAGGTCCCGCCGGCCGTCGCGTTTCCTCGACGGTCTGGCGCCCCGTTCGGCGTCGTCGGCGGGCAGGCCGGCGGGTGGGCCGGCGCACCCGGGTGTGGAYGGCGTCGGCGCCCAGCGTTCCCGCGGCCGCGCCGCGGTGCGCTGCCGGGTGTGCGAGCGTCCGCTGGTGGGCCAGGCGGCCCGGGCGGGCAGGTGCGACGGCTGCCCGGCCAACATCGATCAGGCGCTCTTCGAACGGCTGCGGGCCTGGCGCTCCGCCCGGGCCAGGGAGCAGAGCGCGCCGGCCTTCGTGGTGTTCACCGACGCGACGCTGATGGCGATCGCCGAGCACCGGCCCACGTCCGTCGCCGAACTGGTGGGCATCCCAGGGATCGGCCAGACCAAGCTCGACCGCTACGGCGAGGACGTGCTTGCCCTGGTGGACGGGCGGGAACCATCCGGTTGACGTCTCGTCGTCCGCCGTCAGGATCCCCGGCTCCCCGGAACCGCGTTGACCATGATACTTTCAGCTACGATACTGACTGTATCGGTTACAAAGAGTACTGGCTTGGAAGCGCGAAAAAATAGGTTGCGATCGCCGCGGCCGACTTCTACGGTGCTGATGTGCGCTGAGCGTGCCTGACCTGCGCCCGACCTGCACGTCAGGCCCGGCCCGAACGCGAAGGAGGTGGTCCCCATGAGGATGCTGGGGATCGTCGCCGCGTTCGTGTGGCGGGTATACCCGCCCGGCCTGCGTGGTGTGCTCCGTCCGGTCGCGGCCGTCCCCCTCGGGAGCGCCCCCGCGTCCGYCGCTTCCGAGGCCGCCCGTGGGTTCGCCGACGATCCGCGTCGGATTCGCGCAGCCGCCGCGCATCACTCCCTGGCCACGGACGCCCGCGCCCAGGCACCGACGATGCGCAAGGCGCTGTATGTCCCGGGTCCGTCCCGAGGTCTGCTCCTGGCCTGACCGGCCACCCGAGCGCCGACCAGGGCCGCGGATCCCCGACGGGAACCGCGGCCCTGATTGTTTTTCGACCCGATTCGCCGGACGGCCGGACCGACCAACCGGCCGAACCAGCCGAATCACCGAACCAGCCGAATCACCGAACCAACCGAACGCCCGGAGCGACATTGACCGAATCGGCTGTCCCGGTCGAACCATCCTCGACCGATTTCCTGATCGATTCCTTTCCTTCTCCTTCAGTGCCGGAGGTGACACCGGTGTTCGACCCCTCGATCGTCGCCCGGATCGAGCGGGACCAGTTGGCGCTGCCCTGCTGGGACGTCGACCCGGACCTGTTCTTCGCGGAGTCCCCCGAGGACATCGAATCCGCGAAGGCGGTCTGCGTCGACTGTCCGCTGCGGCACGCCTGCCTGGCCGCCGCTCTCGACCGGTGCGAGCCCTGGGGCGTGTGGGGTGGCGAACTCGTTGCCACGGGCACCGTCGTCCCGCGCAAGCGTCCCCGCGGCCGCCCCCGCAAGAACGTCGCCGCCTGACGGCCACCCCGCAATCCCATGATGAACGTCCCGAGGGGTTCCGCCGGACCGGCTCCACTCATCCGGCGGAACCCCTCGCTGGTAGCGGCGTCGCCGAAGAAACAGCCGCGCATTTGTGATATGCACGGCATATAGTGACTACTGGTAATATTCTGGCGGGTCTGTGGAAACTTCGCCAAAGACCCGCGAGGTACTTGCCCGGGTCCGGAGCGGTAAGATCGTCGACGTGACCGAGGACGGCCGGCCGACTGCCCGAATCGTGCCCGTTGCGGGCCGGACGCCGACTCCGGTCATGGCGCGGCTGGTCGAGTCCGGCAAAGCCCGGTTGGCGGTACGGCCCGGATACCGGCCGAGGACGCGGCCAGGTGRCGGCGGCGATCGGCTCAGCAAGGCGCTGGCGGTGCTGCGCGACGAGGAAATGTGGTGACCTTTACTACGTGAAGGCTTCGGCTGTCATCGGACTCCTCGCTGAGGAGACTCATTTCCTTACGTGATCGCAGGATGTTGACGTGTGTTCCCGGCTGGGGCGGATGGGGCCGGTAGGGTTCGGTCGTGCCCAGCAGCAAGCCCGTCCAGCCGGCCCAGATCGGCGCGCCGGGGGTTCCCGGCGCCGCGGACACCGCCGTCGAGYCACCGGAGGGTCAGTCCGTCGACGACGGCCACACCCGGTATGACGGTGTCCGCCCACGCCGTCCCGGCGACGCGGCTGTCGACCGTCCCGATACCGCGGCTGTCGACCTTTCTGGCGACGCGCCTGCCGGGCAGGCAGCCGGGCGTCCCGGTGGCGTGCCCTTTCGCCGGGCCGGCGGTGGTGAGGTGGCCGCGGCGGTCGCGGTCCTCACCGCGCCGGAGCTCGCCGGGATCGTGGACCTCGTCGCCTGGGTCGACGACGGATGGCTCCACGTCGCGAACGCGGACGGCGCTTCGCGGCTGTCGCTGACCATCGGCCTCGACGGCCCCTGGGAGGTGCTGCGCGGGCGCGACCCGGTGGCCGTGCGGGACCCGATGCACGGCGTTCCGTTGGAGCAGGCGCTCAGGGACCCCTCGCCGCCGAACGCCCGCAACTCCTACCCGCTCGCCGGGGTGCGGCTCGCGTCCGTCTTCGCCGATCCGGCCCGCTCGCCGGACGTCGTCGTCGTGCACAGCGCGGCACATCACTGGCCGGAACGCGGCGGGCATCTCGGCGAGCACGGTTCGCTGGACGCCGGCCAGTCCCGGGCGCCGCTGCTGCTGTCCGGCGCCGGCGTCCACGGACGAGGGCCGCTCGACCGGCATGCCCGCGTCGTCGACGTCGCGCCGACCCTGGCCTACCTGGCCGGGGCGTCCATGACAGACCCGGCCCGCCCCGCCAGCTTGAACGATCTGACCGGCTTGAACGATCTGGCCCGCCTGGCCGGCGCGAACGATCTGGCCGGCGCGAACGATCTGGCCGGCTCGGGCGGGCCGGCTGGCCGGAACGGTTCGGCTGGCCGGCCCGGTTCGGCTGACCTCGGCATCGACGGCCGGGCCCTGACGGAACTGTGCGTGCCCGGCGCCCGGCATGTCGTCGGCCTGCTCTGGGACGGCGTGAACTGCAACGACCTGCTGGCCATGGCCGGCGCCGGCGAGCTGCCGGCGGTCGCCCGCCTGCTGGCCCGCGGCATCGCCCTCACCGGCGGCGCGGTCGCGGAGTTCCCCAGCGTGACCCTGGCGAACCACACCAGCGCGCTCACCGGCGTCGGCCCGGGGCGGCACGGCATCCTCAACAACGCCTACTTCGACCGGGAGACCGGGCGGCGGATCGTCGCCAACGACGCGTCCACCTGGCATCGGGCCTGCGAGCAGCTGCGGCCGGGGGTGCGCACCGTGTTCGAGGCGATCGCCGCGGCCCGGCCCGGGGTGTCGACGGCCTGCGTCAACGAGCCGATCGACCGGGGCGCGACGTATTCGACGTTCGGGCTGGTCCGGGCGATGAACAGCACTGCCGGCGCCGGCGGGCTGGGCGAGCACCTGCCGTCCGCCGCGGACGACCCGCACGCGACCCAGGAGTGGGTCGCAGCCAACCCCGACTACGCCTGGTCGACGCAGGTGGACGCGCTCGGCCTGGCGCAGATCCGCCAGCTGTGGGGCGAACAGGCCGCCGAGCCACCCGCGTTCACCTGGTGGAACACCACGGTGACCGACACCGGGCATCACGGCGGCGGGCCCTATTCGCCGCAGGCCCGGGCGTCGATGGCCGACGCCGACCGGCGCCTCGGCGTCTTCCTCGACCTGTTGGAAGCCCGTGGCCTCGCCGACGACACCGTCATCCTGCTGACCGCGGACCACGGCAGCGAGGGCGCCGACCCGTCCCGCACCGGCGACTGGGACGCCGCCCTGCGCGCCGCCGGCATTCCCTTCCGCGACGAGGCCTACGGCTTCCTCTACCTCACCCCCTCCGCCGCCACGGACACCTGACCCGAACGGGTTCGCGCTCACACGCGCTGGTCAGCGAGGCCGGGCGGATGACTCGGGCGGCTCCCGTGGCACGGGTACTCCCGTGACCGGCCGGCTGAGCAGGAGGCGGGGTACGCGGCTGCGCTCCTGAATCCATGCCCGGACGTCGGAATCCAGGTAGCCGGCCACGCGCAGCAGGTCGGCGTGCATCCGTTCCAGCGGCCGGTTGTGGATCGGTTCGTGGTGCGCGATGYGGTTGCGGAGCCGGACAAGTCTGTTGACCGGGTCGTAGACGGTCGCGCGTCGGGCAGGACGAAGGCCCGGGAAGGCATGGCGGAGCGTGGGTGTCCAGAGGGAGGTCTCGTAACGCCGGGACAGGAGGTAGCGCCAGAAGCCGAAGGTCAGCTCGGCGACGACCCGACCAGGGGTGATGATCCTGCCGTCACGTCGGATCCTGAACCCGGCGTCCACGACGTCCTGATGTCCCCGAGCTTCGAGGATCCCGGCCGGATCGTCCCACCACTCGCTGGCACCGTGCCGGTGCAGGTGCCATGCCATGAGCTGGTCGTGAAGCGCGTTGCGCAGCACGACCTCGAGCACTCCCAGGTCCTCGTGGAAGCCGGCGCTGACGGCGCCGTTCCACTCGTAGAGGGCGATTGCGCTGACGATGTCATCGCCGCATGCCCGCTCGTATGGGCCGAGACGTTCGGGGCTCAGCCCGCGGCGAAGCCGGGAGGCCTGGGACGGGGACAAGGGATTGGACATCGACGTACCGATCTTCTATGCTCCTAGCAGAGACCCCGGATGACCTCTACCGCACAGGCGGCACGCCACCGGGGTTCTGTCTGTTCTGGTGTTCTGTCTGTTCTGGTGAACAGCGCGGCACACGCTCGCAGGTGGCTGTGGATAGTGATATCTGTCGGTCACACCCTATGGCGGTCAGCGTGTCCGAACTTGCGCCCCTTACTGAGAGACCACGGCTGCCCGTGGACGTGGCTGTCGTGAGCGGGGAGTTTCCGTCGCTGAAGGCTCGTCAGCTTCTGCGTGTGCTCGGGCGTCTGGGATATCAGGTGACGAGGCAGGACGGTTCATCCCACCGGTGGCTGGAGGCGGAGGGACGTCCGCGGCTCCGACTGGCCTTTCATGATCGGACTACTGTCGGCCCAGGGCTCGTTCGTCAGATACTGGTCAAGCAGGTTGGCCTTACGGTGGAGGAGGCGCTGGAGGTGATCTCCAATGACTAGGACGATCGCAGCGATCGTCCGGCGGGATGGGGAGTCCTGGTCGGCGTGGTCCCCGCAGTGCCCTGGCCTGGCGGTCGCGGAGCCGACCGAGGCGGAACTGCGCAAGGCTCTGCCCGAGGCGCTTACCTGGTACTTCGACGGGGACTCCGACTTCGACACTCTGATCCATCTTGAGCAGGAGCTGCGGGGAGTCGTCGTCCGGACCGCTCAGGACAGGTTCGGCTGGGAACGACAGATGGTCGCGGAGCGGGTGGGGGCCGCGCTCGGCGTCGAGAGCCAGGCGGAGCAACTGCGTACGGCGGAGCCGAACTCCGCGGGTGAGATCGTCTATGTCTGTGCCCTGCCGACGGATCCGGTCTCCTGGCTGACGGCTCAACTGGACGAAGCGGCCGACCCGGTCGCGGTGGCGTTGCCAGCGGCCGAGTCGATGTTGTGGACACTGCGGTTCGGCGCTGGGAACCGCCGCGGTGAGGAGCCGGTCGGCGTCGTCTACCGGCCGGAGACGACATTCGGCGAGCTCGTGACGACTTTCACTGGACCTTGGCTGAGGCTCAGCGCCTAGAACGCCGATCAGGTAACCATACGTATTCCCCCGAACGGCAGCCCGCTTCGATGGGCGCCGGCTACCGGAGAAGATCGGCGCTATTTTGTCGTTGTGTACGCTTTTTGGCCGCAAAAGTGTACACAGCGACAAAATAACCTAGATCATGGCCTGCGTGGGTGATTCGTGGATGGGATCCGCGCTACTTGAGCGGCGCTCCAGAAGATCCGCACGGGTTTCATGATGTCGGTCATCGGCGGCGACATAGACGGCGACATAGACATAGAGCGGACCTGCGTCGACAACAAGGGGCTATGACGTCACCTCGCTGGCGAGGATCTCCTCCATGCGTTCGGAGATGTCCTGCCGACCGCTGTGGCCGGCGCCGCGAGCACCGAGTACACGTCGGCTGYGGGCTGCCTCGCCGCGTTCGAGTAGTGCCTTGCCGTGTTCGAGCAGTTCGGCAAGGCCCGCCGGCACGATCGCGGCCAACCGTCGGCCTCGATCCGTCAGGTAGATGACCTGGCCGGACGCGGCGGCCTCCCGGGCAGYCGCGGCAGGCTGGTCACCGGGGGGTGGCATCTCCGCCATAACAACATCATAACTATGGAGCACCTATGGCCGAGGGTGCGTATTAGATCTGTTGATCTACTCGGTGGCCTTGGGATGCGCGGCTCCAGCATAGGTAATCCACACACGGCGCCGCTCGTCGTCGATGCAATACCAGATCCGGCCACCGCCGGTGGCCTCATACTGCCACTGTGGCAGCGGCCGGCCTCCGATCACGCGGGTGCCAAGTGAGCCTTTGAGCGGATGTTGTCGTTGGCTGTGATGATGAGGATCGCGTTGGATGGCATCGAAGGCGGCACGAGCAGCGGCCGGATGACTGCGACACAGCCCATCCCACCCGCGGCCCGCGTTGTTGTCGGCGGCGTACAGGTCCCACTTGTCGGGATCGGCGGGACGAGGGACACGGTCTCCGCGGCGGGTCATAGTGGTGGCATCAACTCCGGGCCATCCCCCGGGAGCGGCCTGGACAGTTCGGCCACCAGATGGGGGTCGGCGTGGATCGCGGCGGTCTGGCGCCACTCGTGGACAAGTTGAGTAAAAGGCCCGAGTACTCCCGCTTCCGCGCTGGCCTGGAGTCTGCGCAGCAGGGTGGTGACGCATTCGGTCTGCTCGTCGTCGGGAAGCAGGTCGATCCAGGGGAAGACCTCGGTGAGGATGCCTTCGAGCACCTCCCTGGCGGCGGGTTCATGCAGTGTGGCGCGCAGGATAC
The DNA here is from genome assembly GCF_001983005.1 of Protofrankia sp. BMG5.30. NCBI lineage: Bacteria > Bacillati > Actinomycetota > Actinomycetes > Frankiales > Frankiaceae > Protofrankia > Protofrankia sp. BMG5.30. The sequence continues at coordinate 3,215 of NZ_MOME01000003.1, read as the reverse complement.
GGGCGGTGATTGCCAGGGCCTCTTCGACGTCGGCGGCTCTGTCCGCCAGTTCGATGCGCAGGTTCGGGCCGTCGCGCCGGGCGAGTTCGACGACCTCTCCTTGATCGATGAAGGCGAGGACGCGCTTGGGCTCGCGAAGGAGGTCGCTGTACGGAAAGGAGACTCGCGCGCTGGAGGCGACCATGGCTCGATCATATCTGAACTACTTCAGATCTGGCTGCGCCGAGGCGGACCGCAGCGCCCTCGGCCCCTCGGCCGCTGACCGGCGGGGGAGTGCCGGCCAACGCTCGTAGGGGCTGAGCCGCCCGGAACTCAACCTGCGGCGGAGCCAAGCGGTGCGGGACAGGGGCGGAGGGCCGGGCATCGGTGCGCTGCCTTCTGAACTGGCTGACGGAGACCCCGGATGGCCTCTACCGTTCAGGTGGCAAGCCGCCGGGGTTATGTCTGTTGTCAAAGCCTATGACGATCAGCGTGTCCGAACTCGTGCCCTCGCGGAGAGACCACAGCTCTCCGCGGATGCCAGGCTGGTGGGGTGACTCTCTCGAAGCGGGCATCCTGGTTCCTGATCGCGGTGGGTGTGTGGACGTGGGCGATCTGGCCGAACTTCCTTCGGAACATATGGAAGGATGATCGTTCCTGGGACGACGGCCCGACCGGCTTCTTCACCGTCCACCTGGTCCTGACCGTCGTCTCCCTCGCGATCGGCTCGGTGGTCGGCTGGCTCGGCATCCGCGGCGTTCGCGCGGCCCGCCAGYGCGGCAACGGTGACGCCGCCCCGTCCAAACAGCTGATCAATTCGGGTCGTTGACACACCGAAGACGGCCGCTGTCCTGAAACGCTCGCGTCGTCCGAGACTCTTCCAGTGTCTCGTGATGCTGTCCCGTTTACGCGGTCGAGGTCATGATCATGCCTGTGACCAGTGAAGATGGCTCAGCGTGACTTTAGTCATCCGGAATCGCGGGACACTGGATCAGAATGTTCGGCGAGCCGCATGATCGGCTGGYGGCCTGCCGCGATGCTGGAGGGCCTGCTCGGCTGAGGGTTCCGCCGAGTCMCGTGGCCGACAGGGACTGATCGGCGTCCGCTGGTGGTGTCGGACCCGTACTCGTTCTTGGCCGGTTCGGGCGGGCTCCATCCCCACCGGGGCGGGCCGGGGTGGTTTGTCCGAGCGGTGACAGAATGCCGCATGCCGGATGTCCGGTGGGATACTCGCGCGGTGGGCGACGGGGGCCGTGACAGTACCGCCACGGTGTGGGATTTCTTCGTGTTGTCGCGCGGACGGATCAGCCGTGGGCGGAGTGGATCGCCGAGGCGCTGGAATCCGACGGGCACCGGGTGCTGGTGCAGGCGTGGGATTTCGTCCCGGGGTCGGACTGGCCGGCGCTGGTACAGGCGGGTGTGACACGAGGTGGTCGTCTGCTCGCGGTACTCAGCCCGGCTTATCTGGACTCGGTCTGGGGCAGCGCGGAATGGCAGGCGATGTGGGCGGCGGACCCGGCCGGAGACGACCGGCGGCTGATCCCGGTCCGGATCGCGCCGTGTGATCCGAAGCGGCTGGGGCTGGTGGGGACCCGTGGCTGGATCGATCTGACCGACCTGTCCGGGCCGGAGGGCGAGGCCACGGCGCGTACCCGGCTGCTCGACGGGGTCCGGGCGGCGTGGAAGGGGCGAGCCCGCCCCACCGGCCCATTGCCCTTCCCGGCCCGGGACGGTGACGGTGACGGTGACAGGGACAGGGAGAGCGCGGGAGAGAACGGTACGGCCGGGCGAGGGGCACGGTATCCGGGCCGGCCACCGGCGGTCTGGGGGCTGCCCGCGCATCTGCCGCGTAACCCGCGGTTCACCGGCCGGGAGGATGAGCTGGCGGAGCTCCGGGAGCGGCTGACCCGTTCCGGGCAGGCCGCGGTCGTCCCCCACCTCCCGGCCGGCAGGACCCCGCCGGCCGAGCCGGCGGCGGGGCGGGCGCAGGCGTTGCACGGCCTTGGCGGGGTCGGGAAAACCGAACTCGCGGTGGAATACGCCTGGCGGTTCCGCTCGTCCTACGACCTGGTGTGGTGGGTCGACGGGGAGCAGCCCGCGCTGGCCGCCACGGCCCTGGCCGATCTCGCCGCCCGCCTCGGTGTCGGGTCGGCCGGGGACAGCGAAGGCTCGATACGAGCGGTCGTGGAGGCGTTGCGGACCGGCCGGCCRCACGCCCGCTGGCTGGTCGTGGTCGACAACGCCACCGCGCCCTCGGACCTGCACGGGCTGATCGGCGCGGCCGAACAGGCCACCGACGGCCACCTCCTGATCACTTCCCGACACCCCGACTGGGCGGGGCGGACCGGAACCGTCGCGGTGGACGTGCTGCCCCGCCCCGACGCGATCACCCTCCTGCGCAGCCACATCCCTGGCCTGGGCGACACCGACGCCGACCGGCTCGCCCACGCCCTCGGAGATCTTCCTCTTGCCCTGGAGCAGGCCGGAACCTGGCTGGCCTCGACCGGCACGGGCGTCGACGACTACCTCACCGTGTTAGGGACCCAGGTCCGCGACATCCTCAGCCGTGGGGTTCCGGACCGCTACCCGACGRTGGTCGCCGCGGCCTGGAACCTGGCGCTGGACGCGATCGGCCCGGACGAACTCGCCGTTGTCGACCTGCTCCACCTGTGTGGATTCCTCGGCCCGGAACCGATCCCGGTCGATGTCTTTCCCAGCCTGGCCGGCCTGGCCGACCCGCTCCCACCGGACGAGGCGGACGGCCCGGCCGACCCGCGGCCGCTGGCCGCGCTCACCGCGATCGCCGCGGCACCTGTCGCGTTCGGGGATGTGATCCGCCGGATCCGTGGCCTGGGACTCGCCACCATCGACCCCGGTAGCGGGACCGGCCCCAGCACGATCACACTGCACCGGCTCGTGCAGGCCGTCCTGCGCGACCACACCCCACCCGAGCAGCGACCCACCGTCCACACCACCGCCTGTCAGATGCTCACCGCCGCCCTGCCCGGGGACATCCAGGGGAACCCGGACGGATGGCCGCGGTGGCACCAGCTCCTCCCGCACGTCCTGGCCGTCCTCGACCCCCACCGCGGATCCCTCACCGTGGCGACCGGCACAACGACAGAAGCCGACACCACATCATGGCTGGCCGACAGAGCGGCGACTTACCTGGCCGAAATCGGACAACTCGACCCCGCCATCGGCCTGTTCGAGCAGACCCTCACCGACCGGCTGCG
>NZ_MOME01000020.1:0-135219 GCF_001983005.1 Protofrankia sp. BMG5.30 | reverse complement strand
TTCTTGCCCGTCGGCAACAGCAGCTCCAGCACGGCCCATTGCTCGTCCGTCAGATCTCCACGCGCCACGAATCAAGATCATCTCACGCCCAGGATTCACTTTCGACACAGGCCCTAGTGCCGCATCAGGCAACGTTTGCCCGGTCGACGATCCGCTTAAGTTTCCGATCTTGGGTGTGCTGGTTCCGCCAGATAATGTAGCGGCGGATCATGCTRGCCTGGGCGCGGTGGTTGCGGTGGTCGGTGCCGTCGAGAGCGAAGTAGCGCAGGGCGGTGAACTGGGCCTCAATCCGGTTCAGCCACGAGCTGTAGGTGGGGGTGTAAGCGATCTCGACGTTGCTCGCCGCCGCCCAGTCCCCGACTCGGCTGTCCTGACCAGCCTCGACCCCACCGGACGAGGCAGAGCGAAGTGGATGATCCGCTGGAAGGCACCCCTCAACGCCTTCGACCTGGCGTTCGACGGACGCCTGTCCGCCGGCCGGAAGTAGACCAGCTCACARCAATGGTCCGGATGTAGCACCAACATCACCCGTTACACCGTTAACTTGGCTCTGTCTCRGATTCGGTGGTGACGGAGAGAGCCCGATCATCTCACGATAAGTCATGTGCGATGACAGCAAGCTTGTGACCATGGCGTTCTCGGGRTTATCGCCGCTGGTCGTGGAGGATGTGACGGACGACGGTGAGTGGATCCGGGTGCGAGCACGGACACCGGACCTGCCTGCCGCCTGCCCGGGCTGCGGCGCCCCGAGCAGGCGGGTGCACGGCTACCACCAGCGGACCGTGGTCAACCTGCCCATCGACGCCCGCCGGGTGGCCGTGACCGTCCGGGTCCGCCGCCTGGTCTGCCCGACCCGCGGCTGCCGCCAGACCTTCCGTGAACAGCTGCCCGGGGTGCTGGAGCGCTATCAGCGGCGCACGTYCCGCCTGACGGTCCAGATCGGCGCGGTGGTCCGTGTCGTGCAGAAGGATACGTGACCTCGTCGGAGATCCACCGACGTTCGCTCAGGCGGCGCTGGTCGCGGCTGCAATGTCGTTGACGACGTGGACCGGTAGGTATGCACGAGCTGGTTGACTCGCCTCCGAGGCGAGGAAGTCCAGCAGGTGCCGGGGTTGTTCGGGCGGACCGAGCGGTACGGGTTCGAGACGGCGCCAGCCTCGGGCTGAGGCTGCCTTGATGGCTGTCAGGTAGGTGCTTTCGMTCATGCGCTGCAGTGTGCGGGCGCGCATGAGCAGAGCCGCGAGGGATACCTGCCAGTGCCGTTTCAGCTCGAACAGTTTGGGCCAGTCAACGGTGATCGGGAGCTGGTCGCGGATCTCGTCTGCGGGCATGAGTAGCGCGGCCGCGAACCGGTGCGCTTGGGTTTCGACTTGCTTGATACCCCACATCTGTTCGCCGTGTAGGACGAGATGGGCAAGTTCGTGGGCGGCGTCGAACCTCGATCGGGCACGGTCGTTCTTGTCAGCACCGAGGACGAYGACGGGATGGTCAGGGAACGGCAGCGAGAAGGCGTCCACGTCGGCGCTGCCCAACGGGAGCCTGATCACGACTACTCCGTGGTTCTCCAGGAGCTCGACGACGTCGGTGATAGGACCGGGCGGTACACCCCAGCGCGCCCGGATCTGCCAGACGATGCGCTCGATCTCGTCGACCGGGGTGTCGAGGTCGCTGGCGGGGATCTCCGGCACGTTGCTGGCGGGGAACCGGCCGGCTGCAGCCGCGTACAGCGCGAGGTCATGTGCAACGTGCGCGACCGCGCGGGCGCGACGTCGGTCCACGACGGCGGTGCGGCGCAGGGAGCGGAAGAAGCCCTCGTGGGTTTCGGTCACCGGCTGAGCGAAGAACCCGGCCGGCACCATGAGCGCGGTGCTGAGAGCGGCGACGGTATCGGGGCTGGGCTGCACGGCCCCGCTCTCGAACTGGCTGATTGCGGCGGGCGAGAGAGCGACCTCGGTGGCCAACCGGCTCTGGYTGAACCCAACGAGTTCGCGGGCAATGCGTAGTCGCGCATGTTCGAACGTTGGCGTGYCCATCGCTCCCCTCACCCGATCTTGCTCTCCGCATTGTGGCTGATCCGGGCGTCGCCTGGCATCACGACACAGTAGAACAGGTGCCCTTCAAGTGCAGAAGTACGCACCGAAATCAATGCCGTGATATTAAGTATGATCGACAGCACGGTCAGGGCGGAGGAGCGCATCGTGGGCTGGGGTGTGAAGCGGTTGGGTGGCGGCGGGTGACCGACGGACGGTTCCAGATCCTGTCGTTGGACGGCGGTGGGCTACGGGGGATGTTCTCGGCCGCAGTGCTCGYGCGCCTGGAGGAAGACCTCGATGTGCGGATCGTCGACCACTTCGACCTGATCGCCGGCACTTCGACCGGCGGGATCATCGCGCTCGGTCTCGGCCTGGGGATGTCGCCCCGGCAGATCCTGCAATTCTATACCGACCATGGCCCGCGGATCTTCCGTGACCGGAGCCGGCTGCGGGGGGTGCGGCATCTGCTGCGTGCCAAGTACGCCTCTGAGCCGCTGCGCGCCGCCCTTACCAAGGTGCTCGGCGAGCGGACGTTCGGGGAAAGCACCAAGCGGTTGCTGATCACGTCGTACAACATCGGTGCCGACGACGTGTACCTGTTCCGTACGCCACACCTGCCGACGTTGAAGCGGGACTGGCGTGAGAAAGCGGTCGACGTTGCGATGGCCACCGCTGCGGCCCCAACGTACCTGCCCGGCATGTCCCTGGATGGCGCACGCTTGGTCGACGGCGGAGTGTGGGCGAACAACCCGGCGATGGTGGCCCTGACCGAGGCCGTCGGACCGCTCGGCCAGCCTTTGGATGCCGTCCGGGTGTTCAGCCTGGGCACCACGATCGACCTGCCCCGCCGCAGCCGTCGCCTTGACCGCGGCGGGCTGCTGCCGTGGGCCCGCGACGCGGTCGAGGTTCTGATACGCGCCCAGAGCGAGAGCGCGACCAAGCAGGTCGGGCACTTCCTGAGCAACGACCGGGTACTACGGCTTAACCCCACGGTGCCTACGGGCGCCCTCTCCCTAGACAAGGTCGATGCCGACGACCTGATCGGCCGCGCCAGCCACGAGAGCCGTGTGGCCTCGCCCAGCTTTACCCGTTGCTTCGCCGACCACACCGCGCCGGCGTATGTGCCCTACTACCCGGCCCAGGAGGACTGACCGTGGACACCATGGAACAGATGTTGTCGATGCTGCTCGACGGCGCCGTCGAAACCCTCGACATTGCGCCCCACCTGCAGCAGCTCGCCGTTGAACGCTATGAGGAGGTCGGCTCTTGGCTCGCCGAGCACGGTGGGTACCGGTGCCGGATCTACCCGCAGGGCTCGTTCCGGCTCGGCACCGTCGTGCGCCCCGACAGCCGCACCGGCGAGTACGACATCGACCTGGTGTGCTGGCTGCTGATCGCCAAGGAGAGCATCACCCAGGCCGAATTGAAGCAGCGCGTCGGCGATCTGCTCCATGCCTACCTGCGGTGGAAGAAGCGGCACGGCCATACCGACGGGCCGAAGACCTGCCAGGCCCGCCGCCGCTGCTGGACGCTCAGCTACCCTGACCACGGCTTCCACCTCGACGTGCTGCCAACCATCCCGGACGTGGACCACCCACCGACCGGCATCCTGCTGACGGACAAGCAGTTGTACCGGTGGCAGCACAGTAACCCGATCGGCTACGCCACCTGGTTCCGCCGGCAGTCGGAACAGCTTCAGCAGCTTCTCGTCGAGGCCGCCGCCAAGCGGCACATCAACGTCGCCGACGTACCCGAGTGGGAGGTCCGCAGCACGCTGCAGCGGGTTGTACAGATCCTCAAGTGGCACTGCATGCTCCGGTTCGCCCATAACCCGGACAACCGGCCCCCATCCATCCTGATCACCACGCTGACCGCCCAAGCGTACCACGGGGAGGTGGACCTGTTCACTGCGACCCGCAACTTGTTGAACCGCATGGATGACTTCATCGAGAACCGTCACGGCAAGTGGTGGGTGCCCAACCCCGCACACGAGGAGGAGAACTTCGCCGACAAGTGGAACGAGTACCCGGAACGGCGGGAGGCGTTCTTCGCCTGGCATCGGGACATCACCACTGTGCTCGACGACCTGGTCCAACTGCAGGGCAAGGGACTGCAGGTAGTGGCTTCACGTATGGCGGAAAGCTTCGGCCCCGATGYGGTGCAACTGTCCGCGCAACGCTACGGCGACTGGCTGCGCCGCCAGACCGAGAGCGGCGCGCTCCGCATGACCGGCACCGGCCTACTCACCACGACTGTGGCCGGTACGCCCGTCCGCAGGCATACCTTCCATGGCCAGCACACCGACCCGCGCGGTTAACCTGACCAGGCAGTTGATCGCGATCCGCGCCACACTGCCCACCGCTACGGGAAGAGTCCGCCGTGGCGAACTGGACTGCCTTATGTGCATCAGGYCGTCGCCAGCCAGCCAGGTCTACACAGTGCGCCTGCTTTATCGGCATGGACGCCGCCCCCGGATCACCGTCACCGATCCGCAGCTTACGCTGCGCCCTGATGCGCACGCCTTACCGCACGTCTACGCCGGAGATGAGCTGTGCCTTTATTACCCCGGCGAGTGGAGGCATGACATGTTGTTGTCGGCCACTATTCTGCCTTGGATCGCTGAATGGCTGATCCACTACGAACTGTGGCTTATCAGCGGCCATTGGGTCGGAGGCGGATCGGGATACACCTATATAGGGACGCAGGACCCAGGCTGCGTCCAGCAAGCAACCAAGCCCGAGGYCGCTTGACGTAGGACCGAGTTACAGTTCTACACTCCCTGCCAGGTACGGCCATAGTGGATGCGTCACGGAACTGCCGGTACCCCCGCGCAGAAAGTCACCCGTTCTGCGACCTCGGGTGGGAGAGCAGTTTGCGGATCTCATCGGCGCTGGGATGCTGTGGGCCGTGAAGACGGGTCAGGTCGGCGAGTAGGTCACGCAGTGTGGTTTCTGCTTCGTCGCGTCGGCCTGTGGGGTGCCAGAAGTCGGCTTGGGTCTGTGAGCTGGGATGATGTGACGGCGCGACTGTTGGCATGATGGTCAGCTATGTCCGTGTGAGGTGCTCTATCTGATCTTCGTGCGGGTGTGTGGCTGGCTTGTCCTACTCGGCCGTTCGTCGGCGTCCAAGGACATCGAGTTGCTCGTGCTGCGGCACGAGGTCGCGGTGCTACGCCGCACCCAGCCGAAGCCCCGGTGGGACTGGGCGGACCGGGCGGTACTCGCCGCACTGATCCAACTTCTGCCGAAGACACTGCGAGCGCACCGGCTGATCACCCCAGGGGCCGTCCTACAGTGGCATCGCCGTTTGGTTACACGGAAGTGGACCTACCCGCAGCGGACTGGACGACCGCCGGTCAGCACGGAGATCGCGACCCTCATCGAACGACTCGCGACCGAGAACATGACGTGGGGGTACCAGCGGATCCAGGGTGAGCTACTCAAGCTCGGCCACCGGGTCGGCGCGTCCACGATCCGCCGAATCCTGACGTCCCTCGGGCTGCCCCCGGCCCCGAWACGCCAGACCGACACGACTTGGCGGCAGTTCCTGCGCACCCAGGCATCGACCATGCTGGCGGTGGACTTCTTCCACGTGGATTGCGCCGTGACGCTCCAGCGTCTGTACTGCTTCTTCGTCATGGAGGTCGGCTCCCGTTACGTCCACGTCCTCGGGGTCACCGCCAACCCGGACGGACCGTGGACCACCCAACAAATCCGGAACCTCCTGGTGGACCTCGGTGACCAGGCGGCCGACTTCCACTTCCTGGTCCGCGACCGGGCCGGGCAATTCACCGCATCCTTCGACGCGATCCTCGCCGACGCCGGCATCACCACGGTCAAGATCCCACCCCGAACTCCGCGGGCGAACGCCTACGCGGAACGGTTCGTCCGCACGGTCCGGACCGAGGTCACCGACCGGATGCTGATCTTCGGCGAGCGGCATCTGCGTACCGTTCTGGCCGAGTACGCGACCCACTACAACGGACGACGACCCCACCGCGGCCGTGACCTTCAACCACCACGGCCCGACCACCCCGTTGCAGACCTGACCAAGGAACGGATCAAGCGCCAGCCCGTCCTCGGAGGCCTGATCAACGAATACGAGCGAGCCGCCTAAAAGACCAGGTCAACGCCGGTGGCCGAGTTCTGGCACCCCACAGGTGTTCTCCTCGAGGATCGACAAGGTCGACTGGAACACCCGCCTGGTCACCGGCGACGCGATCGCCGAGATCACCCGGCTCAAGGCCGAGGACGGCGGCCCAATGAACATCGGCGGCGCAACGCTCGCCGGGGCGGCCATGCGCGCCGGGCTGATCGACGAGTACGCGATCGCCGCCTATCCGGTCCTGGTGGGCAGCGGCACGCCGTTCTTCACCGCGCTGGACAGCTGGGTGAACCTGAACCTGGTTGAGACGCGGACGTTTCCCGGCGGCRTGGTCCTGACCAGGTACGAGACGAGGCGCTGAGCAGCAGCACCCACGCGCTAGTCTCACGGCGATGTCGTATACGACATCGGTACGACACGGCCCGTGAGATTACGACATCAGCCGCGAGACCCTACAAAGGAACGATTGACTGGCAGAGTGCTGTTATTCGAACCCTGCCGTATTCCGCCATCGTCGTGCGACGCTGCACTCGGGACTATCGTTCGAATCCGTCCAATGAGGCGGAAGTGTCAAGCAACGCGGGCGGACCCCCGCGTTGGCCTGGAAGGCGCTCGTGCTCCTTGCGCGGCTGGCCCGTGGGCATGCCGCTGGGCGTGGTCCGACTCCGGCGCGAGGCTGTCGCCCATGTCGTGATCCCACCGGAAGAAGATCTGTCGGCCGGCGTTCGGGCCGGGAGTAGCCCTACGGAAAGCGCAGATCGTCAGGCTAGCCTTACGAGTACGCAGTTCTGGATCTGGAGCGGCCCGGTACCGTTCTGGCCAGGCACACCCCACGCTGCGGGAGAGGTACGCGATGATGGTCGGGTGAGTACGCGGCGGGTGGTGCTGGTGGTGACATGCCTGGCGGTTGCCGGGCTTGCAGTTCTCTTCCTGGTGACGCAGCGGGATGAAGCCGCGTGGGCGGCGACGGTGGTCTCGGCGGGGCTCTGTTGCATTGGGCGGAGGCAAGGCACGGTGGACCTGTGCCGGGCGGGTGCTCAGACGGCCAGCGMGAGCTCGGTGAAGGCAGCCGTCAGCCGCTGGCGGGGTTCGGCGTCCGTTCCGAGTTCATAGTGGCCGCGGCGGATGTTCTGCACGAACGCCTGCCCGGCGCCGATCACCTGCACGGAACGGAAACGTTTCAGCCCGCGCATCGGCCGCAGCCGCGCCTTGAACCTGCCATGATCTGCTTCGATCGGGTTGTTCGCATACCGTTCGTCGATGTGCTGGGCGGCGGGTAGCTGCTCGTCAAGGACCCGCGGGTAGGCGGCGGCCCGGTCGGTGGTCACCTCGCACGGCCGGCGGCCGTGCGACAGCGCCTGGGTGAGGAAGCATCGGGCCGCGGTCAGGTCCCGATGCTCACTGGCGAGGACGTCGATGACCTGGCCGAACTGGTCGATCGCCCGGTACAGGTAGGTCCACCGACCGGCGACCTTCACATACGTTTCGTCGACAAACCAACGATCACCCGGCGTGTGCCGGCACGGCCGGGCCGCGTCGATCAGCAGCGGGGTGAACCGGCGCACCCACCGGTAGATCGTGACGTGGTCGACGACGAGACCGCGTTCGGCGAGGAACTCCTCGACGTCGCGGTAGGACAGGGCGTAGCGCAGGTACCAGCGAACCGCCAGCACGATCACCTCGGGTGGGAACCGAAAACCGGCGAACTCCGAAGCTGGGACCGGTGGACGGGCAGGACGTCGACCCATCACCCGATCATGCCCGAGTGGTAGCTGCGGTGGTGGACTTCGCCAACGCAACAGTGCCCATCCGTGCTGAACCCGGCCTCCTCGAACCGGTTCCGCAGCCAGTGCGCGGTATCGGTGAACTCGGTGAACACCAGGAGCTGGCCGCGGCCGGAGGGATCCCATGCCGGTCGAGGCATTCCATGAGCGCCGTCCACTTGGCCGGAGCGGCGACCTGCTCCGCGGCGCGCAACGTGTCCAGGAGCGCGGCCACGCGGGCCAACTCCGCCTGCCTGTCCCGAGTCCGGGCGGACACGAGCGCGTCCTCCGCCCGAGCCCAGGCGTCATCATCATCGGCCGCCCCGCCCAGTCCTCCAGCGGTCAGCAGGTCGTCGGGAGCGTCGGGGTGCCGCGTGTGCCCGCCGCCGCTTTCAGTGCGTTCTCACGGCGGCGGATCGTCACCGCCGCAGCGTGCAGGCTGGATGCTGCGCGCTTGCCGTAGATAGACCGGGCGAGGACGGCGCTGTCGGCGTAGAAGGCGTCCACGTAGTCCATGACCGCGTCGTAGCCGGCTGCCTCGTGGGAGGGGACTGTAAAACCAACGGTGTAACTCCCTTGTGACACTCTGTGCATACGCGCAGGTAGAGGAGGCACCAGATGGGCAGCATGACGACCGATCCGGCGACGGAGACGATCGCGGACAAACCCGCCGACGCCGCCGGCGGGGTGGCGCCGGTGCTCGACGAGGGGTGCCGGTAGCCGCCGGTGGGTGAGCGCTCTCCTCACCTGGACGCAGTCGAGTCCTATGGTCAGACCGCGCCCCCACCGGTGATCGGGAGGATGGACCGCTGATGGGATGCCGTGCCCGCCCACCGTGGCGTGAGCACTTGACCATTAGGGCGCTGGTGGTTCTCCCGCGGGCTGCTGATCGTGCTGTTGGGAGAGCGGAGGCGGGGTTGCTGTTCGTCGGGGACGACTGGGCCGATGATCATCATGACGTGGAGGTCCAGGACGAGACGGGACGGCGGCTGGGCAGGGCCCGGCTGCCCGAGGGCGTGGCCGGAATCGCCCGGCTGCACGAGCTGATCGGCCGGCACCTCGGCGAGGACACCGACCCCGCCCAGGTGGTGGTCGGGATCGGGACCGACCGAGGCCCGTGGGTCCAGGCGCTGCTCGCCGCCGGCTACCAGGTGATCGCGGTGAACCCGATGCAGGCCGCCCGCTACCGGGAACGGCACTCGACCTCGGGGGCCAAGAGCGATGCCGGGGACGCGCATGTGCTGGCGGACATGGTGCGCACCGACCACCACCAGCTGCGCCCGGTCGCCGGCGACAGCGAGCTGGCCGAGGCGCGGTGAAGGTCGTCACCCGGGCGCACCAGACGCTGGTCTGGGAGCGCACCCGGCACCTCCTGCGGCTGCGCGGCGCGCTGCGGGAGTACTTCCCCGCGGCGTTGGAGGCGTTCAACGATCTGACCGCCCCAGATGTGTTGGAGCTGTTGGGCAAGGCAGCGACCCCGGCCACGGCGGGACGGCTGACCGTGGCGCAGATCAGCGCCGCGCTCAAACGCGCCGGCCGGCGGAACATCGCGGAGAAATCCCGGGCGATCCGGGCCGCCTTCCAGGCTCCTCAGCTGACCAGCCTCGACCCCACAGCCGCGGCCGAGCCCGGTGGCCGGTGCGACCCGCCCCTGGACAGCCATGCAAAAATGATCATCATTGATCACGCCCTCATGCTGACGACCAGCGCGAACTTCTCCTACAACGCCGAGAACACCAACATCGAACTCGGGCTACTCGTCCACGACACCGCCATAGCCTCGTCCGTCGAATCCACCATGCGAGCCCAACACGGCGTTCTCTACGAGAGAGTCGTCCCCACCGGAACCGGCCGGACAGGGAGCTGGCGCGGTGACGGGTGACCGCCCCGTTTCCAGCTCCCCATCCGGCCAGTCACCCCGGCCACCCGGTCGTTCCCCAACGTCGGCCTGCGCCTCGGATGGTGTCTGCGAGTCCGACAGCCCGCGAACGACGTCCGCGATCTGGCGTCGGAGTCCTTCCGCGTCCAGGTTCCGCACGTTGGTTGCGTTCAGATCAATCGCCGGACCGTCCGGCCCCGACGTTACGGTGACCGTCACGTCCCCGACGCGGGTCCGGAGCCATGTGACGAGCACCGTGGCGAACCCGGTTCCGGCAGCGCCGAGCAACGCCAGGATCGAYGGCCAATCCACACCTCGCCCCAAGCCGCACCGTGGTGGCTCCCCGATCGTCACCCAGTGCTGCTCGACTGGCACGTAAGACACGTCCGCTGCTGGATCGGGGCCGGCAGCGAAAGACTCTCGCTGCTCTGCCCCGAGTGTGCCGCCCCGGACGGAGCTGCCAGTATCCCCTGGCTGGTCGTGCCGTTCCGAGGCGAGGTCAAACCTCCAGAGAGCCTCGGCAGAGTCGTTCCCATCGACACCTGGGTACGACAATCCCCCCGTTTTTTCCTGCGCTCATTGAACGGCCGAAGTGCAGGGACTGTCAATGGCTACGCACCGAGATTGATATCTAACGATCTGTGATCGTTATGAGCGTGGCAGTAAATCGATCAGCCGGTGCCGCCGTCCCTTCGCGTGCGACATACGACGCAGGGAAACCGGATCCGCTGCGGCTCCGGACTCCGATGAGACACGGCGGCCGGCAGCGGATGATCCGATCGACGCCAGCATCTCCACGAGTGCGTCGGCGCCCACCCGCGACCGTGGAGCCGTCCAGCAACAGCACTTCAGATCTTGAAACATCCCATGAACCCCGACAAAGGCAGCTCGCGAATATTCGAACGAAAATGCTCCTCGACGTCCGGGAGCTAGGCGATGACGTGTCATCGTGGCCCACAGCGGATGTATTCGCAGGTAGGGAACGGGCACGCTGCTCGGAGGGCGTGTTCCAACAGCCCTCGTGGGAAAAACCGGTCTCGTCTCCGCACAGCCGTGCTACCGACCACCGGGAAACCGCACGACTCACCACCGGATCATGATCGACTGGTCTGTGAGCGGCGGGGCTGGCCCGGGCGTGCCGCACGGTCCTCGGAGTCAGCGGGTGTGGCCGGGTAGGGACGTCCAGCGGTCGGGATCGACGCCGCCGAGCCAGCGGTCGATGTCCGCGCGCCACCACACCCGGGTGCCGCCCCAGGTCCGGGTGCGATTGACCGTCGCGGCCGGCGCGGGCGCGACGGGATCGATCCGCAGCCGACGGTCGACGGCCTGCCGGGTCAGACCGAGGACGACAGCGATGTCGGAGGACCCCACGAACACCGGCGGCTCATCCACAGGACCCGACGATAACCGGCCCGCTCCCAGGCCCGCTCCGGATCCGGGAGGGCGACACCCCCACCGGCATGAGCAGACCACGCCCATGACGTCACGGCCGCTGACCAGCCGCGATGACAGCCGCGATGAGCTGGCTCGGGCGGCCGAGCATCATCCAGTCGTAGCCGCGACCGATACCTAGTAGTACTATGCAAAGCACTGCTAGGGTTCCCCGCTCGAATCCCGTCCAGGGCCCGGGCGGGGAGATCGAACGGAGTGAGGCCTGGTGAAGGTCGCCAAGGATCTGGTGGCCGCCTCGGCGACGCCGATGGTGCTCGGCATCCTGGCCGAGGGGGAAAGCTACGGCTACGCGATCCTCAAACGGATCCACGAGCTGTCMGGCGGCGAGCTGGACTGGACCGAGGGTCTGCTGTACCCGCTGCTGCACCGGCTTGAGCGCCTCGGCTGCGTGGAGGCGACCTGGCGGTCGGCGACCGGCGAGCGGCGGCGCAAGTACTACCGCATCACCGACAAAGGCCGGGCCGAGCTGGCCGAGCAGCGCCGCCAGTGGGACACGGTGGTGGGCGCGCTGCGGGACATCTGGCTCGACCCACACGACCGCGGGACGCTGCCAGCGATCCCGCTGGAGGGCCTGGCATGACCGCGCCGGACAGCCCCGTCGAGCTGGAGTCGCAGTTCGCGCAGTGGCGACGCTACGTGCAACGCCGCCGCGAGCTGGCACAGCCCGACGCCGACGAGCTGGAGGACCACCTGCGCGGCTCCGTCGACGCGCTCGTCGCGGCCGGGCTGAGCACGGACGAGGCGTTCCTGGTCGCGGTGAAACGGATGGGCAGCCTCGACGAGCTCTCCCGCGAATTCGCCCGGGAGCACTCGGAACGGCTGTGGAAACAGCTGGTGCTGACCGGTAGCGGGACCGTGGACGCCCGGTCGCGCAGGGACCTGCGGGCGCTGGTCCTCTGCGCGGTCGGCGCCGCGGTGTCGGTCCGGGTGCCGGAACTGTTCGGGGTGAGCCTGGAACACGACGGCGCGTTCTACGGGCCRAACGTGGGCGTTCTCGTGCTGCCCTGGCTGGCGGGTTTCCTCGCCTGGCGCCGCCAGGTCCGCCGCCCGCTGCTCGGGGTGCTGGTCGCGCTGTTCATGCTCGGCGCCGTGGCGGCCAACGTCTACCCGCTGGCCGAGACGTCGCAATCGGTGGTGCTCACCAGCATCCACCTCCCGATCGCGCTGTGGCTCGTGGTCGGTCTGGCCTACGCGGGCGACGAATGGTGCTCGCCGCGCCGGCGGATGGACTTCATCCGGTTCACCGGCGAGTGGTTCGTCTACTTCGTGCTCCTCGCGCTCGGTGGCGGCGTGCTCATCGCGTTTACGGCCGGCACCTTCAAGGCGATCGGGATCGACCCGGAGGTGTTCCTCGCGCAGTGGCTCCTCCCCTGCGGCGCAGCGGCCGGTGTCGTTGTCGCCGCGTGGCTCGTCGAGGCGAAGCAGAACGTGGTCGAGAACATCGCGCCGGTGCTCACCCGGCTGTTCACCCCACTGTTCACCGCCGTGCTGCTCGCCTTCCTCGTCGCCGTTGTCTGGACCAGCTCCGGCATCGACGTCGAGCGGGAGGCGCTGATCCTGTTCGATCTGCTGCTGGTAGTGGTGCTGGGGCTGCTGCTCTACTCGATCTCGGCCCGCGACCCGCTGGCGCCCGCCGGCCCGTTCGACCGGCTGCAGCTGGCCCTTGTGGTGAGCGCGCTGGCCATCGACGTGCTGGTGTTACTGGAGATCACCGGGCGGATCACCGAGTTCGGCACCACYCCGAACAAGGCCGCGGCTCTCGGTGAGAACATCCTCCTGCTGGCCRACCTCGCCTGGTCGGCGTGGCTGCTGCTGGGGCTGGCCCGCCGGCGCACCCCGTTCGCGGCCCTCGAACRCTGGCAGACCGGTTATCTGCCGGTGTACGCGGCGTGGGCGTGGATCGTGGTCCTCGCCTTCCCRCCCCTGTTCGGCCACGTCTGATCGACTGCGTATGAGTGAGCTGGGAACGTGCCCACAGGACTGCGAAGATCCGCGCCTTGTACTGTTTCCACAGGTCAGCCGGTACGTAACAACGAGTAGTGGACCTGAGTAACCACAATACGAACCGCCATCCACCCTGCCCGGACCGGTCATCGCCCTCGMTATCGCGCCTGGCAGGCCGTCTAACTGCACCGACACTGCTCCCRTAGACAGATGCCGGACCGCGCCGTCGGTCAGCGCGTCGACAGCGCCGTTGGTCGCGGTCCCCCAGGAGTCGTCAGAACGCGGCGCCGGTGACCGACCGGCGGGCCGCGCCCGGTGGTCGGCGGACCATCACGCGTCGCCTCCGAATCGGGACCGCATGGACTTGGTCAAGTACTGCCGAGGGCCTTGCGGAGGTCCTTCATCAGGAGGAACAGGTGCATGGGGTCGGTGGGGCTGGGCTCGAACTTTGCCAGGCGCAGGTAGAAGCCGCGGGCGGTCTCGTTCTCGCAGTGGATCAGCAGGGCCCGCACTCCGATGACCTCCCCGGCGGCGGCAACGCGGCGCAGTGCGTCGACCACCAAGGCCTGGCCCAGCCCGGCGCCCTGGACCGACAGATCTACACCGAGCCGGGTGAGGATGACCACCGGCTGGTGGTAGCGGCCCGCGCCCTGCGTCAGCCGCCGCGGCGCCTGCGTCGGCGCGACCGACCCCGCCGCCAGCGCGTAGTAGCCGACCACCCGCCGATCGCCGTCCTCGGCGTCGGTGACCACGTACACCCGGGATGAGCCCGATTGGTGCGCCTGCAACGCGTGCGCCGTCAACCAGGACGACTGCGCCGCCGACCCGCAGTCAAACCCGGACAGCACATGGCTGGCGGTCGCCGGTTCGACCGGGCCGAACCGGCGACCGCTCACCGACCGGCCTGGCCAGGCGCGGACTGGTCCAGCACGGTGGGTGCCGACAGCAGCTCCCGCAGCCCCGCCACCTCGGACGCCGGCCGGTCCAACGCATGGTCAAACGCCTGCCAGGCCACCTCGTCCAGGATGAACACCCGCCGATCCGCCAGAATGTCGGCCGCCGCCTCAGTAGCGGCCTTCAACACGAACGCCGACACCGTGCTCCCGGAGGCCGAGCTGGCGGCCTCCAGCAGCGCCTTCTGCGCCGGCTCCACCCGAAGGTGCAGCCGATCGTCCTTCGCACCCGTCACCCCACCAGCGTACGCACAACGTACGCCATGCACCAAGGCATGCGCGGCTACGCTCACTGCGTCACACGTTCCCGCACAGCCGAGAACTCATGCCGGACGTGATCATGCTGGCGGTCCGCATGGCCGGGCCGCGTCGATCAGCAGCGGGGTGAACCGGCACACCCACCGGTAGACGGTCACGTGGCCAACAACGAGACCTCGCTCCGCGAGGAGCTCCTCGACGTCCCGGTAGGACCCGGCGTAGCGCCGGGTCGAGCAGATCGAGGAACCGGCCTGTGGTCGCCCCAGCGGCGCGCGCGGCCCCTGTCACCAGCAGCTCGAAGTCCCCTCGTTGGAGCGCGGACCGGCTCGTGGCATGGACCTGCACGAAGACCTCAACATGGGGTGGGACCTGCCGCGCCGCAATGMCCCCCACAAGGATGTCGATCTCCCGGTCGTCCAGGGTCACCTCGATGGCACCACGCACCGCTGCCGTCTGCGCGTGTCGCGGACAGCGAAGTCCAAGCCTTCGATTGTCATCCGCGCAGGCCGGGAGCTTGCCATAGAGCAAGAATAGGAGTCGTGCTGGCCCATCGGGGCACCCGGCCCCGGTGGGTGGTGTGGTCTGTCCACGCCCCTGCCCCTGTCCGTGGGTTACCCGGGCCCGCTGCTGCCACCGGCGCGCTGGCGCACTTACCAGGCCTCGGGCAGGACGGTGGCGATGATCGCGGCATGGTTGTGCCGTGCCAGCTCGACGAGCTGGTCGGCGATGGCCTCCGCACGCTCCTGGTCGAACAGATCACCGTCGTCGATGAACACGTCCGCGACCGCCACGGTGATCCAGCTGTGCAGGCGTTGCCGCGCATGGGCGTTTCCCCAGAAGCGCACCCTCCCGATCTCCCCGCATAGATGATCGACGATGAAGACGGTCAGCTCGGCGACGGCCTCACCGGCGACCGGTGTCATCTCCTTGCCCTCGGCGAGCCGCTCCGCCCGCAGGACATCGAAGAAGAGACGTTCGACCGGAGTCAGCTGGACGCCGTCCGGTGCGTCCTCAGGCCGCTCGGACGTCGCACGGCCGGCGCGGGCCTTGTCGATCAGCCCGCCGAGTTCGAGAACAAGCTGCTCCCACTGGTCCCGTAGCCGGTCGAGGATCTCCGACAGCTGCTGGGACAGGGTGCGTGCACGGACCGGGTCGGCGTCGAGCATGCCACTGATGTGGTGGCGCAGCGCATGCTCCATCTCGGACGCCTTCGCCCGGTTCGAGGTCAGCCCGCCGACCTTCTCGTCGAAGTGGGCGTCGGTGATCGACACCGGTGGGATCTTCTGGATGATACCGAGCGCGACAACATGGTCGTCGATCAGTCGGCGGACCTTGTCGCCGTAGACGGAGACGCCGAAGTCCGCGTCCTCGCGCTCGTACCGCCGCCGCGCGAGCAGACCGATCACCCCGAACGCCTTCGTGTCGGCCACATAGGGCAGCGCCTCCGGCCGGGGCAGGACCGTCTCCAGGCTGCGGGTCAGCGCCCGGTAGGCGACCTGGAACGTCGCCCGCAGCGCGTCGTCGGCCAGCAGTTGGACGCAGGCTTCCTGATCGGTGGGGGTGGCGAAACGGTCCTGACCACGGCTGGTGAACAGCCCGCGGACCTTGGCATGCCGGTCGGCCAGCAGCGGAAGCTCATCGGTGATACTCGCCAGCGCGCCCTGGACGTCCTCCGCGGCATACGCTTCCAGCGCGGCGTGCAGGTGCTTGGCGACACCGAAGTAGTCGACGACGTAGCCGTTGGCCTTGCCCCGCGCGGTGCGGTTCACCCGGGCGATGGCCTGGAGCAGCTCCGCCTTCTTGATCCGCCGGTCGAGGTAGAGAACCTGATCGACAGCGGCGTCGAAGCCGGTCAGCAGCATCGATTTGACCAGTAGGAAGGCGACCGTGCTGGTCGTGGCCGGGTCCGGCGCCGGGTCGCCGGGCGCGGGCAGCGGCTTTTTGAACTCCTCGATGACGGTCCTCTGCCGGGCCTCGTCGGTCCAGTCCCGCCAGTCCTTCTCGTTCTGCTCCCCGGAGATGACCGGGATGAAGTCGAGGCGGGCGATCAGGTCGCGGTACGGCCAGGCCCGCACGTCCCGTAACCGGGCACGCCCGACGCCGGGGATCCCCTCGGGGGAGGCGGCCCGGTCCGCGGCCTCGGCCGTACGCAGCTCGGCGGGCAGCGCGTCAAGACGGGCGACCATCTCGTCGCGGGCGGCCACCAAAGCGTCGCGGTAGCGCACAGCGGCGAGCCGGCTGGTCGCGACGGCCTGGGCCTTGAACCCGCCGGGCAGTACGGTGTCGACATAGTGGCGGAGCATGTCGCGGGCCTTCGCCGCGATCATCTTCTCCGCTTCCAGGACGTTGCCGGTCGTTCCCCAGCGGCGTCGGATCTTCGCCAGCTCCGCGTCGGTGCGGTCGGGGAACATGTCCTCGAACAGCTCGTCGAGATCCTCGGCGTCCTGGACGTCGCTCTTCGTCGTGCGGCCCTCATAGCGGATCGGCACGGTCGCACCATCCGCCTCGGACTGGCCGATGGTGTACCGATCCAGATACGGGCCGAAGATCGCATGGGTACGTTTCCGCTTCCCCATGATGATCGGGGTCCCGGTGAACCCGATCCGCGCCGCGTTCGGCAACGCGTCCAGCAGCACGGCGTGCAGCGCGCTGCTATGTGAGCGGTGCGCCTCGTCCACGAGCACCACGACGTTCTCGGACGGGTCGAGCACCCCGAGGGACTTCACCTCCAACGGGGCGTCCTTCGCCGCGTCCGGGTTCCGATACTTCTGGATCATCGCGAAGAGCAGCGCCTTGCCTGGGACGGACAGCAGCGAACGCACCTGCTGGACGTTCCTCGCCGTCCGGGGCGTCTCCCCGGTGAGCTCGGCGGTCCTCGCGAGCTGGTCCTGGAGGTCCTTCCGGTCGGTGACGACCACGACCTTGAACCCGACGAGACCGGGCCGGGTCCGCATGACCCGGATCAGGAACACCATGGTCAGCGACTTGCCCGAGCCCTGGGTATGCCAGATGATCCCRCCACGCCGGTCGAACTCGCCGTCCACCGCACGGGTCTTCCCCGTGGCCAGCCGGTGGACGGTCCGCTGAACAGCCCGGTACTGCTGATAGCGAGCAACGATCTTCACCGTCCGCCCACTCTGCGTCGGCATGAACAGCGTGAAGTGCCGGACGACGTCCAGCAGCCGCTCCGGGGCGAGCATGCCGGCGACGAGCCGCTGCTGGCTGGTCAGCTCACCGACACCGAGCGCCTCGGCGACCTCGGCCTCCGGCGTCGGTTCGGTCGTCTTCCACTCGGCGAAGTGATCCGGCTCCGAGGTGAACGTGCCGACCTTCGCCACATCCCAGCTCGTGGCCACGACGAACTGGTTGGTGTGGAACAGCCGCTCGTTACCCTCCCGGGCCACAGCGCCACGCTGGTCGGCATACCGCGCCAGCTGACGGATCGCCTTCGCCACCGGCGACGACACCGTCGGGCTCTTCGCCTCCACGACCACCAGCGGAATGCCGTTGACGAACAGGACGATGTCCGGCTCGATGTACCGGCGGCCCTGGCTGCCCGGGATATCCACCCGGAACTGATTGATCACCAGGAAGTCGTTGTTCGACGGGGTATCCCAGTCGATGAACCGGACCCGGCGGCTCCGGCCACCATCCACCTCCGGAATCCCCTCGACGGGCAGCCCGAGCAGCAGCAGCTCGGTCAGCGCCTCGTTGACCTCGACCAGCCTGGCCGCCTTCGGCCGGGTCAGCGCGGCAACAGCCGGGGCAACCCGGCCGTCATCAAGCCACGGCCCACCATCCGGCCCCGGATTGATCCGCCGCAGCGCTGTCCGCAACCGCCCCTCCACCAGCACCTCGGAGAAC
Source organism: Protofrankia sp. BMG5.30 (assembly GCF_001983005.1). Taxonomy (NCBI): domain Bacteria; kingdom Bacillati; phylum Actinomycetota; class Actinomycetes; order Frankiales; family Frankiaceae; genus Protofrankia; species Protofrankia sp. BMG5.30. Next base: position 116,969 of record NZ_MOME01000020.1, on the reverse strand, counting down.
GACGTCCGCCCACTCGCAGCCGGATCATGCTTCGACCCGGCCAGATGCGCCCAGCGTCACGTCCGGGATGTCTCCTGGCTGCATAGCGGGCGTAGCCGTCGCATCCCGCCGCCGGCCTGCCCGGGAGCACCTTGCCGCGCCGCGCGGCTGGGGCCTGCTGGAGCGCCCGACAGCCCAGGCATGAGACATATCCAGGGGGCTGTCCCATCGTGCTCCGACAGTTCTTCGACCTCTCTGTCGTGAGACAACCGGGTCAGGCCACCGGGCGGATCCGGCCGCCGGTCTTGTAGCGGAGTGCGGCTTCCAGCCGGTCGCGGGCCTCGGTTTGGGCCGCGATCCGTTCGTTGAGGACCGCCAGCCGTTCCAACGCGACCCGCAGACCCTTCTCTGACGGCGGTGCGGCAGCCACATCGCCGTCCAGACAGGGCAGGAACACCTGCACGTCGTCGAGGGTGAGTCCGGCGGCCAGCAAGTAGCGGATGTTGCGGACCCCTCCCACAGTCCGTTCGTCGTAGATGCGGTAGCCGTTGGGGGTCCGCTCGGAGGAAATCAGCCCGGCCTGTTCATAGTGCCGCAGCGCACGGGGGGTCGTGCCGGTCGTCCTGGCCAGCTCGCCGATCCTCACCCGTGYCACCTCCAGCGGCCACTCCTATCACGCCACGACCGCCCCGCCGTCGACCGGGAGCACGACTCCGGTAACGAACGACGCAGATGGTGAGGCGAGCTGAGTGATGACCCAGGCCACCTCCTCGGGCTGACCGATACGACCCAGCGGGGTGTGGGCCAGCTGCCATTCCCGCACCGCGGCCCTTCGCTCCGGCRCCAGGCCCTGGTGCTCGCCGATCGGGGTGTCGATCGCGCCGGGAGCGACCGCGACCACGCGGATGCTGCGGGGTGCCAGTTCGACCGCCCAGCTGCGGGTCAGCAGTTCCAGCGCGGTCTTGGTCGCCGCGTAGACCGAACTGCCCGGCCACGCCCGCTGCCCCACCGAGGTGCTCACATTGACGATCACCCCGCCGGTCGCCTCCAGGAGGGGTAGCGCGGCCTGGGTCAGCAGGATGGGTGCGATCAGGTTGGTAGCGATCTGCGGGATGATCGTCTCCGGTGTGAGAGTGCCGAGGGCACCGCCGCGCACGATGCCGGCGTTGTTGACCAGCACGTCCAATCGGCCGTGCAGCTCCCGCACGATGTGGATGATGCGCTCGGGCTCTCCCGCAGCGGTGATGTCCGCGGCCAGCGGGGTGATCCGTTCGTGACCGGCGGCGGTCTCGTGGAGCGGTTCGGCTCGCCGGCCGACGGCGAACACGTGGGCGCCCTCGGCGGCGAAGGCCCGGGCGGTGGCCCGACCGATCCCGGTGCCGGCCCCGGTGACGACGACGATCCTGCTGCTCTGCGGTGCGGCGCTGGTTTCCATGCCGTGATCGTTCAACCTTGCCGCCAGCGGCAAGGTCAAGCAGCGCCGGAGCGATCCCACCGGGCTGGTCCCGCTCCAACTCCCTCGGGGAGGCTGYACTCACCATGCGCTGACCGTCCCACCACTACCGGGAGAAAATAGGTAAGGACCTCGCAGAAAGAAAGATCAAGCCGTGCTGCCCGAACGTCTCGGCAGGTCGGCGAGGGCGTCGACGTGCGCGGTCCGCCGGGTAAGGACGAGGCAGTTCCGGCCGGCGGTCACAGCGGTGTGGACATCCGCGCAGATCATCTGGTTGCGGGTGGTGTTCTCGGTGAGGGCGGTGAAGACGACGGAGGTGATCGCACCGGGCCTGGTGGTGTCGGCGTCGTCGGGAAGGGTGAAGTCGGTGCGGTGGAGGTGCACGACGCGAGCCACCGGCCCGGGGGCGGCGGGGTCGACGATGGGGATGACGTGGCGTTTGGGCCCGCAGTGCATGAAGATGACCGGCCCGAGGCCGTCACGGCGGTAGGCGGTGGCGGTCAGCCCGATCCAGCGGCGGGCGGGGATCCGGCGAACGGCCTTCTCCACGGTGGGGGCGCCGGCATGGTGGGCCTCGTCGACGATCACCAGCCCGTAGGCGGGTAGCCGTTCGGGGGCGTCGTCCATCCGGGCCGGGGTCTGCATCATGGCCAGGTCGATGACCCCGGTCGGTTTGGTCTTCCCGCCGCCGATCCGCCCGATCCGGTCCGCTGTGATGTTCAGGTAGGCGGTGAGGCGGTCTCGCCGCTGGTCCATCAGGGGCGCCCGATCGACCATGATCAGGGTGGGGGTGTGGTGGTGGGCGATCAGCGCGCAGCCCATGACCGTCTTGCCTGATCCGGGTGGGGCCTCCAGAACACCGAGGTCGTGGTGGGCGAGGGCCGCGACCGCGGCCGGTTGGGCGTCACGTAGCGTGCCGGTGAACGCGACCTCGAGGGAGGGTGGGTCGGCGCGACGGTCAGTGATCTTCAGCCGGCTGCCGGCGTCACGGACAAGGTCGGCAGCCTTGCCGGTCATGGCCCGGGGCAGGTAGAGGAACTCCAGATCCTCGACGTAGCAGCGGATGAACCGCGGGGTGTTCCAGTTCGAGATCCGCAGGTTCTCGTTCTTGTAGAACGCCGGGTTCGCCAGGGACGCGGCGTGTTTGAGGGTCGCCAGCAGCGACGGCGGCAGGCCGGCCCGTCGCACGGCGAGCATCCCGGCCCACTCGGCGTGGATCGTCGGCGGCGGTGCCGGCTCGTGTGCCAGCGCGGGACGAAACCAGCGGGTGTCCGGGCCGACCGTGACCGGCCGCATGTCCACGGCCAGACGCTGCACCTCGGCGCGGGAGAGACGCCCCAGACCAGCGAGAAACCCCCACTGATCGTCCATGGGGATGAAGGTGTCCGGGTCGACGAAGATGGTCGTCTGGTGGGCGCGGCGTTCCTTCTGCAACGGCAACGCGATCAGGTTGCCCAGCCCTTCCCCGGCGGCGGGAAGATGGTCCTGAGCGGGAAAGAACCGGTCGTAGCTGTCAAGGCCGAGACCGCCGCGCACAGCCATCGCCTCGCGGAGCAATCCGAACCCGACCGCCCGCGCGTCCAACGCCGGCACCAACTCCTCGAAGAAGATCCATACATGTGCGCCCTGACCGGAACGGGAGATCTCCACCGCTGCCGGCACACCGGCCGCCTGGGCGGCCTGGGCGTAGGCCTGGGCATCGAGCTGCCAGTCGGCGCCGTCGAAGTCGCAGACCAGCAGCCGGCAGGTGTCATCGGCCAGCATCGGGTACAACCCGATCGTCGCCGCGCCGGACAGATGATCGCGGATCACCGCGTCGGTCAGCGGCCGGTACCGTCTGGCCTTCTTCGCCTCCTCCCAGCTCTGCCCCGGTTCCCGGTCGAGAGCGGGAGACCAGCCCTGACGTCCGTCGCGTTCCCACCGGCTGGCATACACATCGTCACGGCCGACGAACAACGACCGGAACAGGGCCACCCGCTCGGCGGCGACACGTTCCACGTCCACCCGCGCCCCCGCCGGCATCGGCCCGGGAACAGCGGGCACCGGAACGCCGGCGGTCTGCGGCGGACGGCCCTCGACTACCGCGGCCAGCCGGGCCACCTCGGCGCGCAACGCCGCGATCTCCACCCGCAGATCGGCGAGTTCCCCCGCGCAGGAACACCCCTCCACGGAAGGAACCGCGGATTCTCCGGGTACGGACATAACCCGATTGCACCACGACAGAACCCACAGCAACCAGAGGAGGATGATATGGATCGAAGGTTGTGTGCTGTAACTGATCGGATCCTGACCTGACTCGAACTGGACGAGACCGCCTGCTGCTGAAACTCACGGCTACGTCCTCCGGGCTCATCTGCCAGYCAGGAGACAGACCCATCGAGGTGAACCGCAGGATGCGGTCGTCGGGGCATGTTTTTGACGGCCCGCTTATCCAGGCAAGAGCCTGGCAGTGGTTGGAGTTCGCCCACCACTGCCGCTGGTCCGACGATGCCGGCAGTGGGCATCCGAGGATCTCCTCAATTTGGTCGAACCCCAACTCCACCGTGCGTCGACCATGATCCTCCGCAGCCTGTAGGTACGTGGTCAGCCGGTCATACCYCCCCATGCGCACCCCCAGCAAGATTCTCTACGTCGACGGCGCTACGAAGCGGACACGCGGGTGCGCCCACGGCGTCGCGATATCCGGGGGCAGTGGCGACGCTGGAACCGTCGGGTCACACACGACTGTCTCGATCTCCTCGTAGCGGCCGATGGCAAGGGTCTCTGCGTGGCACTGCGTACACGGTCCACGTCGCGCGCAGCCAGCACCGGTGATGAGAGTGTGGACGTGCTGGTAGGCATCGTTCGGATGATCTGCCTTGACGGCATACCAGCGACCGGACCGGCTCGTCTCCGGTAGGGCTGCGGCCACCGAGGGCCGCATCGGCAGGTACAGGTCGGTGCCGTCGTGGCGGACTACGAAGATCCGGTCAAGGTAGTCGCAGTCGTCGGGTTCGGGCCGGTGCTCGGCGTACCAGCCGGTGGCGTCGGTGATCGACCCTGGCCCCCAGAGCAGGTCGGYTGGATAGCTGGTCACCTCGTACCGGGAATCGAATTCCCGTAGGCCATGATCAGTAATGTGCTGGACGGGACGGAAAACGGCACGCACGATGATGCACTGCCACGGCTGGTCATCGGGATCCAGAGCGTCGGACAACCCGTCAGCCAGCGCTATCCATAACTGCGTGCCGGCGGTATTCCACACCAGGACGACGATTTCGCGCCGGATGGGGGCGGGGTACAGACGTCCGCCCGGGGTGGCCACACCCCAGAGATGGTTGATGATTTCAGCGAGGTCGCTGAGTGTCCCGGCGGCGTCGACCGGGCTGATCAGATGGTAGCCGGCTGGGTGGGCGGTCATGTTGCGCAGGCTGGCGATCGCCTGTTCGACGGCACGGTTGTGCTGTCCGCGTAGCATGCCCATCCGCCGCGCCCAGCTATACAGGCCGCTCAGCATGCCGTTGAATTTGATGCTCTGTCCATCGCTGATCAGTAGCTTTCGGGAGCGATTCTTGCGGATGACATCGTGTAGTTCCTGGTAGCTGCCGACATCCGCGTCATGAAGGCAGCCGTTCTTCGGGTCGACGAATGTAACGGTTCCCTTGTAATACTCAATGAACCGGTCACGGAGGGCCTGTTCCAGCACCAGCAGGGCGCGGTCGTTGACCAGAGTGAAGATCTCGTAGCAGAACAGCCCGTAGGCGAAGGCTTTGCGGAGGTCGTCGAAGCTGTTGCGGGTGCTCTCGGTGACCTGTGGAACGAGTTCGAACTGGGCGACCACCTGCTGCTGGAACTCGGCTGCGTCCTCCGGGCTCATCTGTCCGCCGGGAGACAGGCCCATCGGGGTGAACCGCAGGGTGCGGTCGTCGACCTGACGCAGCTCGTCGAGCATTTTAACGATCACAGGTGGATCCTTTCCGTCCGCTGGAGAACCGGACAGCGTACGTCAGGGCCTGTCATTGGTGATCCGCTTATTCCGGTGGACTGATGCCGTCACCGTCACCGGTGCGCGGCCTTCCGCCTGCTGGSGGTGGCCGCTGCGGTTACACGGTGGCTGGTAGGGATTCGGAACCGCTGTCGGCGTGATCGAGCTCTGCTGCGGAATCAGGTCGAGGGTTGCTTCCGGTTCGTAGCTGCGCGACAAGGCCGCGGGCGGTGCGGGCACCGACATGGAGGCGTTTGCGGAGGGTTTCGGCGGAAATCGGACGGTGGTGGGTCTGCCAGTGGAGGGCGTCCTCGGCGCGGGCTCGGTCGAGAAGGTCCTGGTCGGAGGCTCGCTTCTGCCGTCTGCGGGGTTCGGTCTCGGTCGCTTGCCGGGGGTGTGGCATCGGGTGGTCTGCCGTCAGCGGATCCTGCCGGCCGGCGTGATCCGCTGTGGTCACGGTTCGGCTCCGGGGAGCCGGCGGGTGCGCCGGTTCCCTGCCGGCGGTGGCCTGTAGAGATTGAAGGAGTTCGGGGCCGATGTGGGACCAGCCGATAAGCAGACAGCAACCCACAGCGTCGAAGGCGGCGCGGCCGTAGTACCCTTCGATGATCGGCTCCGCAGTATTCAGCGCGAGAGTGACAAGACTGCAGAAGATCAGCAGACGCTGGGCGGGCTGGATCTGCTCTCGGCTGGCGCCGCCCAAAGCGAGCTGGCGGGTCGCGAGGAGCAGYGCGACAACGGAGAGATCAACTGCTGGTGCGACCAGCGGGGCGATGTAGGCGGGGACACCGAGCCGGATACCCAGCGCCCAGACGTTGCCCAGCCCGAACAGGAAGCTCAACGCGACGACGCTGGCGATCAGGACGGTGACCGCGTGGAGGGTGATCCGCTGTCCGTCGTGATGTAGTGGAGAAACAGATGCCACGGCGTTCACCGGCATCACGACTACGTCCGGCTGCTTCTCGCCGGCTGATACGGCCGACGTGTGGTTGTAGATCATTGGTATCCGCCATGTGCCGTGCCCACGAGTGTGAGGTCGAAGACCTCATGAAGGCCGATCATGTACGAATGGGTCGAATCCCCCCACCGACTTGAACACCCATCGCATCGGTGGCAGGTCATGAGGGCCGGCAGAAGCAGAAGACGCGATGTCCGCCTTACCGCCGCGCCCGCCATCAGACCCCACCGCCCAGCACAGCGAGTGAAAAACTCCCCTCCACCACCAACCGGCCGACAGGAAACCGCAGGTCATGCCCGCTACCTGGTGCTGATCGACCGGGGCTTCGACAGCAACACCTTCCTGACACCATCCACGACCGGACCAGTCCTGCCGCCACCATGAAGCACGCCAAACCGCCAGCAACCGATGAAGCCAACGAGCCGATCCACAGCGCGACGTGGGAACCCGACAGCGAGGACAACGGTGCGGACGACGGCCACGTTGTCGAGGACCCCGGCGGCCGGGTGACGCTCATGCTCGCTGTACTCAGCAGCCACCCCGGCAGATCCTGGCACGCCCGCGACGTCGCCCGCCGCCTCGACGTCACGAACATCAACAGCTTCCGCGTCCAGATGTCCCAGTGGGCCCATCGCGGCCTGATCCACAAGACCGGCCCCGCAACCTATGCCCTTGCATGCTGACCATGCAGGCGCTCGACACCGACCACAAGATTCTTAACTTCCCGGCTTGGAGCTTGACAGACCGGCCGCCAGCCTCCATGGTTAGTTACATGAGTAATGAACCGATGAACCGCAGTATGCGGTGGTCGGCGTGAAGGACGACGGGCGGCCGCTGTTCCTGCAGATCGCCGAGCAGATCGAGAACTCGATCGTCGACGGCAGCCTGGCCGCGGACACGCAGGTGCCCTCCACCAACGAGCTCGCGGCCTTCCACCGCATCAACCCGGCGACCGCGGCGAAGGGCATCAACCAGCTCGTCGCCGACGGGATCCTCTACAAGAGACGAGGGATCGGCATGTTCGTCGCCGCCGACGCCCGCGCGCAACTGCTGGAACGCCGGCGCGAGAACTTCACGCGGCAGTACCTCACCCCGCTCATGGCGGAGGCGGACAAGCTCGGCATGGGTGCCGAGGAGATCAAGAAACTGATCGAGGCCTGGGAGCACAAGCGATGAACGTGGTGCGGATGGCCGGGGTGACCAAGCGCTACGGCGATGTCGCCGCGCTCGACGGCGTGAGCCTCGAGCTGGCCGAGAACACGATCCACGGCCTGCTGGGCCGCAACGGGGCCGGGAAGACGACGGTGATGCGGATCCTCACCGGGCAGGCGTTCGAGACCGGCGGGGAGGTGGCGGTCTTCGGGCAGCACCCGTACGAGAACGCCGACGTGCTTTCCCGGATGTGCTTCATCAAGGAAAGCCAGCACTACCCGGACAAGTTCCGGGTCAAGCACGCGCTGCGGGCCGCGGAACTGCTTTACCCGCACTGGGATCCGGCGTTCGCCGCGTCGCTGCTGGCGGACTTTGCGGTGCCGGTCAACCGGCTGCTCCGCAGGCTCTCGCGTGGGCAGCTGTCCGCGGTCGGGGTGATCATCGGACTGGCTTCGCGGGCCCCGCTGACCCTGTTCGACGAGCCCTACCTCGGCCTCGACGCCGTCGCGCGGCAGCTGTTCTACGACCGGCTGCTGGCCGACTACGCCGAGCACCCGCGCACGGTCGTGCTCTCCACGCACCTGATCGACGAGGTCAGCGACCTGCTCGAACCCGGGCTGGACTTCGAGCCGGTCTCGTTGCAGCAACTGGTCGTCCGCACCACCCAACGCCACGGCCGGCCGGTCTCCGCCGGGAAGGAGTCCTGATGTCCCGCGTGCTCGACGTCGTCCGGATCCAGCTCGTCCACTGGCCCGCACTGCTGGGCTACCCGTTGCTCGCGCTGGCCGCGATGCCGCTGCTGGGCTGGGGCACGGAGGTGTTCCCCTTCACGCTGGGGCTCGGCGTCACCCGCCGGGCGTTCGCCGCGGCCACCGCACTGGTCGTCCTCGGCCAGGCGCTGCTCCTCGGGCTCGGGCTGGTGGCGTTCGACATCGTCGAGCGGCTGACCGGCGGCTGGGGACGGGAGGCGCGGATCTTCGGGCTGGACGTGCTGGGCCACGGCAACCCGCTCGCGCTGTGGCTTGTCTACAGTGGACCGCTGGTCGCGGTGTCCGCGATCGGGGTGCTGGCGGGTGTGGTGTTCCAGCGCTGGCGTCACACCGGGATCTACCTCGCCATTTTCGGCAGCGTCGCGCTGCTCGCCGCGGTGGGCGTGCTGGGGAAGACGCAGAACTGGTGGCCCTCGATCGGGAGCTTCCTCGGTGGCCAGCCTTCGCTCACGCTGTTCACCGCGTATCCGCTGATGTTCGCGCTGGCGCTCGGCGGAGCCGGCTGGCTGGTGCTGCGCCGCGCGACCGCCTGAGTGCTTCACCGGAAGTCCCGCGACTTCGCGGTGATGCGCATCGGGAGCGCCTCGAGCCGGTCGGCGAGCAGGCTGACCACGCCGTCCGCCTTCTCCACCACACCACGGATCAGCAGCGCCGGGCTGGCGCGGGCGACCCGGTGGTAGCCCTGCCACAGCCCGAGCGTGCAGATCACGTTCACCATCCCTGTCTCGTCCTCGATGTTGAGGAAGGTGATCCCGCCCGCGGTGGCCGGTGTGGCAGTGGTGGTCGCCCGCTCGGCAGGCGGTATCCGCGCCGTCAGGACGCGTTGCCGGCGCCCGAGTGGGCCCTCGTCCTCGTTCAGAAGTGAACTGCCCCGGGTTCCCTGAGCATGCTGAGGACGGGCGCCGAGAGCGTCCCCGGCTCGTCTGAGCGACGGCCGCCATCCTCGGCGTCGGCGATCCAGCCGCGGCACGCGTAGCCCGGCAAACCGCCAAGATTGCCCACACGGCAGCGCAAGCGGGACAGCAGGCGCCCTGTTCCCGCAGGAGTTCGTTGGCGTCCCAGTACGACAGGTTGTAGCGGAGGTATCAGGGGCCGCCAGCACGGTCACTTCCGGTGGGAACCGGAAGCCGGTGAACTCCGAGGCGGGGATCAGCGAACGGGCAGGGTGTCGGCGCATCCGCCCGCCTTTTCTGATCAAGAAACCGGTGAACGCACCAGGCCCACCAGGCGTCTCACGTCACCCACATGACGGTCACTCCAAGTCGCGAACTGCGGGGACGCGCCGGTCTCACTGGAGCATGAACGTTCTGCTTGACTGTCCGCCATGGCCGACGACAGTCTCGCCGATTTCGAGATGAAGGACTTCACCCACGACGGCAGGACCCGGACGGTGTACCGAGCCGGCACGGGCCCGGCCGTGATCGTGATCGCGGAGCTGCCGGGTATCACACCGAAGGTGGCCACGTTCGCCCGCCGGGTCATCGACATCGGCTGCACCGCGGTGATGCCGCACCTGTTCGGCGTCCCCGGCAAGGACCCGCTCGCCGCCGGCAGGCTGGGCTCGTTGCGGTACGGGCTGTCGTCGGCTGTTCCAGCCTGCGTCAGCCGGGAGTTCACCGTCTGGGCGACGAGCCGCACGTCACCTGTGGTCTCGTGGCTGCGTGCCCTCGCCGCGGACGAGCACGCACGCTGCGGCGGGCCCGGTGTCGGCGCCATTGGCATGTGCTTCACCGGCGGGTTCGCGCTGGCAATGGCGACGCACCCCAGCCTGATCGCTCCAGTGCTGGCGGAGCCGTCCCTGCCGTTTCCCTTCACCAAGGCCAGAAAGAGGGCCATCGACTGTTCCGCCGCCGACCTCGACGTGGTCAGGGGACGGTGCGCGGCGGAGGGCCTGCAGGTGCTCGGCCTGCGCTTCCGGGGCGACACCCTCTCACCGGCTGAGCGCTTCCAGTTCCTGCGGGAGCAGCTGGGCGACGCCTTCGTCGCCATCGATCTCGACGACAGCAGCGCCAACCCCGAGGCCAGGATGAAGCCACACTCCGTCGTCACCGAACACCTCATCGACGAGCCCGGCCAGCCGACACGGGCGGCACTCGACCAGGTCCTCGAGCTGTTCCGAACACGCCTCCTACCGGCGTAGCGAACTCGCCCGGCGAAGTCCGGAGCCATCCGTGCGCGACACGCTCGAACGCGCGCTGGTCGCGGCGTTCGCGGACCACGGCCCGGCTTGCCGAGCGGTTCGGCCCCCCGAACCGCTCGGCAAGGGTCGTACCCAGGTCTGCCCCTGCGCCGCGACCCGGCGCTGGCCCGCGACCACAACACCCACGCCGGCCGGATCACCTGCCCCGGTCGGTGCCGCCCACGACCTTCCCTCCATCACCCCCGCCGAGGTCCTCGCCACCGGCCCCGACCCATCCTGACCCTCGCACCAACGCGCCCGGATCTCGCCCGCCCGCGGGGCGCGGCTGCCGGCCGCGGGCCGGGTGGGACCGAGAAGCGCGCTGTGCTGTCGCCATCCTGACCGGGCGGGCGGCCCAGGTTCAGTACCAGCACGGATACGCGGCGGCAACCGCGCCRCGCACGATGCGGTCACCACAGGCGCGCCTGAGCGTRCACGAACTCGAAGGTGACGCACGATGACCATGAACGAACCGTCGGCCGCCGTCTCACGGCGGGRCATCCTGGCAGCCGGGCTGGGCCTGGCGACTGCCACCGCCACCGCCGCCACCACCGCCATGCTCGCCACACCCGCCGCGGCGTCGGGGACGTGGCAGACTGACTGGCGTTTCTGCAACAGGTGCCACGGCCTGGTCCGGTACCCTTCGCCGGTCCAGAACCGATGCCCCGCGGGCTTCTCGCACAGGGTTCAGGGCTGGACCTTCGGAGTGCCCTTCACCAACAGCACTGACCACCATGCTGGCGAGACGGAGTACCAGCAGAGCGACTGGCAGATGTGCCAGTACTGCAGCGTCCTCTACTACCACGACTTCCCCGGCGTATGCGCCGGCCGCGGCGGCTCCACCCACCTGGCGACCGGGCCCCAGTACCTTCTCCTCCACGACCGCAACCCGGTTCCGAGCGGCTTCCAGACCGACTGGCGGTTCTGCTACAAGTGCAGCTCGCTCTACTTCGACGGCTATGACCCGAACGGCGTCTGCCCCGGAAACCCAGGCTGGGGCCATGCCGCCGCCGGCTACATGTTCCACCTGCAGGTGTACGCCTATACCCTCTGACCTAGCGCGCCGGTCAAGTAGCCGTATGTGGCCTGTGGTAGACAGCGCCGGTCGGTGGGCGCCGGGTGCCTGCCTTGATCGGGAGGTGCTGTCGGGTACGTCCTGGGGTGTGGACTCCGCTGCTGGAGCCCTCCGTTGCGGAGCAGACGGTGATGCGTCTGGTACGGCGGGCGAAGCTGTTCGTGTTCCTGCCTCGGTATCGCTATGAGCTGTTCGACGAGGCGTTCCAGGCCGAGCTTGCCGGGGTCTACCGCGACAGTCCCCAAGGGCAGCCGCCGGTCCCATCCGCGCAGCTGGCGTTGGCGCTGATCCTGCAGGCCTATACCGGTGTCTCCGACGACGAAGTGATCGAGGCCTGTGTGACGGACCGGCGCTGGCAGCTGGTGCTGGACTGCCTGGACGCCGACCGGCCGCCGTTTCCCAAGGGCACCCTGGTCGGCTTCCGCACCCAGATGATCAACGCTGGGTGGGATCGGCGGCTGATCGAACGCACCATCGAGGTCGCCACGGAGACGAAGGGCTTCGGGCCGCGGGCGTCACGCGCGGCGCTGGGCTCCAGTCCGCCGTGGGGTGCCGGCCGGGTGGAGGACACCCCGAACATGCTGGGACACGCCCTGCGCAAGGCCCTGGGTGTGATCGCGGTCTCGCAGGGGTGGGGCAGACCGAGGGAACCCGGGTCCTGGCCGGCCAGGCCGGGGCACCGGCGCCGGCGGGGTCCACAGCCTGCAAGCCACGTCGGACGCCGACTGGGACGACCCGGGCCAGCGGGACACGCCCGGGGGGTGGCGCTGGCCGCCCTGGCGGCGGTGGAGGCGTTCGTGGCCGAGCTGCACATCGATCGGGCCTACCTGTCCTCGACCCTGGTCCGCGGCCGCGACCCCAACCTGGCGATCTTCTGCAAGGCCTGGCGGGTGCGTGACACCACCGGCCGGTACGCCAAGACCGCGTTCATCCTGGACTTCGACCGGGGCCGGCCGACCTGCCCGGCCGGGGCGGTGTCGCCCTGGCGGAACCGCCTTACGGGCGGTCGGCCAGATCCCGCAGTTCCCCTATGATCTCGCGGCCGGTCTGCTCGATGGGGGCGAGCCTGGTGACCAGCTCACGACTGGCGACAGTATCCTCGGCGTCGACGCGATCCATGATCTGAGCCAGGGTCGCATGGAGCCGGGCTCTGTGCTGTTCGAGGTGCTCCTCGACCGCGTCGATCAGTATCTGCCCCTGGCTCCGGGCCGCCTCGACGAAATCCGCCCGGGCCTGCTTCGCCTGCTCGTCGATCATCCGCTTGCGCTCGTTGCGGGCCTTCTGGATCACTGATTCCCGTTCCTTGAGCACATTCGTGATCTTGGCAATGCCGATTGCGGCCGCGACGGCGGCACCGACCGGAAGCGCAATAGAGGCGAGGCTGAGGCTGGTCATCAGCGCGGCTGCTCCGCCTGCCAAGGGACCGGCTACGGTGACCGTTCCGGCGGCGATCTGCACGAGGCTGTAGACGGACATGGCTCCCCGCGCGTCCGCGGGCGGGGGCGGAAGACGGCTGTCGAGCGGTTCCGGGGAGACGAGCTGGGAGCCGGTGGCGTCGTCGCCCAAAGCCAGCCGCAGCAAAGTGCGGCCCTTGGCGTCGAGCTGCTCCAGCTGACGCTGCCAGACGGTGGCCGGGCCATCGGGGCCGACCATCCACTGCGTGTAGGTCTGAACCTGGCGGATGTCGATCTCGTGGACGTGCTCGACGTCCAGCTTTCCCTCGTCGATCAGCTGATCGAGCCCGCGGTGCAGTTCCTGCGCGAGATCCGCGAACGGGCGCTGCCCGGCGCGGATACCGCGTTCCAGTTCGTCGGCCAGCTCCGTGCGCATGCTTTCCGCGGAGCTCGCCGCACGCTCCAGCCGCTCGGCGACCGCGGCTTGCTGAGCGGCCAGCTCGTCGACGGAAACCTGATGGGCGTCGACGATGTCCCGGATCGGCCGGTGCCGGCGGCGGACCAGCCGTCTCGTTTCGTCGGCGACCTGGACGAGATGACGGTCCCCGGCGCCGGATTCGACAAGCTGGCGCAGCCGGTCGCGCAGCACGTCCATCCCACTGCGTTGCCTGAGATTTCTCGTCGCGTTCCCGTTCGCCTCCTCGGCGGTGGCCTTCGCCTCCCAGGCCGCGGAGACTGGCAGGAATCCTTCGCCGACGAACGCGGCAAGGCCGCCGCCCGCGTCGGCGAAGTGTGTGCGCAGATAGTCGTTGTTCGTCGCCTGTACGTTGCGCCACGCGGCCTGGCCGTGCTCCCGTTGAGTGGCGCGGTCGATGCCGGTGAGCACCCACAGCACACGCTTCCCGGTCTGCAGGTGGTGGGCGTACAGGTCACGGATGAGGGCGAGCTCGTTGACCGTCAGCGCCGATGTCGCCTGAGTGACGTAGATGAAGCAGTCGGCCTCCGCCCAGGCGCCGCGCATGATGAGGTCATGGTCCCCGTCAGGGGACTCGGAGCCGGGCAGGTCGAACAGCTTGGCCGGCAGAAGGGCATCGGAGATGAGCACCTCGATCTCCAGGACCCGGCGGTTGATGTGCTCGCGGCGGCGGTCGGTCACCTTCCCATCGGCCGCGCCGTACGAGGCGACGACGGCGGGCGGCAGGTCGGTGCCTATCTCGACCCAGTCAGAGTCGTCGAACTTGACGCGCAGCAGGCCGCGCCCGGAAGCGTTGACAGACGGGTCGTCACCGACCGGAACGACGGTGGACGGGCAGGCGGTGGTCGGATTCGCCGACGACGGCAGTATGCCGGTGTACTCGCCCTCGTCATCGTCGTCATCTACCAGCCAGTACTCCAAGCGGCCCTGCAGTCCGCTGATCAGAAAGCTCTTCCCGGCCGACTGGCGGCCAAGCATGCCGACGTTGAGCAGGGTGGACAGGGCGCGGGTGCGAAGGCTGCACACGCGGGCGACGTCGGCGGCCAGCTCGTCGACGTCCTGCGGGGCGTCATCCTGGTTTCCGAGCGTMTCCAGCCACGTCTCGCAGCGGCCCAGCAGGCGCGCCAGATCATCACGTATTTCCTCTACCCCCGTCACGTACAGACATTTACCGCATCGCGCCTTTCCTGTCGAGGGCCACGCCTGTTCCAGCGATATCGGCAGCCGTCCCGCGGCACAGCCCGCAGGCACGGGAGATGGTCTCCGGCATGCGTGCGACCAACCCGCACCGCAACGGCCAGCTCACCGGATTGTTCCTGTCAACGCACCATCTGGGCCCGTCGCCACCGACCCCGACGACCGCCGCACGATCCTCAACAGCCGCCGCCCCTCGTCCGGATCAATCTCCCGGACCCGCACCCGCTCCGCCACAACGCCGATCCTCAAGCCCACGAGCACACGGATGCGGGGCTCCGCCCGGCGTGGCGCTCAGAACAGGGCAAACCTCGACGGATACGGCACTAGTCAGGGCAGGTGGAGCGGCCCAGCCAAGGTCAACAATCCGCTCGAGGGGCATGGAACATCTTCTCTTCCTCGCTGTGCCCCGCCGGGGGCACGTATAGCATCCACACGGGAAACCGGAGCTCCGGCGACTGTTGTGTCGAGTCCCGGAGTGTCGGCGGCTCCCTGCGCGAGGGTTCCGATCCGTTCGAGTTCACCCGCCGGAATTTTGATCATTATGGCTACCTCCTGCGTGTCGGGATGGACGTGGACGATGAGCTGCGTGATCTCAAAGAGATGCCGCTGCAACCGCTCCGGTGCACGATCGAGGCTGAGCCGCAGATACGGCAGAGCCTCGAGGAGCGCGAGGCTGTCCGGCCCGGGCCGTGCGGGATCCGGCACAACGGCCGCATCAAGATCGACAATGGCGTCGACAGCGGCGCGACGTTCAACATCAAGATCGTTGTAGGTTCGGCGCAGTCCCTGGGTGAACGGGTCGTCCGGGTCAGCTGTCTGGGCCTGGCGCAGCAGGTTGTCCTGCCGCCGGACCAGATCGGTGATCTTTCGCCGCAGGCGGTCACGGGTGGCGGTGCGTTCGTGGGCGRCCCGGTCGTCGACCATGGCGAGGTCCGCGGCCAGCAGGGCCATCCGGTCGGGGCCGAAGACCCGCTCGGCGTAGAAGTCAGCGAYCGCGTCGAGCAGGACGTCCTCGCGGATACGGACGGTTTTCGGATGCCCGGCGAGTCTGTCCTCGCGTCCCCGGTTGTTCGCCCGGGGCCAGCAGGTGTAATAGACGATGTTGCCGGGCCGG
Source organism: Protofrankia sp. BMG5.30 (assembly GCF_001983005.1). NCBI lineage: Bacteria > Bacillati > Actinomycetota > Actinomycetes > Frankiales > Frankiaceae > Protofrankia > Protofrankia sp. BMG5.30. The sequence continues at coordinate 101,259 of NZ_MOME01000020.1, read as the reverse complement.
CGGTACTCCCCCCACATCCGCCGTTCGCAGGCGCACAGGACCATCCCCCGGAACAGATAGGTGCGCAGGGTCGCCGGATGGATGTTCGGTTCGTTGCCGTCACGGGAGCCGCGACGCGCCCGCCGCCGGGCGTTCATCTCATCGAACATCCACCGGGGGATCAGCGGCGGCTCGTGCACGGGTTCGGATGACCACGTCGACGTCACTTGCGGCGGCGCCACCGTCACCAACCTGCTCACCACACCTCAGGGCAATCACCCCGTCCAGGTCGACGCCCTTGCCGCGGCCGACGCCCGCGTCCCGCTCGTCGACGCCTACACCGCCAGCGGCGGACACGACATCTGCGCCCAGACCCGCTGACCGCTGGGCCGACGGCTCCAACGCCACCGGAACCCCCTACCACCCCAACGCCACCGGAACCGCCGCCATCAGCACCCTGATCGCCAACGCGCTCACCCACCAGGCCAGCCCGCCAACCAGCCCAGAAGCCACCTCGACACACAGATAGCCGATCAGCGGCCGCGCGCTTATCCCGTCCCGGTAAGGACCGCGAATCACGAGCAGGACGGCCCGCCGCGGACGATCTACATCACCTGACCGACGGGGCTGGCCCCAGTTTCGTGATCGCGCCGCTCGGGGTACGACAGGCACGGTAGTCCGCCACCGAAATCCGAAACAGAAGGAATTTCGCGATCAACCGAGAACGTGTCGTCCCGCGTTCTCACCCCCGGCGAGGGTTTAATGTTGAATACTCGCCGGGTGACCCGATAACGGTGACCAGCGACTTGCGGCCGCCTTCCTCTCGACTAGACTTCATAACACGGAGCCACCCGGAGGGCGTCGGCAAGATGTGTTCCGGGACCTCCTCCGCCCATTTCCCTCGCGAAACGCCCATTTCCCTCGCGAAAGGGGTATGCCATGGCCACCACGGCGACCAGGCCGCAGGACGCTCGCCTCGAGAGGCTGTTCGAGGCGACGGACACCAATAACGACGGGGTCATCGAGTGGAGCGACTACGAGCGGATCGTGGACCGGTACGTGTCCGGTTTCGGGCTCGACCGTGACTCGCGTGAGGCCCAGGCCCTGCGGGCGGCTCACCTCATGTACTGGTTCGAACTCCGGCGCCACGCCGGCGGCAATGACCGGCTGGACAGGGATGACTACATTGCGGCGCTCCATTCCCTGATCGTGGACACGAGCCGCTTCAATCTGGTCGAGGGGATCCCGCACGCGATCTTCGACGTGATCGACCGCAACGGGGACGGGGGCATCAGCAAAGAGGAGTTCAGCAGGTATCTTCAGGTCTGGAAAATCGATCCGAAGACGGGGCTCGAGGTCTTCAACCGGCTGGACATCGACGGGGACGGCTCGATCAGCCGGCACGAATTCATCCGCTCGTGGCGGGAGTTCTTCTACTCCTACGACCCGGAAGTGCCCGGCAGTTTCTACTTCGGGCGTGTGTAGGCCCGCGAAAGCCCTCGACGGCMACGTGCGCGGCGACCGGTCCCGGTAGCCGCCGGCCATAGAATGCGCCCGCCCTGCGCCCGCGGGTCGCGCCGCCGGCGAGTCGGCAACATCAGCGCCCGGCCCCGGCAGGCACCGGGCAGCCACAGAACCGGAGGTCTCGACGTGGCGGCCGTCTCCTGCGCAACGAACCGTCTCGATCAGGTGTTCCGAACCCTGGACATCGACGGAGACGGGTTCCTGGAATGGTCCGACCTGCAGCGTCTCGTCGATCGGTATCTTGCTGTATTCAGCGTCAACGCGGACAGTCTGCCCGGTCGGGGGCTGCGGGCTGCCTACGAGATGGAGTGGCTCCACCTGCGCCGGCAGGTGGGTGGTCGGCCGCGCCTGGCGGCGGAGGAGTTCCCCGCCGCTGTGGCCGCCGCGAGCGCGGACACCAGCCGGTTCGACCTGCTGGAAAACGTCCCCCAGGCAATCTTCGATCTCATGGATTCTGACGGGGACGACGCGATCGACCGCACCGACTTCGCACGTTTTCTCGAGGTGTGGCAGATACCTGCCGGCACCGGACAACGCGCCTTCACCGCGATGGACCGGGATGCCGACGGACTCGTCAGCCGGCACGAGTTCGTCACGTCGGTCCGTGAGTTCCACAGCGACGGTTCGGATCGACCCGGAGATCTGTACCTTGAGTGACCGCCGACTTTGCCCCACCAGATCTTTCCGGATTCCTCGAATGGTTTTCCGGAGGATGGAGGTGTCGTGACCCAGGCGCCCCCTGATCCTGTCGACCTGAAGATCCAGCAGGTCTTCCTCGCTCTCGACGCGGATCGCGACGGCCAGGTCGGCTGGCCGGACTACCAGGACCTCGTCCGCAGACACCTGGAGGTGTTCGGCGTGCCCGCGGCAGACCCGCGTGGCGTGGCGCTGCTCGACGCGTACCGGTCACTGTGGCGGGAGTTCCTGCGGCATGGCCGCCCCCGCACACCCGACTGGCTCACAATGCCCGAGTTTGTCACGGCCAACCGGTCCCTGAGTCTCGACACCAGCCGGCTTGACATGGTGGCGGGAGTTCCGGGCGCGATCTTCGACGTGATCGACGGCGATCGCGACGACCAGATCACGCAGGCCGATTTCGACCGCTTCCTGCGCGGAGTGTGGCGGATCGCGGCGCCGGATGCGATCGAGGCGTTCACCGGACATGACATGGACGGCGACGGCCGGATCTCGCGCGCCGAGTTCCTCTGGGGAGTTCGCGAGTTCTTCTTTTCCAGCGACCTGTCGGTCACGGGAAGCAGGTACTTCGGTCGACTGTGATGCCCGGGCGTTCCCAGCCGGCCGCTGAATTCACGACTCGGCGGCCCGCCTGGGAACCGAGCGGAAGGCTTCCTCGACGATGACGAATGCCCCCTGCGTCCGCAACGAGTACGAACGGACGCTGAAGAGCCACTGGGATGCCAAGACCTCCGACGATATCAACCTGCGGTTGGGAGCCGAGGACGACCTCTACCATCACCACTATGCCATCGGCGACTTCGACCGCGGCGTTCTCGACGCCCCACGCCAGCGCCGCGAGGAACTGATTCTGCGGGAGCTRCACCGGATGGAGAACGACCAGGTCGATCTCGTCATCCGGGCACTCGGCGAGCTCCCTCGGGGCGCGCGTGTGCTGGACGCCGGATCCGGGCGGGGCGGGACCGCCTTCATGATCGCACAACGGCTAAGCACCCAGGTGGTCGGGATCAACTTCTGCGAGCATCACATCGCGTTCGCGGAACAGATCGCGCGGCGACGAGGGTGGGACGACCGGGTCCGGTTCCGCTACGGGAACATGGTCCGCACCGGGTTTCCGGACGCCTCGTTCGACGCGGTCGTCTCGAACGAGACCACGATGTACGCCGGCGCGGACGAACTGCTGCGCGAGTTCGCCCGGCTCCTGCGGCCGGGCGGCCGGTACGTCATGGCGACCTGGTGCCGCAACGACACCGTGGACCCGCGTTCTGCCGCGTCGCGGCACATCGACCAGCACTACGTCTGCCAGATGCACCGGCGCAGCACCTACTTTCGGGCGCTATCCGACAACGGCCTGGCACCCGTCCACGTCGAGCGTTACACCGGAAAGGCGATGCCGTACTGGGAGCTGCGCAGCCACTCCCAGCTTCGCACGGGCGTCGAGGAGGCGTTTCTCGACGGCTACCGGAACGAGACGCTGAACTACCTGGTCGTCGCGGCCGAACGTGCCGCGGCGGACGGATCGGATACGGACGCAGGGGCCCGTCGGCCCTTCCGGGTGGAGGAGCAGCGGACATGGTGAATGTTGAGCTGGCCGACAGGGACACCACCGTCCTCGGCCGCCACGACTCGGCGCAGCGCGGCTACTGGGAGAGCAAGAAATCCGACGACATCAATCTTCGGCTCGGTGGCGGAGACGATCTATACCATCATCACTACGGCATCGGCGACTACGACCACGCGATTCTCGACGCACCGCCGGAGCGGCGCGAGGAACTGATCCTGCGCGAGCTCCACACCATGGAGAACCGGGAGACCGAGATCATCCTCGACGCGCTCGGCGGGCTGCCGTCACATTCCCGCGTCATGGACGCCGGTTCCGGGCGGGGCGGAACGTCCTTCATGATTGCCGAACGCTTCGGCTGCCGCGTGGACGGAGTGAACTACTGCGGCCACCACATCGATTTCGCCGAGCGGATCGCGCGCCGCCGCGGATGGGCGGACCGGGTCCGCTTCCACTTCGCGAACATGGCCCATACGCCGTTCCCCGACCAGTCGTTCGACGCGATCGTCTCCAACGAGACCACAATGTGTGTGGACATCGACGAGGTGTTCGGCGAGTTCGCCCGGCTGCTGCGCCCCGGCGGACGCTACGTGGCGGTCACCTGGTGCCGCAACGACGCCGTCGACCCCCGGTCACCAGCCTCCCGGAAGATCGACGCGCACTACCGCTGCGCCATGCACCCGCGCAGTGCCTACTTCACCGCGCTCGCCGCCCACGGGCTGGTCCCCTTCCACGTCGCGCGGCACACCGAGGCGGCGATTCCTTACTGGGAGCTGCGGGAACAGTCGTCGCTGCGCACCGGCGTGGAGGCACCGTTCCTCGAGGGTTACCGCGAGCGCAGCATCGACTATCTCGTCATCGCCGCGGAACGCAGGTAACCGATGTCGCGCGAACCGGAGAATTTCTGCGTCCTGCTGGGCCCAGACCATGCTGGGAAATCCACCGTCCTGAACGAGCTGCGGTCCGCCGGCTTCCGCGGCCTGCTTGTCTCCGCGGACGATGACCACCTTCCTCCGGAGCACGCCCTGATCTCCCGCGTACGGCATGGCATCATCGCCGACGTCGGGGCAGGTCTCGGCGCGGAATACTCCGCCGATCTCCTCACGTCCATGGCCCAGACGGTCATCGTCTACCTGCGGGACCGGATCCGCCAGGCCCCACCCGGCCAGCCGGTTCTGGTCGACTCGTACTACTACAAGACGCTGGCAAAATGCCGGCTCGCCGGCGCCTGGCAACATCCCATGTTCGACTGGTGGAGAAGCTTCCCGCAGCCAGACCGGATCATCTATCTCGATGTCGATCCCAGCACTGCCTGGGAGCGGGCCGGCGGCGCGGCGGGAACGCACCGCCTTGAATGTCGCGGCGGCGTCGGCCGGGCTGCGTTCGAGGAATATCAGCGGGAGCTTGCGAAGATGATGCTGGACGAGGTGGGATCGGTGCCCGTCACCGTGCTCGACAGCCAGGGCCACAGCGGCCCTACGGCGCTTGCCGCCGCCGTCCGGCGCATCGTCGAGGACGCATGGCGGTCACCGGAGGATCCCCCGACGAGAATGGGCGGAAACCGCCGATGAACGGGGAATCACCGAATGTCGCCACACGCGAGTGGGCGCATCCCGACCGATTGCGCCGCTACCGTGCGCGGGTCATGGCCGAACGGGCCGGCCTGCAGGCCGCGGGCGCGCGTTTCGCCCGCTGCCAGGACGAGGTGCTGCGTCACCTGCTGATGTTCAACGCCGACACCGAGTTCGGCCGGAAGTACTCGTTCGGCCGGATCCGTACCCTCGCCGAGTTCCGGCGGGAAGTGCCGATCCACGACTATGCGGCGCTCGCGCCCTGGATCGAGCGGACCGCCGGCGGGGAGTCCGGACTTCTCACCGCGGACGATCCCGTTGTCTATTTCACCAGCAGCGGCACGACCGGATCCCACAAGAAGATCCCGGTGACGGGCGAGTTCATGCGCACCGTCTTCATGCCCTTTTACCACGCCATGTGGGCGCCGCTGGTCGGGCACTTCTGGGACGCCGTCGCCCGGCCGGACGCGCTGCTCAACCTCAAACAGGACCTGCGTGCCGTGCCGCCCACCACCGCCTCGGGCCGCCCGCACGTGGGCAGTAGCCAGGTCGACATCGGCGCGCGGTTCGGCGAGCCGTTGTCCGCCGAACCCGGCACGGCAGCGCCCTGGGCGGCCCTGCCTGCCGCCGTCGCCGAGGACGACCACTGTGAACGGGCGTACCTGCGCCTGCGCCTGGCGGTGGAGAACGAGCGCCTGCGCGGCGTCATCACCTTCAATCCCGCCATGGTCGCCGCGCTTCCCTATCAGCTGCGGACGTGGTGGCCGCGCATCGTCCGGGAGGTGCGCGACGGCACTCTCGGCGGGCGCCCGCACGGCTCGCCGAACCCGCGGCGGGCCGCGGAGCTGGAGGCGCTGGCCAGGTACTTCGACCCGGTGCGCCCGGCGCACGTGTGGCCGGACCTGACGGTCATCCTGTGCTGGACCACCGGCGTGGCCGCGCTGTACCTGCCTCGGCTGCGGGAGGAGTACGGGGCCGGCGTGAGCGTGCTGCCGGCGCCGGTGGGCGCGTCGGAGGGGCCGGTCGGCGTGCCGCTCGATCGCCATCGCACGGCGGGCAGCCTGGTGCCGACCGCCTCCGTGCTGGAGTTCGTCGATGCCGAGCTCGGCCTCGAGCCCGACAGCGAGACCCTGCTGGCGCACGAGCTCGACCCTGGCCGCGACTACCACGTGCTGTTCAGCCACGTCGGCGGGCTGTACCGATACGCGGTCGGCGACGTCGTCAGAGTCGTCGACCGCGTCGGTGGGGTGCCGCGGGTCGAGTACGCCGGGCGCAGGAACCCGTCGGACGCTGTCGGGGAGCGGCTGCGCGAGGCCCAGGTCGTCCGGGCCCTCGGGGATGCGCTCGCCGCCGGCGGCCTGGCCGTGCGCAACGTGGCCTGCCGGCCCGACCAGGCAGAATTCGGTTCCCGGCCGGGCCCAGGCGCCGGGACGACGGCCGTTGCGAGGCCGGACGCGGACTTGGAACGACCAGTGCRGACCGGACCGCCAGGCGCGGGCACCGTCCATTACACCTTCGCGGTCGAACCGGAAGGATCATGGACGGACGCCGAGACGGCCGTGTTCACGCACCGGCTCGACGCCGCGCTGAGCGCGCACAGCCCCCGCTACCGCGCCACCCGGGCGGCAGGCCGGCTGGGCGCCCCCATGGTGCGGCTGCTCGCCCCGGCCACGTTCGCGCGGGAGTGGCTCGACACCGTGCGCGCAGGTACGCGGCCCACACAGGTCAAGGACCGCCTGTTCCGGCCGGACGCCGATGGGTGGCGCCGGCTGCTCGGGACGGCCGGCACGCGGGAGTCCCACGGGGAGTTGGGGAGGGCATCGTGACCCAGCAGATCGATCTCGGTGCGGTCGAGCGCACCGCGCTGCTCACCGCCGCGCTGCGAGCCCGGGAGACTGGGCGTGCCGACCGCCTGTTCGCCGATCCCTACGCCGCCGCGCTCGCCGGGGAGCTCGGCCCCGACCTGCTGGCGGAGGTCCTGGCTGCCACGTTTCCCCCGTCCGGGAAACGGACGGTACCCATCACTCCCGACTACAACTCCATCCGTACCCGCTTGTTCGACGACCTCCTGCAGCGGGCGGTGACCACGGAGCCGATCAGCCAGGTCGTGCTCGCGCCCGCCGGGATGGATTCCCGCGCCTATCGGCTGCGCTGGCCGGAGCGGGTCCGCTACTTCGAGGTGGACCGCCCGGCGGTGCTCGACTACAAGCGGTCCCGGCTCGGCGGGGCGCAGCCGCAGGTCGATCATCGACTCGTCCCGACCGACCTGGTCGGCGACGCCTGGGAGGACGACCTGCTTGCCGCCGGCTATGACCCGGCGCTGCCCTCCACCTGGCTGTTCGAGGGCCTGCTCTACTACATTCCCGGCAACGACACCCACCGGCTCCTGGACCGGGCCGCGGCGGTCATGACGCCGGGCAGCCAGGTCGCGGCGGACATCCCCAGTGCTGCCTGTCTGACCGACCCGCGGATGCGCCCCCTGCTGGACGTCTTCGCCCGATGGGGATGCCCGTTCCGGTTCGGCAGCGACGACCCGGAAGCGCTGTTCCGCGAGCACGGGCTCACAGTGCGGGCCATCCATCCCGGCGCCGGCGAGACGGCCGGCTACCGCCGTTGGGCCGACCCGGTGCCGACCTCCCCGCGGGACGGGGTGCATCGGCTGTTCTACGTCCACGGTCACCGCCACTGATCCGCGGCGTGTCCCGCCGCGTGGCGGGACACGCCGCGGGGACGACGCCAGCGCCGTGGAGACCTTCGCCGCAGGAACGGAGAGGGACATGTCCGATCACTGTGTACTCGCCCCCGTCGAACGCACGGCGCTGATCGCCGCGGCGCTGCGCGCGGCCGAGACTCGCAGCGACGACCCGCTGTTCGAGGATCCCTACGCGGCCCACCTCGCCGGCGCGGCCGGCGCGGAGCTGTTCGCCGAGATGCTCGAGGTCATCCAGCCGGCCGGGGCCACGCGCTCGGTGCCGATGACCGCCGACTACTTCGTCATCCGAACCCGGCTGTTCGACGACTTCCTGCGTTCGGCGGCCGAGGATCCGGACATGCGCCAGGTAGTCCTCGCGCCGGCCGGAGTGGACTCGCGGGCGTGGCGCCTGCCTTGGCCGGCGCGGATCCGCTACTTCGAGGTGGACCGCCCCGCGGTGCTCGACTACAAGCAGGCGCGCATGGTGGGGCGAACTCCCCGTGTCGACCATCGGACCGTTGCCACCGACCTGGTCGGCGACACCTGGGAGGCTGACCTGCGCGCCGCCGGCTACGACCCGGCACTGCCTTCCACCTGGCTGTTCGAGGGCCTGCTCTACTACGTCCCCGAACCGGGCCTGCACCGCCTGCTGGACCGGGTCGCGGCCCTGATGGCCCCGGGCAGCCGGATCGCCGCCGACCTCATCGGCGCCGGGACGTTCGCCGACGTGCGCATGCGCCCGCTGCTGGACCTGTTCGACCGCTGGGGCTGCCCGCTCGTGTTCGGCACCGACGAGCCCGAACCGCTGTTCACCAAGCACGGGTTCGCCGTGCGCGCGGACCAGCCGGGTATGGGCGCCGCCGCCGGCTACGGACGGTGGTCCGACCCGGTGCCGCCGCCGTCGGCGCGAGGCGTGCACCGGCTGTTCTACGTCCACGGCCGCCGCCGCTGACATGACCACGTCCACCGAGACGGCGGTCGGGCGGCTCCCCATGCCGGCGCAGGCGGGCGGCCCCGCGGCCGGCCGGCCGCGGGTCCTGCTCGCCCCGGTCACCGTGACGCCCACGAAGCCGCTTACGCCCAGTCACCTCAAGTTCCTGCTGTGGATCGACGTGATGTACCGGGCGACGGTGCCGCTCGCCGACGTCATCCTCCGGTGCAGCCACACGACCTACCACCAGACGGAACAGACCCTGGGCTTCTGGGAGTACCTCGACCGCACCCGCGGCGACGACGACTATGCCGCCATGTCCGAAGTGGACGTGGGGGAGCTCTACGTCGCCTACCGTGCGGACGGCCGCCGGCCCACCGCCGAGGCGCTGCGCCCATATGCCGACGCGGCGGAGCACGGTTGGGTCCACCCGGCCAGTGTCCGCGTGCTGCGGGCCTGGCAGACCCAGTACCGGATACTGGGAATGCACGATCCGGGCCTGCTGGCCCATGTGCCTCCCGGGGCGGATCTGGCCACGGTGCTCGACCGGCTCGCCGAGCTGGGCGTTCTGGTCGACCTGCGCGCCCACGGCGGCCCCGTGCACCTGGACCTGACCCGGTTCGGCCAGCCGCTGCGCCAGATCATCGCCGCCGACGGCCGACCCAACTACCTGGCCTGCGCCCTGCGCGAGCTACTGCCACTGGCCGGCGATCACGACGAGATCGTGCTGGCCCACGATCCCGAACTCGACGCCGACTACCGCCTGCTGTCCCACGTGCTCGAGATGGCCGGGGCCACCGTGCGCCGCTACACCATCGGCCGCGTCCCGATCGACGGCGTGCTGAGCTCCGCCCGGCAGGGCGACTGGCGCGGCCACGACGCGGCCACCCTGCTCGCGTCGCTGTCCACGGACCACACACCGGACGCCGTGCGGCTCGGGTTCCGGCTGTACTTCATCGCCGTCCTCGGCCCCGGGCCGGAGCAGTCGCTGCGCGAGGACCTGCTGCGCCACTGCGTCGCACGCGCCGAACGGCTGTGCGAGAACAGCGGCGGCCCGGCCCCGGGGCACGGTGTCGAACCAGCCGGCCCGCCGGGCCGGTCCGAACTGATCGAACTGCTCGAACAACACCGCGGCCGGCACCTGTACATCGATCCCTACCGCCTGACCTCCCACGCCTTCGGCCGGCGACGGCCCGCGCCGGCCAGGCAACTGCTGTCCGAGGCGTACCTGTGACTGGCGACGCGCCGCCGGCCGGCGACGTGCAGGCACTGCTGCGCGCGAGAGCCGCCGCCCGCTTCCGCGCGGCCCGCCCGGACCTGGCACCCCGCTTCGACCTGGACAGCATCACCGGCCTGCTCGCCGCGCGAGAGGCGGTGCGCACAGCGCCGGACGACCCACCGGTGCGGGCCGTCGCCGTCCTCGGCCGCCTCGACCTCGCCGCCTGGGCACGCGCGGCCTGCGAGTTCCTGCTCGCCCTGCCGTCAGACCAGGCAGCGGCCTGGCAACGGTCCCTCACGATGACGATCTTCCTGGCAGGCAACCCCGCGAACCTGCGCGAACGGTTCACGTTCGACCATGTCGCCGGACCCTACGCCTGGAGGGGGCCGGCCCCCGCAACGGCACACACCGGCCTGTGCCGGCTGCTGCGCACCTTCGAAGCGTCACGCCCGCTGGCCGCCGACCAGGCAGCGCGGTGTATCGACCTCCCGCAAGGGCCCAACGCCGCGCCCCGGCCATGCCGGGAACTGGTCGTGGAGATCGCGACCGCACGTGTCCCCGCGTCCCGCGCGCTGGTGCACCTGCACCATCTGCTGGCGGACGCGGTCCTGGGCGGCTGCATCGGCCCCGGCGACCGGTTGACGCTACGGCCGGTGCCTCACATCGCGGCAACGGACCCGTCGATTCTTGCCCTGCGCATCGACCTCGACCAACCCGGCGGGTCCGACGACTCCGGCCGGCCCGATCAACCGGGCCGGCCGGACCAGCCCCGGCTGCGCGCCTACGCCGCCCTACGTCCCCCAGCTCCGCCAGCCGCCGCGCCATCGTTCGACGGGGTCCTCACCCGCGACGACGCAAGCCTTCGCTGGGCAGCCGACGACTTCGGCCATCTCGTCCACCATCGTCCCCGGGCTGTGCTCCGGGCCGCGAGCGTGACCGATGTCGTGCGGGTTGTCCGGCTGGCCCTCGACATGGGGTGCACCCTCACCGCTCGCGGCCGCGGACACTCGGTGTACGGGCAGGCGCAGGCGGCGGACGGCCTCGTCGTCGATATGTCCAGGCTGAACCGGGTTGATGGCGTGACCGCGAACACGATCCGCGCACAGGCCGGCGCGCGCTGGGCGGACGTCGTCGATGCGGCGCTCGGGCGCAGCCGGGCCGTACCGGTACTCACCGACGTGGTGGACACCTCGGTCGGCGGCACCCTGAGCGTCGGCGGGATCGGCGGCGCCAGCCACCGCCACGGCCTGCAGATCGACAACGTCGAGGAACTGTCCGTCGTCACCGGGACCGGACAGCTCCTGACCTGCTCGCCCACCCGTGACCGGAGCCTGTTCCACGGGGTGCTCGGTGGGCTCGGCCAGTGCGGCCTGATCGTCGATGCCACGCTTCGCACGGTGCCGGCGCCACGTCGGGTGCACTACGGGCTGCGAACGCACCACAGCCTCGACGACTGCCTCGCCGTACTGCGACAGCTCGCGGCCGACGACGGACCCGACTTTCTTCAGGGACATGTGCTGCTGGCCGCATCAGACAGGTGGCAGTACGCCGTCGAAACCGCCGTGTACGAGTACGACCCCCGCTCCGACCACGATCATGCCCCCGGCACGGCGACCGGCTCTGCTGCCGGAACCGGGACCCGGACCGGCCGGCAGGCCGAGGTCCGCTCCTACCGGGACTTCGTCCATCGGATGGCCCCGGCGGAGGCGGCAGCGCGGGCAAACGGGGAGTGGTTCCAACCGCACGCCTGGCTCACCGTGCTCATGCCCGACGCAACCGTGTCCACGCTGGCCACATCGGTATTCGGCGGTCCCGCCCCCCTGGGGCTCACCGGACCGGCTGAACTCCGGCTGGTTGGCCTGCTGTTTCCCGTCCGCCCCGGCCACGCCGACGGGTCGCCCACRCCGATCCCGATGCCGGCCGGACCAGGCCCCGTGTGGGTCCTGTCGGTTTTGCGCGGCGGCCGTGCCGACGACCCCGCCGGCGCGGCGGCGCTCGTCGAGGCGAACCGGGCGACGCGCGACGCGGCCGTCGCCCTCGGCGGCGCCGTCTACCCGATCAACGCGGTGCCGACGCAACCGGCCTGCTGGCGGGCCCACTTCGGCCAGCAATGGCCTAGCCGCCAAGCCCTGCGGGCACGGTTCGACCCAGCCGGAATCCTCACCCCCGGATACGGGATACCGCGAGATGACGCATGACAGCCCAACTGTCTGGGTGTGCTCCCGAGCCCGCTTCCGCTGGCCGGGCCATCCGGGACTGGCGGCGAACGGCGGAGTGCCTTGTCCGCGGCGGGATTCCCTCGGGCCACCTTCACCGAGATGGCCCCGAGTCGCCGGCTGGCGCGCGCCAGCCGGGCCTCGCTGGATCTTCGATCAAGGTCGACTGAAAGGCCGGGGCGAGGCACTCCCGAGTGATGGGGAGAAGCCGGGGTCGCGACGACCGGCTCGCTTCGCGTCGCACGCGCGAATCTCGACGCGTCCTGGTGGGCGGGTCGGCCGGGGCCCCTCCCGGCCGGTGCCGGTTAGCTTTCCGGCGGACGAGCCGCCGAGAAAGCCGAGACGGGCGGACGGGCGGCAGGTCAAGGCCGTGGCTTTTCCGGCTCTTCGTAGACAAGCCTGGGTGAGCCGCTTTTCGGGCAGCCGAACCGTCGCAGATGGGTCACCTTCACCGGCACTTCACCGGGCGGGTCTCTTGCGACACCACGCTTCCAGCGCGCCTGTTCGCCGCCGCTGAGCTTCCCCGTCGGCAACGCGTCGTGCGGTTGGTCTCGACCCGCCTGCTCACTGCGAGGCCACCGCTCTGGCCACGGGGCCGCGCCAGGTGCTGCGGGGAAATCCGAGCGCGACCCGTCAGCGACACCGGCGGGCGTTGAGCCGGGCGGCCTGACGTGTCAGGTGGTCGCGCTCGGCGAGGTTGGGCGCCTTGTGGGCCGCCTCGGCGTACAGCCGTGCCGCCGTCACCAGGTCCCCGTCGCGCTCGTGGAGATACGCCGCCACCGCCGCGTGGCGAGGCAGCGAGGCGTCCAGCGCCGCGAGCGCCGCCAGCCCGGCGCGCGGCCCGTCGGCCTCGCCGACGGCCACCGCACGGTTGAGTCGGACGACCGGGCTGTCGGTCAGGCGCGCGAGCTCGTCGTACCACTCGACGATCTGCACCCAGTCCGTCTCCTCGGCGGTAGGCGCGTCGGCGTGCAGCGCCGCGATGGCGGCCTGGGCCTGGAACTCGCCCAACCGGTCGCGGGCGAGGGCCGCCTGCAGGATCTCGACGCCCTCGGTGATCGACTTGGTGTCCCACCGGCCGCGGTCCTGCTCGGCGAGCGGCACCAGGCTGCCGTCGGGCGTGGTCCGGGTGGCGCGCCGGGCGTGGTGGAGCAGCATGAGGGCGAGCAGCCCCGCCACCTCGGGATGGTCGATCGCGGCCGCGAGCTGCCGGGTGAGYCGGATCGCCTCGGCGGCAAGGTCGACGTCGCCGGAGTAGCCCTCGTTGAAGACCAGGTAGAGGACACGCAGCACGGTGGCGACGTCACCGGGCTGGTCGAACCGCACGCCGGAGACGGTGCGCTTGGCCCGGCTGATCCGCTGCGCCATGGTCGCCTCGGGCACCAGATAGGCCTGGGCGATCTGGCGGGTGGTCAGCCCGCCGACGGCGCGCAGCGTGAGCGCGACCGCGGACGCCGGCGTCAGCGACGGGTGGGCGCACAGGAAGTAGAGCTGGAGCGTGTCGTCCACCGCGGGCGCGGGCCCGGGCGCCGGCTCCTCGTCGACGAGGTCCTCACGCCGGCGGCGGGCGGCGTCCGCCCGGGCCGCGTCGAGGAACCGGCGCCAGGCCACGGTGACCAGCCAGCCCTTCGGGTCCCGCGGCGGGCCGGCCGGCCAGACCCGGACCGCCTCGACCAGCGCGTCCTGCACGGCGTCCTCGGCCGCCGCGAAGTCGGCTCCGCGGCGGACGAGGATCCCGAGCACGCTCGGTGTGAGGCTGCGGAGGAGGACCTCGTTCACCTGAGAGGTCACTGCGTGATGGTGGGCGGCGCGGTCAGGAACGGGCGCACCTCGAGCCACTCGTGGATCGGCTCCCCGCCCGCCCCCGGGGCGGCCGACAGCTCCCCGGCCAGCTCGATGGCGCGCTCGTAGCTGTCGACATCGATCACCATCCAACCGGCGATGAGGTCCTTGGTCTCGGCGAACGGACCGTCGGTGACCGGCGGGCGCCCCGCACCGTCATACCGGACGAACGTCCCCTCGGGGGCGAGCGCCTGGCTGTCGACGAACTCGCCGGTCCCCTCGAGCCGGGCCGCGAAGTCGCGCATGTACCGCATGTGCGCCGCGATCTCCTCCGGCGTCCACCGGTCCATCGGCACGTCGTTGACCGCAGCCGGAGCGCCGCGGTAGTGCTTGAGCAGCAGGTACTTGGCCATCGTGGTTCTCCTCGGTGCTGGTGCGACCCATGGTGGTCACATTCACCGCGGGGACGGAGCCAGTCATGGGTTCTCGACATCACCGTCCGAATCTTTCGGCTCCCGTAGATCAGCCTGGATGAGCCGTCTCGCGCTGTCCGGGTCCACGGCATGGCACGAGGGCGAGACGAAACGAGGTCTTCCACGACCAGCAGCGACCAAACACCCGAATCAGGAGAAGGCCTCGCGTGCGTCACTGTACGTGTAGTCCTGGCGCGTCGTGGTGCGCTCGGACCGATGAGTTGTTCGGCGTGGAGGGCATGCGGGGTGGCCGCGGTCAGCCACGGCCGGCACGTCCAGATCCTGCACGACGCCCCGTCCCTCGGCACACCGGTGCGGGCGCGGTGGCACAAGCGGATCTGGCACTGCCCCAAACCCTCATGTCGTCGAGGGATCTGTAGGCGCGCATGATTCGTCGCGCAGTTCTCTTATCATAAATACTATGTCCACCAGGACGACCCAAAGCCCCACCCAGAACAGCGCCATTCGCATTCACAAGAAGATCGATAATGCTGGCGAATAGTATATAAATCAGATGTGTCCTACGGCCAGATTTGCGCCCCCGCCGCAGCACCTTACGGAGAACAGCCCTCGCCCATTCGGTAGATATTTTTGCAACTAGCGGCTCAGGATGAAGGCGTCCGTCTCTCGCATATCTTCTGACTTCTCGACGCATCTGACGAGGCAGACCATTCCACGACCGAATAGCAAGAAGGTCGGCTTTGTAGAACGAGTTCTCGTCCATAAATTTCGTTCCTCTTTTTAACTTCCCGCATCCAAAACCTCCCTCCATCAGGAGGAGGGTCAATATTATCTCACTTGAAGGATGCCGGGTCGCCCCGCCTCCGTACAGATACGCACGGAGACGGGGCGGGAGGTTACCTGCGTAGCCAACCGTGCCGAAGGTGATAAGCACCAGCCCGGATCCAGTAAGTGTGCCAGGACACCGGCCTGGTCCAATTAGCGTGCCGGAGAGTCGCGCTTCCAAGCCATTGGCAGTGAGCTCTCCCCCGGCCCGCCCCAGTCCGCCTGTAACGCCCCCTTCAGCGCCTCCTGAAAGGCGGCCCGACGACCGTCACGCACCCCGGGATCGACGCAGCCGTCGCTCACGGCGAGGATTACGGAGGCCCCGACAGCGGCCATCTGACTGCGATCGTTCGCCGCAGCACGTTCGATCTCGTCGGCGAGCATCGCGGCCCACCGGCTGAGGCCCGCGGCGTTCACCCCGTAGGGTGGCGCGGTCGCGTAGGGCACGAGGTGGTCGACACTGCGCCGGAGCAACGCCGCAGCCCCAACGTCGTTGCCGCGGGCAAGGTGGGTCAGGCCCACGGCAAACTGGGCGAGACCGCGCCACAACTCGCGTTGCCCGTCGGGCGCGACCTTCCACACGGCCTCCAGCACCTCGTGAGCCTGAAACGGCCGACCCGACTCGATCAAATGCTGTGCCCAGGCGAGAGCCTCAACCGGCGGCACCACCAAGTCGACAGGGAGCGAGTCCACCCCCGTCTCGCCGTACCCCAGCGGGCGCCCCAGCGCGTCTCGCGGCCGAGCGTTGCGGGCACGGCCCCGGACATCGCGGTCGCGCAACCCCGGCTTCCCTTCCACATCCTCACCGTACGCGCCGGCCTCCAGCCGGCCCACGGCCGCGGCCGGCTACAGATCCGTCGCGGCCAGGCCCATCGGGCTCTGTCGCTCGGCGAACGCGACGACCTGCCGCGCGACGGTCTCGAGCTGGAAGCGGGTCTGGTCGTCGACGCATTCACCGTTCTCGTCGAAGACTCGGTTCGAGGCGTTGATCGCCGCGCCGAGCGGGCTCGGCCATCCCCGGAGTGCATGGACGGTCGCCCGCAGACCGGCCAGGGTGGAGACCGTCGCCTGCCACCCGTACGCCACCGCCACGCAACCGACGGGAACGCCGTCGAGGTAGGGCCGCTCGGCGTCCCGAAGGTCCTCGATGTAGTCGAGCGCATTCTTTATCATTCCGGAGATCGCGCCGTGGTAGCCCGGCGACGCGACGATGACGGCGTCCGCTTCCCGCACGGCCTCGACCAGGCGGACAGCCCGGGGTGAACGCTCCCTGGTCTCGGTGTCGTAGATCGGTAGCATCAGGTCTCGGCTCGCGATCACGTCGATCGAGGCTCCCTCGGCGCGTGCCGCGGCGGCGCTCACCCTCAGGGCCTGTTCGGAGCTCGAACCGGGCCTCGTCGAGCCGCCGATGCACAGTAAGCGTGGCTGCCGCATGTCAGCATTCATGATCTAGTTCCCTTCTGCCGTGGGCGTGCGGCGAAACCCGCGATAGCCGTCGGCGGCGACCTCTTCGCATTCCCTGCGGTAGCGCCGCAGCCCGCCGGCATAGGGCATGAAGACGCGGGGCTTGCCCGGCACCTCGGCGCCCAGGTAGTACGAGGCGGCGGCCAGGTAGAGCGTGCCCTGGGCAACCCGGTTCACGTGCGCGACCCACGCCGCCTCGGCCTCCGGCTCGGCCTCGATCACCGGGGTCTTCGCCGCCCGTGACGACATGATCAGGTCGGCGAGAAATTCGACGTGCTGCTCGATGGAGACCATCACGTTGCCGAGCAGCGACGGGCTGCCCGGGCCGGCGACCACGAACATGTTGGGAAACCCGGCCGTGGCGAGCCCCAGGTAGGTGAGGGGGCCGGAGGCCCAGTGCTGGCGGAGTGACTGACCTCCCCTGCCGCGGATGTCCGGTCGCAGCAGCGAACCGGTCATGGCGTCGAAACCGGTGGCGAAGACGATCACGTCGAGCCCGTACTCCGACGTCGTCGTGTGCAGGCTCGTCTCGGTCACCTTCACGAGCGGAGAGGCGGAGATGTCGACGAGCGTGACGTTGGGCCGGTTGAACGTCTCGTAGAAGCCCGTGTCGACGCACGGGCGCTTGGCCCCGTAAGGGTAGGTGCGCGGGCTGAGCAGCGCCGCGGTGGCCGGGTCGTCGACCCGCTCCGCGATCTTTCCTCGGATGAAGTCGGCCGCGGTGTCGTTCGCCGCCTGGTCGATCAGCAGGTCCGAGTAGGCCAGCAGGAAACCGAAGCCCGCCGAGTTCCACTGCTCCTCGTAGTGCGCCTGCCGCTCCTCGTCCGTGACCTCGAGGGCGGACCGCGGGTTGGCAGGCACCGAAAGCCCCGTCGACGAGCGCCTGAGCCGCTCGCGCCGGGCGGGGAGCTCGGTGCGGATGGCTGCCCGATCGGCGTCGGTCAGCACGTAATGGTGCGCCGGGACGCTGAAGGTGGGTGTCCGCTGGAAGACCACCAGCTCCGCGACGACCGGGACGATCTCGGGGATGACCTGGATGCCGGACGACCCGGTGCCGATCACCCCGACCCGCTTGCCCACGAGGTCGACCTTGTCCTTCGGCCAGTCTGCGGTGTGGAGGACCGTTCCCGTGAAGTCCTCGACACCGGGGATGTCGGGGCGCTTCACGGCGGACAGGCAGCCGGTGGCCATCACCAGGTAGCGACCCGAGACGACCGACCCGTCGTCGCCTCGTACCACCCACAGATCGGCCTGCTCGTCGTACCCGGCCTCCGTGACCCGAACACCGAGGGTGATGTCGCGGCGCAGGTCGTACAGCTCTGCCACGCGGTGGATATAGCTCAGGATCTCCGGCTGAGCGGCGTAGCGCTCGGTCCAGTCCCAGGTCGCGTCCAGCTCCGGCGAGAAGGAGTACGAGTAGTCGGTGCTGTCGACGTCGCACCGGGCCCCGGGGTAGCGGTTCCAGTACCAGACGCCGCCGATGTCGTCGCCGGCCTCGATCACCGTGACAGTCAGCCCGCACTCGTCCCGGAACGAACGAAGCAGGGCCAGGCCGGCGAACCCGGCACCCACCACGATGACGTCGACCGGCGAGTCGGGAAACGAGGTCGTTCTGTCACGTTGCGTCATGTCTCTCCTGTGATAGCTCGCAAGGTTACGGAACGAACGTCGAGTTCCCCGACCAGACCCATAAACGTTAGCGTTGACATGCACGAACGATGTTGACGGGAGCCTCGGTGGGCCCGGCTCGTACGTGAGCCACTCCCGCACGCGCCCGGAGCGGGAAGACGTGGCCCGGTCGGCGAAGCCGCTCGCGCGTGGCGCCGTCCGCCGGGACGGCAACGGGGCGCGCGGTTCGCCGCGGACACACCCGCCCCGGTCCCGCTGGCGTCACGCCGACCGTCCGCCCCGTAAGGCCCATGACCTGTCCTTCGCGGGCCTGGGCGCACAGGACGTGTCCGCGCCACCCATGTCATCAACATGACCGTTGACGTTAGAGGGTGACGGCGATCGGGTCAACGTCGGCGTCGACGGCATCGAGAGTCCATGATCTCGCGTCAACTTAAACGTTGACATGCTCCCTCCCGACGTGGTGGTCTGCCTGCGGGCGCCGGTGTGACCGACGTCGCAACCGTGACCCTGGGGACACACCCCAGAGAGGAGCACCTGATATGGCCCGTCGGCGGCTACGTTTCGGCGCGTTCGTCCCCCCGCATCACGTGCCCGTGAAACAGAACCCGACCTACTCGCTTCAGCGAGACGTCGAAATCGTCCAGCTCATGGACAACATGGGCTTCGAGGAGGCGTGGTTCGGCGAACATCACTCGTGCGGCGTCGAACCCATCGGCGACCCGCTGATGTTCATTGCGCACGTGGCAAACCTGACCAAGACCATCCGGCTGGGCACCGGCGTGCTGTCGCTGCCCTACCACAACCCGCTGTGGGTAGCCGACCGGATGGTGCTCTTAGACCACCTGACCCGGGGACGCGCCATGCTGGGTCTGGGGCCAGGCGCGCTGAGCACGGACGCCAACATGATCGGCATCGAGGCGAGCGAGCAGCGGGACGCCTTGGAGCAGGACACCGCGGTCCTCATGCACCTGCTCACCGAGGATGAGCCGCTGACCATCGAGACGCCCCGCTACAAGCTCGTAGAGGCCCGCCTGCAGCTCGACACGTACACGAACCCCCTGTTCGAGGTGGCGACGGCGGCGATCGTCAGCCCGTCCGGCCCCCGACTGGCCGGCAAGCACGACCTCGGCATGATCTCCATCGGCGCGACCAGCGCCGGCGGGTTCGACGCCGTCGGCCACCACTGGGGCACACTCACCGAGCGGGCGGCAGAGTTCGGTCACACGCCGGACCGCAGCCGCTGGCGGCTCGTGGCTCCCTTCCACATCGCGGCGACACGCGACCAGGCGCTCAGGGACGTCGAGCACGGCATCGACGCCTGGTGCGACTACCTACAGCACACCGCGTCGACGCCTCAGATGAAGGTCGAGGGCGAGACGACCAAGGAACGCATCGAGTGGGTCGTCGAGAGCGGCACCGGCGTCATCGGCACCTACGAGGACGCCATCAACCAGATCGAGCGGCTCTGGGAGCAGTCGAAGGGCGGCTTCGGCGCGATGCTGCTGTTCGACCACAACTGGGCGCCGTGGTCGGCGAAGAAGGAGCACTACCACCTGTTCGCCAACCACGTGCTGCCTGCGTTCCAGGGCACGACGCGCCGCCTGGAGCGGAACGAGGCCTGGACCCGGAGCGTGCGCGAGGCCAAGGCTGCGGAGAACTGGAAGGCCATCGAGGCGTTCAGCCAGAAGCACGCGGACGAGGTGGCCGCCAAAGAGGCAGCGCGCTGACCGGCGGCCTTTCCCCCCGCCGGACAGACACCACCCGCCGGAGCTGACAAGAGCGCGGCACGGATCCTCGTGAAGCGAAAGGTGCCCCGTGGAGCGTTCAACGGCTCCACGAGGCACCTCGGGTTCCACCGTTCGAGAATTCCGGCTATTCCTTTCTGACAAGCCGGAAAAAGGTCCGCAGCTCGTCGACGAACGTGGCGGGCTGCTCCAGGGCCGGGAAGTGCCCACCGACGCTCAGCTCGTTCCAGTAACGGATGTCGGTGAGCCTGGCCTCGGCACGCGCCCGCGGGACCCGGACGTGCTCCAGCGGGAAGATGGAACAACCGGTCGGCACACGCACGGTGTCGTCCGGCATGTCCGGGAAGCTCTCCCAGTAGATACGTGCCGCCGTGGCACCCGTGTCCGGGAGCCAGTAAAGCATCACGTCGTCGAGCATCGCCTCACGGCTGATCGCGTTCTCCGGATGGCCCTTGCAGTCGGTCCAGGCGTAGAACTTCTCGACAATCCACGCGAGCTGCCCGGCGGGCGAGTCGGCGAGCCCGTAGCCGAGCGTCTGCGGCCGGGTCGCCTGCTGGGTGAGGTAACCCATCCCGGTCCGGGCGAATGCGGCCGCCCGGTCGGCGCCCGCCTGTTCAAAAGCACTCAGGACGACGTCCGGGTCGGGTTCGGCGGCGAGGTCGACGACAGGGATCGTGAGATGGACGCCCGCCACGTGCGCGGGGTCGGTGGCCCCGATTCGGGCGGTGACCACGGAGCCCCAGTCCCCACCGTGCGCGCCGTAACGTGTGTACCCGAGCCTCGCCATGAGGGTCGTCCAGGCGTCGGCGACGCGCTGGACGTTCCACCCGGTCCGGGTCGGATGTCCGCTGAAACCGAACCCGGGCAGCGACGGGCAGACGACATGGAACGCGTCCGCCGGGTCTTCCGGACGAACGAGGGGTTCGATGACGTCGAGGAACTCGCGGACCGATCCGGGCCAACCGTGCGTCATGATCAGCGGGAGCGCGTCCGGGTGGGGTGAGCGGGCATGCAGGAAGTGGATGTCCAGGCCGTCGATCGGTGTCCGGAACTGGCCGACCGCGTTCAGCCGATGTTCGCAGTTCCGCCAGGTGTAATCGTCCGCCCAGTAAGCGCACAGCTCCTGGATGTAGGACAGCGGCACACCCTGGGACCAGTCGTTGACGGTCTCCGCCCGCGGCCAGCGGGTACGCCGCAGGCGATCCCGCAGATCGTCCAGTTCGGCCTCGTCGATCGCCAGTTGGAACGGCGTGATCGTGTCATCCACAGTGTCCTCCCAGGTCGTTTCTTGCCACGGGCGGTGGCCAAGCCGGGACGGTTCGGAGGCTCACGCGGCGCGGGGGGTGAACTCGAGCAGTAACGAGGCGGGTGCGCGGCTGAACAGCCCTTCGTCGGTCGGGGTGTAGCCGTCGGGGAAGCGGATGTCATCCATGGCGTCCAGGAGCAGGTTCGCGCCGATTTCGACCTCGGCCTTCGCGAGCACGGCACCTACGCAGAAATGCCGGCCGCCGCAGAAGGCCATGTGGTTGGCCGCCGCGGAGAAGGCGCGCGAGACATCGAGGTCCTCGCGGAAGATGTTGAAGCTGTCCGCGTCGGCGTACCGGCGGTCGTCGGTGTTGGCCGCCCCGATCACGCAGGCCACCGACTTGCCCGCGGACAGCGTGCCGCCGGACATCTCGGTTTCCTCCTTGACGGTCCGCAGGATGATCCGCACCGGCGGGGAGTACCGGAGGGTCTCGGCAAACGCCCGGGCGATCAGCGAGCGGTCCGCACGGACCGCCTGTAACTGGTCCGGATGACTGACGAGGTTCTTGAACATGCTGGCCAGCGCCTTGTCGCTGGTCTCCCCGCCGGCGATCAGCAGGAGGCCGGTGAAGGCGTTGATCTCCTCATCGGTCATCCGCTCGCCGTCGATCTCGGCTGTGCAGAGCGTCGACAGCACGTCGTCGCCCGGGTTCCGGCGGCGTTCCTTGATGACCGGAGTCAGGTAGGCCCGAAGCTCCGCCGTGGTGCGCAGGCCCGCCGCCGTCACCTCCGGGTCCCCGACCACGTTCGACAGGAACGCCATCATGACCGAATACCAGCCGTGGAACAGGGCGTGATCGGACTTCGGCAGGCCGAGCATGTCCACGATCACACCGATCGGGAAGCGGGTGGTGAACTGGCCGACGATGTCGACACGCCCGTCGGCGCGGAATGCCTCGAGGAGTTCCTCCGCATTCCTACGGATGACCGGCAGGAACTTGCCCTGCAGGTCCTTGCCCCGAAAGGCGGGGGCCACGAGCGCGCGTTGGACCGAGTGCTCGCGGCCCTCCATCTGCAGGATGCTCCGCCCGATCACCGGTTCGAGTTGCCAGGAGTAGTTCTCGCTGCTGAACTCCCGGAACGCGCGATTCACGTCGTCGTACCGGCTGATAATGTAGGCGCCCATGGCCTCGTGCCAGATCAGCGGGTGTTCGTCACGCCATGCCCGGTAGATCGGGTACGGGTCCACGACGAATTCCAGCGACATCAGGTCCGGTGGTGCGCCCAGGCTACCCATGGTCATGGCTCTCCTCTGCGGTGGTAGAAAAGTGACTGACAGTCTGGCGCCGCGTTTTCCAACGCCAAAGGTCGCGCGGCGATTCTTTTTCCGCGCGACCAGCCGCCGCGGCTATCGGGTCACTACTGCGGTGAGTCGGCGGAACCTGCTGTCGTAGGACACCGATCCGTGCACGGATACCGTGCCCTCGCCACTGACGTTCAGCCGCCCGGTGTGAATGACATCACAGGCGCTGCACGCTTGTCAACATACAAGTTGACAGGATTTCGGACAATGAGGTTCGTTCAACGTCGTCCAGGATCCCGTCAAGGCGTTCAGCCAGAAGGAGACGGCGCGCTGGCGGGCGGCCTTCCCGCCCCGCCGGAACCTGACAAAGGGCGCGGCACCCCGGACCGGATGGCCCGGGGTGCCGCCGCCCTGTCATCGGGAGTGCGGTGTGGCCGTCAGCTCAGCCGCTCAAGCACCATCGCCATGCCCATACCGCCCCCGACACACATGCTCTCGACGCCGAACCGGCCGTCGACACTGTCGAGCCCGTTGAGCAACGTGCCGGTGATCCGTGCACCCGTCATCCCGAACGGGTGGCCGACGGCCAGTGCGCCGCCGTGCACGTTGAGCTTCTCGAGCGGGATGCCGAGATCCCGATAGCTGGGGACGACCTGAGCCGCGAAGGCCTCGTTGATCTCGAACAGGTCGATGTCGGCGATCTCCTTGCCGGCCCGGCTCAGGGCGAGCCGGACGGCCTCCACCGGTCCATAGCCCATGATCTCCGGCGAAAGGCCGGTGACGGCCGTGGAGACGATGCGTGCCAACGGGGTGAGGCCGAGCTGCGCCGCCTTGGTGTCGCTCATGACGATCACGGCCGCGGCACCGTCGTTCAACGGGCACGCGTTGCCGGCGGTGATGAGCCCGTCGGGCCGGAACGCCGGTTTCAGCCCCGACAGGCCCTCCACCGTCACACCGGCGCGGGGGCCGTCGTCCGCCGTGACGACGGTTCCGTCGGGCGTCGTGACGGGCGTGATCTCCCGGGACCAGAAGCCGTCGGCGATCGCCTTCTCCGCCAGGTTCTGCGAACGCGCGGCGTACTCGTCCATCTCCAACCGGCTGATGCCCTTCGCGCGGGCCAGGTTCTCCGCCGTGTGCCCCATCGCCAGGTAGACGTTCGGGACCTGGCCGGACTCACGCGGATCGGACCAGCTGTCGCGGCCTTCCTCGGCGTCGCGGGCAGTACGCGCCTGGGCCTCGCCGAAGTACGGGTTCATCGTGTCGGGCAGCGAGTCGCTGTTGCCCTTGTCGAAGTGGCTCACCAGCTCCACGCCGGCCGAGATGTAGGCGTCGCCCTCGCCCGCGCGGATCGCGTGGAAGGCCATCCGCGTCGTCTGYAGGGAGGAGGAACAGTAGCGCGTGATGGTCGTGCCGGGAAGGAAGTCGTAGCCCATGCGCACGGCGACGACTCGGCCCATGTTGTGGCCCTGGTCGCCACCCGGCAGGCCGCAGCCCAGCATCAGGTCGTCGATGTCGTGGGGGTCGAGTTCAGGGACCTTGTCGAGTGCCGCCTGGACAATGGTCGCGGCCAGGTCGTCAGCGCGTAGTGCCTTCAGGGAGCCCTTGAAGGCGCGGCCGATGGGTGAGCGTGCTGTGGAGACGATGACTGCTTCGGTCACGGGTACTCCTTGATGGTGGACGAGCGGGTGTCAGGGCCGGACCGGCCGGGACTCATGACGTGGAAGACCGGGGCGCGCATGCATCCCGGCCTACTCACCGAGCCAGTGCGGCTGCCGCTTCTCGACGAAGGCAGCCGCTCCCTCGCGGGCGTCCGCCGAGGCTAGGACGACGCCAAGCAGCTCACGCTGCCGGTCCCAGGCCGACGCGGTGGGCAAGCTCTTGGACTCACGAATGACCTGCTTCGTCGTCCGCACCGCCAGCGGCCCGTTGGCGGCAATCTCCGCGGCGATCTCCAGGGCACCGGACAACGCCTCCCCCGATCCGACGAGCCGGTTGACCAGGCCCCATCGGTGCGCCTCGACGGCCGGCATGGTGCGGCCCGTCAGCGCATACTCGACAGCGATGCCGGACGGTATCCGAGCAGGTAGGCGCAGCAGCCCACCCGACCCGGCGATCAGTCCGCGCTTCACCTCGGGGATCCCGAACGAGGCGTCCTGGGCCGCGACGACGATGTCGCAGGCCAGGACGAGCTCGCAGCCGCCCGCGAGCGCATGGCCCTCCACCGCCGCGATCAGAGGCTTGCGGGGCTGGCTCTCGGTGAGACCGGCAAGCCCCCGCCCTGGCACTTCCGGCCGCTCGCCGGCGAGGAACGCCTTGAGGTCCAYCCCCGCGCTGAACGTGCCCGCGGCACCGGTCAGGACGCCGACGCGCAGCGACCGGTCCTCGTCCAGCTCGTCGAGGGCCGCGGCAACCCCGGAAGCCACGGAGCCGTCGACCGCGTTCCGCACCTCTGGCCGGTTCATCGTGATGACCAGCGTCGAGCCGTCGCGCCGGCACAGTACCGAGTCCGTCATCACAACACCTGCGTGCTGCCGCGCGGGGCCGACGAAGGCGGGGCCGACGAGCGAGAGGCCAGCGAGCGCGCGGTCCCGAGCCGGTCCCGGACGACACGCCCGCCGACGATCCTCGCGTCACGGACCTCGACGATGCCCGCCAGGTGCAGCAGCGCCGGGTCGCCCAGCGCCCCCTCGAGACCGTCGAGGCCACCGGCGTACACGCCGGTCTGGGTGGCGTGGAAGGCGACCTGCGGGCCCGCGGAGAACATCTCGTTCACGGTGAACCCGGTGACGTCCAGCACCTGCTCCGGCGGCTGTGCGCCGGTGACCGCGTCGTCGATCACGACCGGAGCCGAACGAAGGTCGCGCTCGCCGAGCCAGGCCTTGACGACGGACTCGGCGGCGGGGTTCGCCGTTCCCGGTACGGGGTCCCACGGGGCGACCGCGGGCGCGTCGACGACGTCGCTGGCCGACCGGTCGAGCTGACGCCGGCGTGCGTAGTAGTCCTCCTCGCAGAAGCAGTGGGTGAGCTGCTCGCCGTTGCTCCGGAACAGCGCGACACCGGGCCAGGCCGCACGGCGGCCTTCGAGACGGGCCGACGCACCGTGCTCGGTGAACCACACGGCAACCCGGTCGCCCGCCGCGATGACCTGGTGGGCGGTGACGACCAACCCGGGGTAGCGGTTGAGCTGGGCCAGCGTCGCGGGCACGTACTCATCGCGAGGTCCCAGCAGGTAGCCGCCGATCAGCAGCGTGTAGTCCGGCGACAGGATCTCCTCACAGACCTCCGGGTGCCGCCCGTTCAGCCAGTCGACGCTCCAGCGCCGGACCAGCGCGGCCGCCGCCGCCGTGCGGCCCGGGCCGGCCGGGCCGGCCGGGCCGGCCACAGTCGCGGGGCCGCCGGCACCCGTCACCGACCAGTACGGCTCCCGGAGGTCCTTCTTGAGCACCTTGCCCGAGGCGTTGCGCGGCAGCTCCGTCACGACGTCCATCGACGTCGGGCACTTGTAGCGCGCCAACCGGGTGCGCGTGAAGGCGATGACCTCCTCCTCGGTGGCTGTCGCACCGGGGCGCAGCACGACCACCGCCTTGACCGTCTCGCCCCACCGCTGCGACGGCACGGCGATGACGGCGACGTCGGCGACCGCCGGGTGATCGGCGAGGACGCTCTCGACCTCGGCGGGGTAGACGTTCTCCCCACCCGTTATGATCATGTCTTTGAGGCGGTCGTGCAGGAAGACGTAGCCCTCTTCGTCGCGGTGCGCGGCGTCGCCCGTCCGCAACCAGCCGCCGTCGACCAGGGTCGCGGCAGTCGTCTCCGGCTGGTTCCAGTAGCCCACCATGTTCTGGGCGCAGCGGATCCAGATCTCCCCCACCGCGTTGGCGGGCAAGGGCGCCGTCGTCGCGGGGTCACGGATCTCGATCTCGACCCACGGGAGGGGACGGCCGACCGACCGCATCAGGCCGGCCCGCGGGCCTGCGGGATCGTGCGCCTCCGGTGGCAGGTACAGCACGGTCCCCGACGTCTCGGTCATTCCGTAGACACCCAGGAATCCGCAGCTCAGCCGCTCCATGGCCCGCAGCATCAGGAACCCGCTCATCGGGGCCCCGCCGTAGCCGATCAGCTCCAGGCTCGACAGGTCGGCGCCGGTCGCCTCCGGGGCGTCAAGCACGGAAGCGAGGACCGCCGGAACCCAGAAGGCATGCGTCACACCGTGCCGCTCGACCTCCGCCAGCAGCCCAGCCGCGTCGGCCTGCCGCGCGATCACGGTGTGCCCGCCCTGACTGAGAGTGGTCAAGCTGTAGCCGGCACCACCGATGTGGAACAGCGGCGAGGTGACCAGGTTGACGCTACGTTCGCTCATGCGCCACGCGGTCTTCGCCATGTCGGCGGTGGGCAGCAGGTTCGCACTCGTGATGCGGGCGCCCTTCGGCAGCCCCGTCGTCCCCGAGCTGTAGAGCTGAAGTACGACGTCGTGCGGGGACACGTCGTGCCGAGGGTCGGTGCTGTCCGGTCCCTGTAACCACTGCTCGTAGCGGTCGTCGAGGACGACCACCTTCACGGCGGCCTGGCCGGCCGGGAGCAGCCCCACGAACTCCGGGCCGGCCAGGACGAGGCTCACCTCGGCGTCCCGCAGGATGTCGGCGACCTCGCGGGGGGCCAGCCGCCAGTTGACACCGACCAACACGGCACCGATCTTGCTGCAGCCGAGCAGCGCCTCGAAGAAGGCGGGGCTGTTCTTGTCGATCATCGCCACCCGGTCGCCGTGCCCGGCCGCGTCGCGCAGCAGCGCACGGGCCACCTGGGAACTCCGCCGGTCCAGCTCGGCGAAGGTGAGGGTGCTGGCTCCGCACGTGACGGCGGGAGCGGTCGGACGTTCGCCCGCGTGACGCCGGACGAGGTCAGCAATCGTGAGAGTCATCGCGGCGCCCCTGCGACTAGTAGCTCTTGGGCAGCCCGAGGCTGTGCTGCCCGATGTAGTTGAGGATCATCTCCCTGCTCACCGGTGCGGTCCGCAGCATCCGCGCCGTGAACCACAGGTCCGACAGCCCGAACTCGTTCGACAGCCCGTTGCCACCGTGCGTCTGGATGGCGTTGTCCAACGCGCCGAGACATGCCTCGCCCGCTGCGTATTTCGCCATGTTGGCCGCCTCGCCGGCGTCCTGGCCCTTGTCGAACAGCTCGGCGGCCCTGGCGTTCATGAGGCGAGCGAGCTGGACCTCGATGTAGGACTTCGCCAGCGGGTGGGCGATGCCCTGATGGGCGCCGATCGGTACCGACCACACCGTGCGCTGGTTGCCGTAGACCGACGCTCGGTGCAGGGCGTAGAGCGCGATGCCGTTGGCGATCGAGGCCGCCGCGATCCGCTCCGGGTTCAGTCCGGCGAAGACCTGCCGGAGCCCCTTGCTCTGCTCCCCGATGATGCCGTCCGGCCGCACGGGCACATCGTCGAAGAAGACCATGAACTGGCGCTCGGGAGCACCGAGCGCGGAGTCGATCGGGCGCATCGAGAGCCCGGGAGCGTCCTTCTCGACGACCAGGAGCGACAGCGTCGGCCTACCGTCCGGACCCGGTTCGGCGTCTCGAGCGACGACCAGCAGGGCGTCGGCCTCGTCGGCGCCTGACGTCCAGTACTTCCCGCCGTTGATGCGCCACCCGCCGCCCGCCACGGGCGTCGCCGTGGTCACGATCTTGTGGGTGTTGGTGCCGGCGTCCGGCTCCGTGATGGCGAAGGCCATCTTCTTCGTGCCGTCCGCGATCCCCGGTAACCACCTGGACCGCAGCTCCGGCGAGCCGTGGTGCGCCAGGATGTYGCCGGCGATCGTCGGCGAGATGACCAGCATCTGGACCGGGCAGCCGTGCGCCGCGCACTCCTCGATCACGACCGACAGGTCGGCGAGCCCGCCACCGCCGCCGCCATGCTCCTCGGGCAGGTGCACGCCGAGGAATCCGGCCTGCCCGAGGTCCGCCCACAGCTCGTGCGTGAACTCCTGCCGGCGGGCCACGTCCTGGAAGTACGACCGGCCGTACTTGTCCACCAACCGACCCACGCTCTCGCGCAGCGCGCGGCGTTCCTCCGGCTCGTCGAGGACAGGCGAACGGCTTAATCGGTTCTCGCTCACAGGCTTCCTCCACGTCGAACAGGCTCGGCGTGTGCAACGTAGGACTCGATCGAGCTTCAGTCAACCCTTGCGTTGACGGGCTCGGTGAGCGTCGCGTGAAGCCACCGTGCGATGCGGTCTGGCAGGTCGCGGGCCTCGTCGACGACCTTCGCCATCCAGAAGAAGCCGTGGATCAACCCGTCGTAGTGGACGGCGGTCACCGCCACACCCGCGTCACGCAGGCGTGCCGCGTAGTCGATGCCCTCGTCGCGCAGCACGTCGTACTCCGCCGTCACCAGCAGGGTCGGCGGGAGCCCGGTCAGGTCGGCCGCGCGGCCGGGGGCGGCATACGGGTCCGYGCCGTCATCCGGGCAGGCCAGGTAGTGGTCCCAGAACCACTCCATGCCGCCACGTGTCAGGCCGAACCCTTCGGCGTTGTCCCGGTAGGAGGCGGAGCGACTGCCCCGGGCGGGCGCGAGAGCCGGGTACATCAGTACCTGTCCGGCGATCGGCGGGCCGCCGCGGTCGCGGGCACGCAGCGTTACAGCGGCCGCCAGTCCGCCCCCCGCGCTGTCACCGCAGACCACGGTGCGCCCCGGTGGCACGCCCCACCGCCCCGCATGGCCCGCCAGCCACGCGACGGCTGCCGCGCAGTCCTCGCCCGGCCCCGGGTGCGGGGTCTCGGGAGCCAGTCGGTACTCCACCGATGCGACGACGCACCGCGTCGCGTTGGCCAAGGAGCGGCACGGCGCGTCGGCGACGTCCACGCTCCCGGTCACCCATCCCCCGCCGTGCAGGTACACGACAAGCGCCAGCGGAGCGCCGCCGACAGGGTGATACACCCGGACGGGTATGCGACCGACCTGCCCGGGGACGAGCAGGTCCTCGACCTGCTCGACGTCCTCCGGGGGTCCCTGCAGGCGCTTGCCAGCGGCAACGGACTCCCTCGCCTGCAGAACACTCATGCGGTCGTAAGGCAGGACTCCCAGCTCTTCGAACCGGCCGAGCAGGCGTCGGCACTGCGCGGTGAGAGGCACGGCGCGCTCAGGCCAGGCCGGTCAGGGGGCGGCCCCCGTTGTAGGCGGCCCAGAGGGTGGCTCCCTCACGATCGGTCAGCGACAGCGGCTCAAGCTCGACGTCGCCCGGGTCGAAGTGCGTCCAGAACGGCGGGTCTCGCCAGATGCCGGYCTCGATGACGGCCGCTCTGGTCTGCTCGTGCGCCACGATCGTGGCGTCCCGGAACAGGGGGCTGCCATGGGTGTGATCGCCCTGGTGATGGGTGTTGACGAGCGTGCGCGCCGGGGCCGCCGTAACCGAACGGATGCTGTCGAGGTACGCCCTGGTACGCGCATCCGTCGCACACGCGTCGATGCCGACTGCGCCATGAGGTCCGACCAGGAGACCGGTATTGTTGATCCACCAGCTGCCATCCGGCTGGACATACGCGAACACACCATCGGACACCTCCGTCAGCACCGGCGAGCCGAGGGAGGATTCTTGCAGTGACGTGCTCATCGCACTCCTTAAACACTTGCGTTGACGAAACGTCGCACACGGGCCCTTCCTGGGCAAGCAGCCGGACGCGGCCGCCCTCACGGGCACCACGCCGGTGTGACCGCACCCGCGGACCCTTGGTGAGGCAGTGAGAACCCTTGGTGAGGCAGTGAGAAAGGACCCCGTGGCTGAGCCTTCGAGCGGCATCGCCCGCCGGCGCGAGGCGGCGCGCAACGAAGCGAACCCTGCCTACCTGCAGCGTAGGCAGGAGATCGTCGCGGCGGCCGCGCGCGTCTTCAAAGCGAAGGGCCTACAGGGCGCCAACCTCGCTGACATCGCCGCCGAGTCAGGGGCCGACCGCGCCTCGCTCTACTACTACGTGGGCAACAAGGAAGAACTCTTCCACGAAGTGGTCCGCGAGGCTGTGGTCGCCAACCTCACCGTCGCCCAGGGCATCCGGGACGGCGAGGGCAACGCTCCCGACAAGCTGCGCCGCCTCATCATCTCGCTGATGGAGTCCTACGAGCAGCAGTATCCGATCCTGTACGTCTTCATCCAGGAGAACCTGACTCACGTGCCGGACAAGCACGCCGCCTGGGCACGCGACATGCGGCGCATCAACCGGGACTACGAGTCGATCCTCATCGAGCTCATGCAGCAGGGCATCGACGAGGGCTCGATCCGCCCCGTGGCGCCCGCCTGGGTCATGGCCTACGGGATCATGGGGATGGTCGGCTGGACCAACCGGTGGTTCAACCCCGACGAGTCCACGATCAGCGCGGCCGAGATCGGCTCAGCCTACGCGGACAGCTTCCTGCGCGGCATCGAGATACCCGTGCGTGGGCGACGCCGGGGTCGCGGGGATGCCTGACGCCCGGCGCCCACTGACCAGCGCCCCGCCCGCGCTGACCCGCGTCCCCACTACACAGGCATCGACGTCCACGTCGGCGGCGGTGCCTGCGGCTGGTAGCTTGATCGTCAGGCGTACACAAAGTGGGCCTGGAGGCGCTCGCCGTCCAGGCTCACCCACCCACGCGAACGCGCGTAGGACACCATGCCGTCGAACGACGCGGCCGTCCTCTCGGCGCTCGAAGCTTCCAGCGCCGAGAGGACGGCCGCACGCAGACCCTCGACGCTGAGCCACACGACGTCGCCGGCCACATGCCCGAGGCCGGCTTCCACCAGCGCACCGGAAGCAGCCGATGCTTCGACGCCGACGAGCTCGACATGCAGCCGCGTGAAGTCCTCGGGCTCGCACAGAACGGCTACCGGCCGTGGCGATCCGTGCCGCACCTGGACCAACATGGCCTCAGCCCGCCACGAGGATGGAACGGGTGTCCCCCGCCGCCGGCTCATCCGGCCACCGGTAGAAGCCCTCACCGGACTTGCGGCCCAGCTTCCCGGCCGCCACCTTCTCCACCAGGACGGCCGGGGGCGCAAATCGCTCGCCGTACACCGAGCAAAGCTGCCGGGCAATGTCGAGCCGCACGTCGAGGCCGACGACGTCGCTGAGGCGGAGCGGTCCCATCGGGTGGCGGTACGCCACGACCATCGCCGTGTCGATGTCCGCCGCGGACGCCACCCCGTCCTCGAGCATCCGCATGGCCTCCAGGCTCGCGACCAGGTCGAGCCGGCTGGTCGCAAAGCCCGGTACGTCGCGGACGACGATGGCCTGCTTCCCCAGGCGCGTCACCAGCGTCCCTGCGTGCCGCAGCGTGTCTTCTGACGTCCGCGAACCTCTGACGATCTCCACCATCCGCAGCGACCACACCGGGTTGAAGAAGTGCATGCCCAGGAACGTGGCCGGGTCCGGCAGCCGAGCGGCGAGCGCGTCGATGGACAGCGAGCTGGTGTTCGACGCGAGCACGGCGGGCCCGCGCTCAGCGGCCGCCGCGAGCACCTCGTGCTTCAGCTCGAGGCGCTCGGGGACGGACTCGACGACGAGATCGAGCGCGCGAGGCAGGTCCCGGACCCGGTCCACCGCAGTGACCCGACCAGGGATCGCCGCGGCCTGCTCGGCCGTCAGCCTGCCCCGCGCGAGTCCCTGCCGGGACTGCGCCCGCACGGTCTCGACGCAGCCACGGGCCCGGCCGGGGTCCGGCTCGACGACGAAGACCTCGCAGTCGGCCGCGGCGAAGACGTACGCGATGCCGACGCCCATGGTCCCGGCTCCGATAACACCGACTGCCGTCACGTGTTCCTCCCGTCGATCGACGTGGCAATGCGTGCGGCGCAGGTGCGTCGTGGGTCGTGGGTCGTGAGAGGCCCGGCACCGGTCCCGCATGGCGGACGCTACGACGCCTGTCGGCGTTCGTCAACTTCAGCGTTGACGTGCTGTCACGCCCTTGGGACCCTGACCCGTGGCCGACCAGAACGCCCCCCGGACCATGCGCCGACCGCCGGGTTCAAGGCATGCGCTCGTAGGCGGGCAGGGTGAGGAACTCGGCGAAGTCGTCGGCCAGCACCACCTCGATGAACAGCAGACGTGCCTGCTCGAAACCGGCGGCGTCGAACCCGTCGCCGAGCCGCTGGGCGATCGTGGCCAGTTCCTCGACAATGATCCGTTCGACCAGGTCACGGGTGACGGGCAGGCCACCGTCAAGAACGACCCCGTGGTGCAGCCACTGCCAGATCTGGGAGCGTGCGATCTCGGYGGTGGCCGCGTCCTCCATCAGGTTGAAGATCGCGACCGCGCCGGTGCCCCGCAGCCATGCCTGCAGGTACTGCAGGGCCACGCTGACGTTGTTGCGCAGTCCCGCCTCGGTCTGACTGCCGCCGGCCGAGGCGACGTCGAGGAGTGCGGCCGCGTCCACCGTCACGTCRTCACGGGTCCGGTCGAGCTGGTGCGGACGATCGGCGAGCACCCCGTCGAACACCTCCCGGCACAGCGGCACCAGGTCCGGATGGGCGACCCAGGAACCGTCGAAGCCGGCCTCGGCCTCGCGGGTTTTGTCCTCGCGCACCTTCGCCACGGCCGTCTCGTTCACGGCCGCGTCGCGGCGGCTCGGGATGAAGGCGGCCATCCCACCGATGGCGTGCGCGCCCCGCCGGTGGCAGGTGCGTACGAGCAGGTCGGCGTAGGCGCGCATGAACGGTGCTGTCATCGTCACCGAGTTGCGGTCGGGCAGGACGAACCGTCCGCCCCGGTCACGCAGCTTCTTGATGACGCTGAACAGGTAGTCCCACCGGCCCGCGTTCAGCCCGGCGGAGTGCTCACGCAGCTCGTAGAGGATCTCCTCCATCTCGAAGGCCGCCGGGAGGGTCTCGATGAGCACGGTGGCGCGGATCGTGCCACGGGGGAAGCCCAGGGCGTCCTCGGTGTGGCTGAAGACCTCGTTCCACAGCCTCGCCTCCCGGTGACTTTCCGTCTTCGGCAGGTAGAAATACGGTCCGGAGCCCGCCTCGAGCTGACGCCGGCCGCAGTGGAACGCGTAGAGAGCGAAGTCGAACAGACCGCCGCTGACGGGCTCGCCGTCGACGAGCAGGTGCTTCTCGTCGAGATGCCAACCGCGGGGACGTACCACGATCGTGGTGGTCGTGTCGCCGAGGACGTACCGCCTGCCCTCCGGGCTGGTGAAGTCGATGGTGCGGTCCAGGGCGTCACTCAGGTTGAGCTGGCCGGAGACCATGTTCTCCCACAGCGGGGTGTTGGCGTCCTCGAAGTCCGCCAGCCAGACCTTCGCCCCCGAGTTCAGTGCGTTGATCGT
Organism: Protofrankia sp. BMG5.30; assembly: GCF_001983005.1. NCBI lineage: Bacteria > Bacillati > Actinomycetota > Actinomycetes > Frankiales > Frankiaceae > Protofrankia > Protofrankia sp. BMG5.30. Next base: position 67,141 of record NZ_MOME01000020.1, on the reverse strand, counting down.
CATCTTGCGGTCGGTGGGCCCGGTGATCTCGACTCGGCGGTCGACCAGGCCGGGCGCGGGTGGGGCGACCTGCCAGTCACCCTCCCGGACGTCCTTCGTCTCGGGCAGGAAGTCCAGGTCCGCGCCCGCGGACAGCTGGGCCTGCCGCTGCGCGCGGGCGGCGAGCAGGGCACCGCGGGTGGYGTCGAACCGGCGGTGCAGGTCGGCGAGCAGATCCAGCGCGGACCGGGTCAGGATCTCCTCGCCCCGGTCCACCCGCGGTCCGATGATCTCAACCCCGGCGGGGATGTCCAACTCACTCATACACCACACCCGAATTCCATATCGTGGAAGTTAAAATTCGTATTATGGAATAACGTACGATAGCCGTCGGTGCAGCACAACCACCGCCGCCGACCTGCACCCGTACGGAGGATCACGCAGTTCCCCTGTGGCGGGGGGCCGACGGTCACATGGTCCGCGCTGTCACGCGATCCGCGCGGAGGTGGGAGGTGTACATCGGCGCACCGAGCAGCAGCGTGTCCGCCGCCAGCAGCTCCGCGACCAGCCCGTCCTGGAGCGCGGTCGTGGGGGGCTCCGGTGTGTCGTCCRCACCGCGCAGCCGGGGCGCCCAGTRCAACGACACGTCGGACAGATGGGAGAAGCGGGTCGGCATAGAGATCACGGCCTCCGCGACCGGGAGCAGGACCCCCGGTCAGGACCGCCCATGCCCGGATCRCCGTCCCCTGCGAGGACCCGGACGCCACCGGGCCCCTCCCCCGTCATCACGAAAAGATCGCTCCTGGGTTGAGGATGCCCATCGGGTCGAGCGCCTGTTTGATCCGCAGCGACAGGCCGAGCACGTCCGGGCCGACCTGATCGACCAGCCACGCCTTCTTGAGCCGGCCGACGCCGTGCTCGCCCGTGATGGTGCCGTCGAGGCGGATGGCCAGGTCCATGACCTCACCGAAGGCCAGCTCCGCACGTCGGGCCATGTCCTCGTCCGCCGGGTCGACAACGATCAGCGGATGGGTGTTCCCGTCACCGGCGTGGGCGATCAGCGCGATCGTGACCTCCCGGGCCGCCGCGATCGCCTCGATCCCCGCGACCAGGTCGGGCAATCTGGGGAGCGGGACACCGACATCCTCGAGCAGCACCCTGCCTCGGCGTTCGACCGCCGGGATGGCACTGCGGCGCGCGACCACGAACGCCTCGCCGGCCGTCGCGTCGTCGGTCTCGAAAACCTCGGTGGCACCGTTCGCCTCGCACGCCGCGGCCATGGTCTTCATCTCGAGCTCGGCGGCGAGATGCTGGCTGTCCGAGCGTGCCACGAGCAGCGCGGCCGCGTCGCGGTCGAGCCCCATCCGCAGCATGTCCTCGACGGCGTTGATGGACGTGCGGTCCATGAACTCGAGCATCGCCGGACGCACGGCCGAGGTGATCGCCAGGATCGCCCTCGTCGCGTCCAGCGTGCTGGCGAAGGTGGCCACCAGCGTGCTGGTCGGCGGCTGGGCCGGCAGAAGTCGCAGCGTCGCCTCGGTGACGATCCCCAGAGTTCCCTCACTGCCGACGAACAGCTTGGTCAGCGACAGACCGGCAACGTCCTTCAGCCTCGGGCCACCGAGGCGCACGGCCGTGCCGTCGCTCAGCACCACCTCGAGGCCGAGCACGTAGTCGGTGGTGACGCCGTACTTGACGCAGCACAGGCCGCCGGCGTTCGTCGCGACGTTACCGCCGATCGAACAAATCTCGAACGACGACGGGTCGGGCGGGTACCACAGGCCGTGCTCGGCAGCGGCAGCCTTCACCTCACCGTTGAGCAGCCCCGGCTGCACCACTGCCATGCGGGTGAGCGGGTCGATCCGCATCGTCCGCATCCKCTCGGTCGACAGCACTATCCCGCCGTCCACGGCGGTGGAGCCGCCGGACAGCCCGGTGCCCGCCCCCCGGGGCACCACTGGAACCCGGTGACGCGCCGCCCAGCGCACGGCGGTCTGTACCTGTTCGGTGCTCTCGGCGCGCACCGCGGCCAGGGGCATGGCCGCCCGCGGGTCGGCGGCCCGATCGCGACGGTACTTCTCCAGCAGGTCGGGGTCGGTGACAACCACACCATCGGGCAGTTCGTCAACCAGTTCGGCGAGCGCCGCGTCCACGAAAGCATCACCGTCTCTCGGTGTCGCTTGGTATCGTTATTTCACGATACGGAATTTTAATATTACATTGTGAAAGCAGAGGCTAGATCGGACGGCAGGCAGCGGTCAAGACAATGCGGGAGGCTCGGAAAGTCATGACCTTCGATCAACACCCCACGGCGACGGGAGCCGCGGATGACCCGAACACCTCCGGAGCCGCCGGGGTGCAGTCGGTGCAACGTGCCCTCACCGTGCTCGAGGTCGTCGAGGCGGCACACGGAGCGTGTTCTCTCAGTGAGATGGCCGCGGCGACCGGGCTTCCGCTGCCGACCATCCACCGGCTCGTCCAGACCCTCGCCRCACGCGGCTACCTCCGGCGGCTGCCCGACCGCCGGTACTGCCTCGGCTCGAGACTCGTCCCCCTGGGCGCGGGCGCGAACGCGCTGTTCGGCGAGCGGGCCGGTCCGGTGCTGCGCGGGCTGGCCGACCAGCTCGGCGAATCGGTCAATCTCGCGGTGCTGGCAGGCAGCCTCGCGGAGTACGTGGCGCAGGCGCCCGGCTCGCACTCGATGCGGACGTTCACCGAGGTGGGACGGCGGGTCTCGCTGTACTGCACCGGCGTCGGCAAGGCGCTGCTGGCCATGCTCCCCCCCGACCGGACGAGGACGATCCTGGAGACCTCACCGCTGACCCCGCGCACGCCCACGACGATCACGGACGTCGACGAGCTGCTGAGCGAGCTGTCGCTGATCCGTTCGCGCGGCCACGCCCTCGACGAGGGGGAGATGGAGATCGGTGTCCGCTGCGTCGCGGTTCCGGTACCTGCGGTGCCGCTCATGGCCGGGTCGCCCATGGCAGTGTCGGTCTCGGGGCCAACTGTGCGCATGACCGACGAACTCGTCGAACGTACGCTGCCCGCGCTCGCGCGCACCGCCTCCGAGCTCGCCGACGTCCTCGTCTGACGCTCCCGCGACCTCATCGGGGCCGGTGGACGCCAACCTGCCCACGTCCAGTTGATTTTCGGACCAGAGGTAGCGAGAACGGTACGGGCAGCGTCAGCTTGACCGAGTCGCCTCCCAGCATGATGTAACAGCACTTATATAAGTACTGTTACGATAGCTGGGTGACGGTAGACAACACCCCTGACCCGACCGAGCGCAGCCGCTGGCGGCCATTGCGGCTGCTGCAGGCGGCGATGGACGCTGACATCGCCCGGATCTACGCCGAGATGCCCGTCGAAGGGCTCAAGCCGAGCTTCGTGATGGAGCTGATCCGGCTGCACGCGCACGGCCCGATGACAATCACCGAGCTGGCCGAATCGGTGCAGCGCACCCACTCGGCGATAAGCCAGAAGGTGGCCGCGATGCGCGCCGCCGGCTTGGTCCGGACCACTGCGGGTGCCGATGCCCGCAGCAAGAAGGTGACGCTCACGGCCAAGGCCAGCCGCGTCGTGGACCGGCTTGCGGCCGAATGGCGGGCCACTGAGGCCGCCATCGCCGAGATCGAGGCGGAGATCCCGTACCCGCTCAGCCGGGTCGTCACAGACATCGAGGAACTACTGCGGCGTAAAAGCTTCCACGACCGGATCGCCGAGAAGCTCGCTGAAGACGTCGCATGGGGGTGAGGCGCACACTGATCGATCTGGCCCCCCTGCGATCGTCACCACAGTTCCGGCGGCTGTGGATCGGCCGGGCGTTCTCCGGATTCGGTAGCCAGATGGTGCTCGTCGCGGTGATGTTCCAGGTCTGGCAGATGACGAAGAGCACCGTCTGGACCGGCGCCGTCGGCCTGGCGCAGGCGGTTCCGATCATCACGTTCGGACTCTTCGCAGGATCGATCATCGATCGCAGCAACCGGAGGAAGTTCTACCTGATCGCCATTACCGGCCAGGCCGTGTGCTCGATTCTGCTGGCGGTGCAAGGGCTTTTTCGGGCACCTGCCGGTGGACGGCGTGGCCTCGGTGCCGCGCTCGTCGACGAACTTCTGACCCGGGGAGCACGGAAGGTGTACGCGACAGGGCAAGAACCGTCCGAGGATCCTCGGCCGCACATCGAAACCCGCGCCTTGCAGGTGCGGTCGGCTGAGCCGGTGAGACGTCTCGTGACCGACGCACCCGATGCCAAAATCATCATCAACAACGCGGGTGTCCTCTATCCCGCCCCGCTGCTCACGGCCGACATCGAACGCTCGGCAGCGACGTTCGACATCAACGTCCTGGAACCCCTCCGCACGTGTCAGGCGTTCGCCCCGGTACTGGCCCGAACCGGAGACGGAGCCATCGTGAACATCAGCTCCCTTCTGGCCTGGCTCGCCGGCAGCGGTGTCTACGGTGCGTCGCAAGCAACGCTCTGGCCGCTGACCAACTCGCTCCGGACAGAACTGGCTCCGCAGCACATCCAGGTCCTCGGCGTCCACGCAGGATTCATCGACACCGACATGGTCACACAGTTCAACCTTCCGAAAACCACTCCACAAGCCGCCGCCACCACCATCCTCGACGGACTCGATGCCGGGGACGCCGAGGTACTCGTCGACGAAATCAGCAATGGCACATGGCGGCCTTATCGTTCGGGTTCTGATTGGTCGCGCTTTCATTGTCCCGAACGGGAGGCCACTTCTTTCGCAACGACAGGCCTGGGTTCCGTCAACTCAAGTTCGGCGACGCGCCGGCGACGCACCGCCGACGCATCGCCGCTGGATTTCCGAATCGTCGCTCGAACCGCCGGAGAGAATACCCGGCGTGCAGTTGGCGCGCCGGGCGACATGCCAGCCAGCCTCCGTGGCGGGCGCGAGCAACCAGGACGCGGGAAAGCAGTAAGAATCTCCCCATACAGGCGGAAAGGGGGATTATTTCGAAGCTACCCGACCATCAAATGAACTTTATGTAGGTTATCATCAAAAATGACCGATTCTCACAGATAGCGTTCTCGATCTGTCCCATGGGACAGATCGAGAAGATGGCGGCCGGCGTGTTGTCCATTCCCGGCGAGGTCGCGACCCGTCTCGCTGATCGGTGCCTACTGGACGCTGACGGTGGCGCGGTGGTGGCGCGGTTCCTCGATCTCGTCGAGCAGCGCGATCGCGAAGTCCGCGTACCCGATCCGGCTGGCCGGATCGCCATGCTCGGCGATCCGATACCGGCCGGTGCGCGCACCGTCATGGTCGAAATCCCCGGCGGGAGCGACGTACACCCAGTCGAGCTCGCAGGTGCGCAGCACGTCGAGGCCCGCCGCATGACCGAGGGAGAAGGAACGGTACTCGTTCGGGTAGCCGGGCTCGTCCATCAACGGCGCGCCGGATGCCCCGGGCAGGATCGAGGACAGGCCGACGACGACCAGGCGGCGCACGCCCGCGTTGGCGAGCCCAGTGACCAGAGCGCGGGACGACGCGGTGAAGAAGTCGTGGACCGGTACGGACAGGTCGACCTCGGCGCTGATCGCTGCATCCTGCCCGACCGCGGCACGCTCGACGCTCACCGCGTCCGTGACATCACCCGCGAACACCCGACCGTCGGACGGCAGGTCGCCATGACGAGCGGGGTCGCGCACCACGGCGGTGACCTGGTGGCCGCGGCGATGTGCCTCGGCGAGAACCTGCCGCCCCGCACGCCCGCCCGCGCCGAACACCACAATGTTCACAGCAACCCCTCTTACTGGAGCCGGTGCCCTGCGCCGGCCGGTGCGCGGACGCTATCGGGAATGGCGGTTACCGCGGGGATACCGGCTGCCTGGCTATCATGAGGCTGTGAAGGAGCCCCTGCGCGCCGACATGTTCGACGAGCTGTGCCCATCCTTGCTCAACCCGATCCGCTTCGGCGACAAGTGGGCGGCGCTCATCCTTCGCTGCCTTGAAGACGGGCCGCGCCGCTTCTCCGAACTGCGCGTGCCGCTGAGCCGAGTCACGCCCAAGGTGCTCACCCAGTCGCTGCGTTCCCTCGAACGGGACGGCCTGATCACCCGCACCGTCCTGGATGCCAGGACCACTGCCCACGTCGAGTACGAGCTGACCGCGCTGGGCCGCAGCCAAAGACGCGCGCCGCGCAGGTCACCCGCTTCTTGCAAGCCCGCAGCCCCTCCTCAGTGAGCCACTGTCGGTGCTCTTCACCGTGTGTCCACGAACTGCGGAACCCGGGACACGCAGCGGCGGGTGGACCGCATGAACGCCGCCGACGCGCGGCGTCGTCGGGAGGCGCGCGCCGCCGAGTACCGCGCAGCCTTGGCCTATCGGCGAACGTGAGGCTGCCGGCGAGTCAGGGTGCCGTCGGGGGCTCCCGCGGCAGTCGCACCAGCAGGATCAACCAGAGGAAGGCGGGTCGGGTCGCCGAGCGGCACTACCCGACTCGGCCGGCACGTCGACGGCGGAGGTGACGTCGATGGCAACCAGCAGCGGCAAGCGTTCCGCCAGTATGCCACCGCGGAGGTCGTCCACGAGCGGTATGAGAGCCTGATGGTCGTTGAGGTTCGCGGCGGACACGGCAACGACGAGCGGGAGCCCGTTCCCGTCCGGCAGAATATGGATCTTCGAGCCTTTCTTGCCGCGGTCGACCGGGTTCGGCCCGGTCAGCGAGCCCCCGTTACCTTTTCGCCCGCAGACTCGYCGCGTCCACGATCGCCGAGGACCAGTCCACCTCCCCGGCAGCGCCGTGCGCGTCGAGCGCCAGCCGGTGCAGCTTCGGCCAGATCCCCGCCCGCGTCCACGCCTGGAACCGGCGATGCGCGGTCCGGGTCGACTCCCCGAACTCCGCGGGCAGATGCCGCCACGCACAGCCCGACGTCAACACGTACACGATCGCGGTGAACACCGGCCGTTCGTCCGCCGGCCACCGAGCCCGCCCGCGCTCCCCCAGCCTGCCTGGATCAACCCACCGCCGACAGCGCCCGAGCAACCAGCCGATGACACAGAACAGACCAGTCAGTAATTTTCACAAGATTCCACCTCGATGATGTTGACAGGTTCCGGGGTGGCTGCCTGCCTCGGACGAAACGGTGGTGGTTAACCAGTGGCTGACACTCGACCCACAGCATCCGGCGACGCTGCGGCTAACCGGGAGGTGTGGACCCGCACGAACGTCAAGTACACCGACCAGAGCGCTGAGCGTGCGTGGGCCGCCGAGGAGATCGCCTGGGACGTGCCGGAGGTCGACCTGGGCGTGCTCGGGGACGTCGATGGCTTAGACGTGGTGGAGCTCGGCTGCGGCACCGCCTACTTCTCGGCCTGGCTGGCCCGCCGGGGCGCCCGGCCGGTCGGCCTGGACGTGACCCCGTCCCAACTCGACACCGCGCGCCGCTGCCAAGAGCGTTTCGGCATCTCGTTCCCGCTCATCGAGGCCGACGCCGCCGACGTACCGTTGGCCGGCGGCGGTTTCGACCTCGCCATCTCCGAGTACGGGGCCAGCCTGTGGTGCGACCCCGCACGCTGGGTGCCTGAGGCCGCACGGCTCCTACGGCCGGGCGGCAGGCTCGTCTTCCTCACCAACAGCGTCTTGGTCGCTCTCTGCGTACCCGACGGCGAGGGACTCGCCCAGGAGCGGCTGCTACGGCCTCAACCCACGATGTACCGGATGCAGCTGGCAGGCGGCGGGGTCGAGTTCCACCCCGGCCATGGCGAGTGGATCCGTATCTTGCGTTCCTCCGGCTTCACCGTCGACGCTCTTCATGAGCTCCACGCACCGCCCAAAGCAAGGGACCACCCTTACTATGAGCTCGCGACGGCGGACTGGGCACGGCGATGGCCGGTAGAGGACCTGTGGGTGGCACACCTGCCTTTCTGACCACCACAGGCACCCCCGAGCAAAACGTGCTCTCAGCCTGGATGCACCGATCGGCTTTCGCGACCATTCCGGCCGATCTGTAGCGACATTTGGGCGAGGGGGCCGTTGATCAGGTCGGCGTTGACCTGTTCGATGATCGCGTGGTCGCGGTGCTGGTCCTCGGCCTGGGGCGGGGTGAACGGGCTGTCGGTGAACACGGCGTGGTAGCGCCAGGTCGGGAACAGTGCGCCCTGGCCGGGGCTGGCCTTGCGGTTGAGGGCCTTGATGCGGCGGACGATGAGGCGGGCGGTGACCGGGGACTTCGTGTGGGCGAAAGCGGTGTAGGTGGTCTCGGCGATCTCGGCATCCGAGATCCATGCGTTCAGGTCCTCGTCCCAGATCGCCCGGGGGTAGCGGATCGGCGTCCACGCCGTCTCGTCGATGTTCGCGCAGGCGGCGTGGATCGCGGTGTTCTGCGGGGTGGTGATCGAGAAGAAGACGCCCTGGCGGCGGGCGGTGGCGACGACGTCGGCGGTGTAGAAGCCTGCGTCGCCGCGGGCGACGATGATCCCGGTGGCGCCAGCGTCGCGGGCCGCGCCGACGGTCTCGGCGAGGAAGCTCGCCGCGCCGCGGAGGAGACGGCGTTGCCGCCGCGCCGCCGGGTGGCCGTTGACCTGGTCTTTTAGGCGACTCGTTCGTATTCGTTGATCATGCCGCCGAGGACGGGTCGGCGTTTGACGTGTTTCATCGTGACGTCGCTGATCGGGTGCTCGGGCCGGGGCGGTCGGAGGTGGAGGCCRCGGTGGGGGCGTTGTCCGTTGTAGTGCCGCGCGTACCCGGCCGGAACAGTACGCAGGTGCCGTGCACCGAAGATCAGCATCCGGTCGGTGGCCTCGGTCCGGACCGTGCGGACGGAGCGTTCCGCGTAGGCGTTCGCCCGGGGAGTCCGGGGTGGCATCGTGACTGCTTCGATGCCGGCATCGGCGAGGACCGCGTCGAAGGACGCGGTGAACTGTCCGGCCCGGTCACGGAGCAGGACCCGGAAATCGGCCAGCCGATCACCGAGGCCCATCAGAAGGCGCCGGATCTGCCGGGTGGTCCACCAGCCACGCTGTCACATCCGCCCAGGTCACAGGTCCAGGCCGACCTCTGGCACCCCGCAGGACGTTGTCGCGCGCTCGACTGAGGCCGGGGTCTGGGTTCAGCCCACGGGAGCCGTTGACTCGAGGAGGACTTCCAGGGATGCCGCTCGGTTGTTCCACAACCCGAGATCGAGTGTGTCGGCCACCAGCTCCAGGCGCTCGCCCTGCAGGCCAACCTGGTCGAAGAGACGGACGACGAGACCGCGGGGCACCAGCACGACACTGATAGTGGCCGTGCCGAGCRCCGTCTTGCTCAGGTCGTCGTAACGGCCCGGCTTGAGAAACAGCGGGCGTCCCCACGCGAAGTCGAGTGCCACCACGTAGTCGATGAACGGCGCCGCCCCACCCGCCTCGTACACAACCAGAGACGAGATGGTGTCATTCCACTCCATCGGGACCGTGGGCGTGTCCTGAGCGAAGTCGATAAATCGGCCCTGGAACCAGGCATGCTCGTAACAGCGCACGACGAGCCCTTCCGGCACCTTGAAGGCACTGATCGAGTCGTTCCCCACGCCACCCATCTGGCCGCGCGCGTCGTCGTACCAGCCTGGCGGAAACTTCTGTGACCGGCCGGGGATACCCTGCCATTCGTCGAGGTAGTCGGCATGTAGGAACGCCTCAACCGCTCCCACACCCGAGTTCCTCTGACGCTGCGGAAGCCGGAGGCCGTCCGGCAGAGCAAGCGCGAAGAACTCGGCTGCCTCGACGCTGTCCACCACCCGCGAGACATGGTCGTCAAGCGCGTTGATGAGACGGGTCACCTCAGCGCTCCATCCGGACAGGATGGCGCTGGTCGGCGGGTCCTGAAAATACTCAGGGTGCAGTAGCACCAGCTCGATGTCGTTGCGTAACGTGAGGAGCTGCAACCGCTTGCGGAGCCCGTCCTGAAGGACCTCCTGCTGTCGTCTGAGATCAAACCACGACGGCTCACTCGGAAAGATCAATGACGAGTAAGGAGTGGCCAGGACGTAGATCGCCTTGGGCGCCTGCTCGACAGCGATGRGAAATGTCGCCAGCCGCTGGTTCACCTGGTCAAGTGTCGCAGTGTAGCTGACCTGATCGCCGGTACCTCCGCGTTGATAGGTCGATACGCGCACCTCAGAGCGCGACCGGATCTCCTCAATCTCTTTCTTGAGGCTGGCGTCGACCGAGCCGCCCGCGGCGATCCCGTCGAAGGACGCCTTAAGCGAGACGGCAAGCTTCGACTGGTCTTCAGTCCGTTGCGAGGTGATGGAGATGACAGCGAGATACTCGCCGCCGCTGCGGATTCCGTTGATGAAGAGATCGCCGTATCTCTCCCGGAACCGGTCGGTGCGCCCGTCGGCAACGAGCGCCTTCGCGTCGTCAGTCGGCTGCGGGTTAACGATGCGCTGGAAACCGGTGGTCATGTAGGTACGCGCCACCAGGAAGGTTGACTGCGAGTTGAAGCGAGATCTCTCAGCGAAGTCGAACTTACYCTCCGACTGGAAGAGCCCGTACCGCCCCTCCGCGCTCACGGTGACGCCGAGCGACGACATCAGCTGCTCACTGGAGTTGATCAGCCGGGTTTCGTATTCGATCTCCGCCCCGAGATCCCCCGTCGGAGACTCTACGTCTGCGAAGGTCACGGCTTGGACCGCTCCAATGGCCCCGTTCAGGTCGTTGATGCCAACCCCCAACGCCATCCCGTCCTGGAAGGGCACTTTTCTCTGCACGGCGGCCATCGCCCGCTCCTATATCCGGTCAACGCAGTACGCGAAGGACTTTATCGACAGCACCCACGACGCCCCACCCAACAGCCCGATCAGACAGACAGACAGCGATGRACTCCCCGACAGCCGGGGTGAGAATCCTGCCGAGTACCGCGGAGGAGATGCTGCCACCGAGCCCGGCCACGACCGTGACGAGGGCTCTACTCGCCGGGCCCAGACCCTTCCACCAGTCGACCACGGTCCGCACGCCGTCCGCCTCGAGCTGATTCGGGTCGTCAATCGCGGCGTCCACGGTCGCGCCAACCTCGTTGGTGAAGAAGAACGTGAAAGCATCCCGGGACATGGGACCATTCACTTCTCATGCGATTTCACCTGAGCCCACCTGATCGAGTCCTTCCCGGCATATATCCAGCATCCGCGAGAGAGTCAGCCCCGAACTGTTGTTGAACGTTTTAAGTAAGCTGGATATATTCGACACCGCGTTGATCTCCGGCAATGCGAGGATAAAAACAGGCACGATTTTCGCCGCTGGTCTCGTCAAATCCCTCGCGCACCGCGGTGGCAAGGGAGAAGAACCAGTCCGTGGCGCTGTCCAGCGAACGCTGGACCGACTCCTCGTCAGGAATAGCGGCGGCAACCACCGGAATACCGGAGACGGAGAGGACCTCCGCGTACTCGTCAGCAAACACCACCACAGCCTCCCCCGGACGGCCAAGTCTCATCCAGAACCCGGCTGTCAGCACGATGTGTCTGACATCCATAGTGGCACCGACCAACTCGGCTAGTCCAGAGGCGAGGTCGGACACCACGCAACAATGCGAGTACCGAAACCCGCTCGGCATCTCGGCCTCAAGCACGGCGCGGGAGCCAGGGATCGCGCGCTGGGTGCCAGCCGGCGAGCGCGGGGACGCGGGCGCCGGGACGGCCAGGCCGGTCACGACCGCCGCGCGGCGATGATCGGCTGACCCCGGCGCACGGCTATGAGCGCGCGGGAGGGACAGCCGATCATCGGCTCCCGCCGCCTGTGCTCCCCGTCGATGTGGTCGACGTCGCGGCCCGCGGTGGCGGGAACGACAGCCCGCTTCATTGCCCCACGGGCCGCCCGGCGCGGAGCCCGAGCCGGGCAGGCCGGGGGCCCAGATGTCGGTACGGCGCCGATCTCGGCATCTGCCTCCGAGGGGGCAGCGGCCAGCGCGACTCCTTCGGGCCGTTCGAGGGAGGTACGTGTGAAGTCGGGGTCTAGGAGTTCGCGCGTCCGGCAGGGCTGTGTACTGCCACCTGGATCTGCCGAGATTCGAGCTGGGGTGTGTCGGGTGTTGCGACGAGGGCGACACGCACCTGCTGCTGGGTGGTGACGTCGTGAAATCGGAGCGGCGGTCCGTCCGGTTGTAGGTGAGCGTCACCCCACTGGATAAGCGCCATGATCACTGGTAACAGTTCCTCGCCGGCTTCCGTCAGACGGTACTCGTCGCGGGCGCGGTGTCCGTCGGTGCGATACGGGGTGYGGGCGATCACGCCGGCGTCCTCGAGGCGGGAGAGCGCTCGGGCGATGGTCGGGGCAGAGGTGCCGACGCGGCGTACGAAGTCGTCGAACCGCGTGGTGBCGTAGAAGAGCTCCCGAACGACCAGGAACGATGCCTTGGTAGCGAGGATGTCGAGGGTCCTGGCCGCGGAGCACGCGTCGGCTGCCCACGCATCGCGATCCTGAAGCGGACCTACGAGCCTCATCGCCATGCGCCTCACGCTACCGACCCTTGCCGCTGGATCCGGCCTTCGCTACCCTGACTAACGATATCGTTAGCCAGGAGGGTGATGTGGTTGCAATCGAAGGATGTACTGCCATGGTGACGGGCGGACGGCGCGGCCTCGGTGCCGCGCTCGTCGACGAGATCAGCATACGCACCAGGGCTTCCCTGTCAGCGGACGTTCACGAACTGATGTTCGCACCCTGACCGCCACCGGCACGTACCACCCAACGAAGGAAAGGCCGGCATCCATGCCACTCTGGAGGATCGACCATACCGAAGGGATCTTCACTGACGAGGACAAGGCGAGACTGGCCGAGTCCGTCACCGACCACTACGCGCAGTTCGGACTGCCGAGGTTCTACGTCGTCGTGGTGTTCAACGAGACCTCGGCCTCCAACTTCTACGTTGGCGGGGAACCCGGGACGCCGGCTGTCCGGGTCTCCATCGATCACATAGCGCGCACCAACCCCGACGAAGCGGCTCGCCAGCGAACCTCGGCATGGATCGGGCGGATCCTGAACCCATTCATGGCCAAGATCCCGGGAGTGCACTGGGAGTTCCACGCCGACGAGACGAGCCGGGATCTTTGGCTCATCAACGGACTGGTGCCACCACCGGAGGGTTCGGAGGCTGAACAGGAATGGGCCCGTTCGAACCTGCCGTCGGTGTACTGACGCGAAAGTGCCGCGGTCGCCTGGGCTCAGGGGGCCTGGCCGGGTAGAGACGTCCAGCGGTCCGGATCGGCGCCGCCGAGCCAGCGGTCGATGTCCGCACGCCACCACACCCGGGTACCACCCCAGGCCCGGGTGCGATTGACCGTCGCAGCCGGCGCGGGAGCGACGGGATCAATCCGCAGCCGACGGTCGACGGCCTGCCGGGTCAGGCCGAGGACGACAGCGATGTCGGAGGACCCCACGAATACCGGCGGCTCATCCACGGCACCCGACGATAACCGGCCCGGTCACGCACGCAGTCCGGATCCGCGTACGACGCGAAGACCCCATCCGCGGCAGGTGGCCCGTCGACCGCCTCACGGATCCCGCTGACCAGTCGAACGACGGCACGGTGTCCACCAGTTCCAGGCCGATGGTCGCCGCGCCCTCGCAGGTCTCGATGTCCAGGCTGTCCTCGACCAGCCGGATGCCGTCGTACCGCGCGACGGCCGCCGCCCGCGCACGAGCCATCTCGAAGTCGCCGTCCACCAGCTCCACCCTGGCGTCCAACGCACGGATACGATCAAGCTTGACCGCGGGCGCGAAGCGGGATGCCACGACGGTGACGTCGAGCCCCCGGCCGCGACCGGACCAGGCCAGCGCCTGGCCAAGATTGCCCGCGCTGGCGCACACCACGGCCCGCGAGCCATTGCCGGCGAGCAGGCTCGCGACCACCTCGGCGCCGCGGGCCTTGAAGCTGCGGACCGGATTCGCCGTTTCGAGTTTGATGCTCACCGCRCACCCGAGATCGGGCTCCACCGCCTCACAGCGGTACAGCGGAGTATCGAGAAAAACCGGGTCGATCACCCCGCGAACCGCCCGGATCCGAGCAGTATCAAGGCGCGTCTCCCGCACGACACAGCAGCGTAGCGCGGGTCGGAAGAAGAAAATCGTGGCGGTGGCGGCCGGCTGAGACAGGCACCGGAGCGGTGGCGGTGGCGAGGTGGTCGGGTCGGGAGACCCGGGCGCTGCGTGAGGCACGACGGATGAGCGTGCGCGCTTTCGCCGCCCACCTGGGTGTCACCGTCGCCTCCGTCTCCAACTGGAAGCGGCGCGGTGAACGGATCCGGCTGCGGGACGAGACCCAGGAGATCCTCAACCGGGATCTCGACCTGGCCGGTGACGACGCCCACCCGCGGTTCGAGGCGACGCTCGCCGGCTCGTCAGCAGGGACCAGCCCGTCGCCGGTAACCGATGGCCTCGGTCCCATCCTGGCGCCTGCTGGCCGGGGTGCCGCCGGGGATCGCGTCCAGCATCGGTTCCGACTGCTACAGCGAGACGCAGGCGGCAAACAACGCGGCCACCGCCTACATGCCGCTGGGAATACCGAAACAGGTCCGCCACCACCTGGACCGGACGCTGCCCGCTGTCAACACACTCGCCACTGGTCACGTATGCGAGAACGGGTTCTGCGACGATCACGGGACGAAGATCGAGCTGATCGTGATGCCGTGCTCGTCGCGCTTGGTCGGCACGATGTCGTTCGCATACGCATCCTCAAGGGGGACGTCCGGCGCGAACAGGTGGCGCGGCACGGTCCGGACAGCCAACTCGATTTCCTCCGAGACGATCGAACCGTCGGCGACGAGCTCGTCGGCGAGGCTGTTCCGCAGTTTCGCGGCATGCGAATCCAAGGCTGTGTCAGCCACCAGTTCGTCCTCAGTCTGCTCGTGGATGTTTCCGTCGGCGCCAGACACGCCACGGATCTACATATTTAGGAAACGGCGTCGGATGACGATGCCGGTGATGCGGGGTCGTGTGGCCATTCGTGTTCCAGGACGGAGTAGAGCAGGCTGTCGCGCCACACCCCGTTGGTGTGGACGTGGTCGCGGATACGGCCCTCGTAGGAGAAACCAGCCCGTTTGACCACGGCGACGGACGCGGCGTTGTCCGGACCGCCGCCGCCCCCAACCGGACCGCGCTCCTTGCACACCCAGCCCGCACGCGCCTCCGCCGTCACGACCGTCCTGCACCGGCGCGCCGGCCGCGTGCTGACCGTGGCCGCCCACCACGGATACCGCCGCCTGATCCTCGGCGCCTGGGGCTGCGGCGTCTTCGGCAACAATCCGGCAACCGTCGCCACCGCCTTCGCCACCCACCTGCACCACAACCCATGGTTCGACCACGTCGTGTTCGCCGTCCTCGACCACCAGGCCGGCACCCCCACCTACACCGCCTTCGCCCAGTCCTTCCCGTAGTGCCAGGAAGGGGTGCGAAGCGATGTCGCACCGTGTAAATAGGTTAACCAATATGGAGAGTCAACCGTCCGGCCATTAACTCTAAGAAAGCAATCAGCTTCACAGTGCACGCGAACTGACGGACTGGATGAGCCGCCCCGCGGAGCACTTCAGCATGCTCCGGAGACTGGTCGAGATCCTGACGCAGAGTACGTATGACGAGGACGCACCGCCCCACATCACAAGATCAAAATTAGTGAACTGTGGACAGTCAGGGACGATCACCTGGCCCTGCCCCCGGATCCGAAGGCCGACATTTGCTGCGTTCATCTGGCAAGTTCGGCGTTGGCGCGTTCGGTCACGGTGGCGAGCACGCGGCGGGCGATGGCCAGTTCCTCGGTCGGAAGGCCACCGTAGAGGCGCTGGGTGATCCGTCCGATRCCTTCTCGCACCTGCTGGAAACGAGCGGTGCCGGCCGGCGTGAGCGTGATCTCCGGGCCGTGTGCGTCGGACGGCGTGCGGCTGACCAACCCCTGGCCGACGAGCGCGGTGAGAGCGTCACGCACGGCCGGTCCGTCGATCTTCAGAGTGTGGACGACGCGGCCCACCACCTTGTCCTGGTCGAGGGTCGAACCGTTGGTGCCGAGGACGTTGAGGATCACCCAGTCGTGGAACGAAGTGCCGGTCTCGTCCAGTAGTCGGTTCAGGACCGCTCGGGTGGCCTTCTCCGCCTGCCCGATGTCCTGGCCGGTGAGGGTAGGGGTCTGGGTCATCGGTGTTCTCCTGTCTGGGGCGCGGGAAAAGGCGCGCCGTCGGGTGGAGCTGGCTTGTCGGGGGACGCCGGTGCTTCGAGCGCCGGTGCTTCGAGCAAGGTTCGCAGGGACTCGATCAACGCCTGGGTCGCCGGGCTGCGCAGACCGCCGAGCGGCGCGGTCAGTTCGTCCTGCAGTCCGCATACCTGTTCGACGGCGCGGGTCGCGACCTCGCGCCCTCGGTCGGTGAGGGCGAGCTGCACCGCCCGGGTGTCGTCCGGATTGCCGGTGCGCTCGAGCAGCCCGGCCCGCTCGAGCGCCCGCGCCAGTTTCGAGACGTAGAGCGGCTCGAGCCCGGTGACGTCGGCAAGCTGCCGCTGGCTCGGCCGTCGGCCGGCCCGCTCCATGCTGAGCAGCGGTGCCACGACGGCGTATTGCGCGTGGGTCAGCCCCAACGGCGCGATGGCCCGGTCGATCGCCGACCGCCACCGCATCGACAACCGCCACACCAAACCCGTGGGCGGGACCTCGTGTGACTCTGGCACGAAAAATAGTGTACATGGCTTCTATATACATGTACATCGACTCCACCTTCGACCAGTGCTCATGGCGGACGGATCAGATACCGGTGGCCGGTTCGGCGGTGGCTGGTTCGGCGGTGTGGAGCCGGTGTTCCTCGGCCTGGCGGGCCACCTTCTCCCGCAGCCGCTTCGCCTCGGTCACATAGATCCAGCCCGCCAGGCCGAACGCGGCCAGGCCGAGCAGAAGCATTACCGCGATGGTGGGCCACTGCAGGTCCGGTGGCATGTACAGCGCGAGGAACCACACCTTGGCGACGCCGCCACCGAGTTTCATGCCGATGGGCACCAGGGCCTGCGGAAACAGCGCGATGCATCCGATGATGAAGCTGGTCCACAGCAGGCTGCGCCCGGCGCGCGGCATGACCTTGAGCAGAGTGGCACCCTCGCCGACCTGTTCGTCCTGGTCTTTGCCGACGCGCATCAGGTACAGCAGCTCAGGCCCGCGCGTGCGCAGCCGGCGGGCGGCGGTCCTGCCCAGCAGCGCGAACGAGAGCACCCCGGTCAGCGCCGCGACCGCCACGCCCGCCCAGGCCAGCAGCGGCTCGCCGAGCCTGTCGCCCGCGAGGACCGTGCCGAGGGCGGGTGYGGTGAGGACCAGTACCAGGAACATCATCACGAACGCCTGGCCGGTGACGTCACCGCGGTCCAAAGGCGAGTTCCTGTTGAGGTGCGGGTCGGGGCCGGGCACGAGCTGATCTGTCGCGACGACCGGCAGCAGGCCAGCACCCGCGCCGAGCGCCGCTGTGGTGGCGGCCAGCGCCCACGGCCACAGACAGCCGTGCATGGCGGTTCCGACCACGGTCAGGACCAGCGACAACGGCCCGAACAGGGTCAGCCAGGCCCACTGCCTGCCGCGCACGTCGGCTTCTTCCGAGGCAGGCACCAGCAGGGTCAGCCACAGTGCCGTGCCGTCCTGCCCGTACAGATTTGCGCTGCTCACCGCACCCATGAGCGCGGTGAGCGCACCGACGAACGGCAGGAACACCGTCGAATCGAACAGCAACGGCAGCACACCGCTGAGGATCGCGAAGGCGGGGGCGACGACCAGGCTCTGCACACGCAGGGGGTCACGCAGCCAGGTGCGCATCTCCTTGACGTACACCGCGCCGGTCGCGCCACGTTCGCGTGCGGGCGCACGAGATGACCCGCGCACCACGGCGCGGGCCAGCCGCGGCGGGCCGAGCAGGCGCGACCACAGGGCCAGCAGCACGACGACCAGTACCGCCAGCGCGACCAGGGGGCCGACGGTCCACATCCAGTGGCTGCGGGCGGCAGCCTCGACGGCCAGCAGGCCCCAGCTCGACGGGAAGGAACGCACGACCATCGAGAAGCCGTGCGAGAAGCCGGTGCTGAGGATGGCGTCCAGGGCGGTGAACGCGATCCAACCGGACTGGCTCAGCACGAGCATCGCCGCGGTGATGACCGCCGTGACGGCGCCGCCCGTGCGCGAACGCGCGAGCGCGCCGAACAGCCGCGCGGTCAGACGCGACAGCAGCACGACCAGGGTGACCTGCAGGAACAGCGCTGGAATCGACACGATCACCGACACGGTGCCTAGTCGGGCCGCGAAGACGACCATCGCGGTGAACGCGGTGAAGGTGACCGCCGTCGTGATGCCGACACAGGCCGCGGCGAGCAGGCCAAGGGCCAGCCTGCCGCGGGGGATCGGCTCGAGGGCGAAGTGTTCGGCCCGCAGCACCGGTTCGCCACCGAACGCGGGACCGAGCATCCAGCCGAACATCCAGATGGCGAACATGACCGCGAGCAGGTCCATCAGCGCGGTCGGCTGGTCGAAGTCGAGGGCGGCGACCGCGATCGTGCCGATGGCCAGGCCGAGACCGACGAGTCCGCCGGTCAGCATCCAGGTGGCCCGCGTGCCGGTGATCGAGTGGCGCAGGATCGCCAGCTTCATGCGGATCAGGACACCAACCACGACAGGCCTTCCCCGCCGCCGATCTCGACGCCGACCAGGTCCACGAACGTCTCCTCGAGTGACCGGCCGCCGCGCACGTCGTCGAGCGGGCCTGCGGCGACCACCCGGCCCTTGGCCATGACCGCGACCGTGTCGCACAGCTGCTCGACCAGCGCCATCACGTGGCTGGACAGCAGGACCGAACCGCCTGCCGCGACGAACCGGACGAGCAGGCGCTTGAGCGTCGCCGCCGATACCGGGTCGACCGCCTCGAACGGCTCGTCGAGGACGAGCAGTTTCGGCCCGTGCAGCAGCGCCGTGGCCAGGCCGATCTTCTTGCGCATACCCGTCGAGTAGTCCACGACCAGGGTGCGCTCGACATCCCCGTCGAGCTCCATCACAGCGAGCAGTTCGTCGACACGCGCGGTCACCGTTCCGGCGTCGAGCCCGCGCAACCTGCCCACGTAGGTCAGCAGCTCACGGCCGGTCAGCCGCTCGGGCAGCGCCAGCCCGTCCGGCAGCACGCCCATGAGCTGACGCGCGCGCAGCGGGTCCTTCCACACGTCGACGCCGAAGACCAGCGCCTGTCCCCCRTCGGGTCGCAACAGCCCGACCGCCATCGACAGGACGGTGGTCTTGCCCGCGCCGTTCGGTCCGACGAGCCCGTGGAACGACCCGGCGGCGACGGTGAGATCAACATGTCTGACCGCGGCGTACTCCCCGAACATCTTGTGCAGGCCGGCCAGGCGGACGGCGGCCTGGCCCCCGTCGAACGCCGGAGTGTCCCCGGCCCCGTCCGCCTGCTCTGCCACCGCGTTCACGCCGCGATTCCCCTTCTGTCCACCAAACCCACCAGACGACGACCTTGACCGTCCCGCCCAGAGATGGCCAAGCCGTCAGCGCGTGGATCGGGCATGCTCCGCGGCCATTTCGGCCAGGACGTCATCAAGCGGCGTGGACGTTACGCCCAGGGTCTTCACCGCCGACGACGCGTCGAGGATGTTGGGACGGTCGTACAGGTACAGCATCTCGGGAACCTCCGCCATGACAGGGTCGGTGCGCCCGATGTCCTGGAGTTCCCGCAGGGTCATGCGCTGGAGCCGGGGGGTGGGCACACCGGCCGTCTCGGCAAGGCGGCCCGCCAGCTCGCGCACCGCGGCCTGCGACGTGGACGGCACGTGCCAGACCCGCCCCCAGGATTCGTCATGACCGGCGGCGGCGATGAGCGTGCGCGCCACGTCACCGGTGTAGGACCAGCTGTGCGGCGCGTCGAGGTCGCCCGGATACGAGGCAGGCACACCGGCCAGCACCTGCGCCCCCACCATCAGGGTGAACGGCGAGTAGGCGCCGGCGCCAAGGTAGTCGTTGGCGCGGACCTCGGTCACGCGTACCCGGCCCGCGTCGTGAGCGGCGCGGGCGTCGTGCCACATCTGTGCCCGGACACGGCCCTTCTCGCTGGTCGGCGCCATGGGCAGGTCCTCGGTGGCGGGGCCGTCGAGCGGCCCGTAACCGTAGGTGTTGCCGAGCATGACGTAGTCCGTACCGGCGCGTTCCACCGCCGCCAGCAACGCGGCGGCCAGAGGCGGGAACAGGGCAGGCCACTGGTCGTACGGCGGCATGGCTCAGTTGAACAGCACGTCCGCTCCGGCGGCCAGTTCGACAAGCCGAGTGGTGTTGGTGGCGTCAGCGGCGACACGTTCGATCCTGGGGTGCGCCGGYCCGCTACCGTGGCGTGTGATGAGACGGACCTGCTCACCGGCGTCGGCCAGCAGGCGGGCGGTGGCTGATCCGGTGGCTCCGGCACCGACGATGACGTGCAAGGACACGCGTTCTCTCCCAGATCGTGGAGGTGGAGTAGGGGCCACCGGGCCGATGGCCGCGGCGGCGTCCTCACCACCCTGCGCGTGCAGTGAGCCATAAGGTAGTGGCCTGAATGYCATACTTCTGGAGGTTCAGGCCATGCATCAGGTCGCCGTCCTCGCAGTCCCCCCGGCCACCACGTTCGACCTGTCAATCCCCGAACTGGTACTCGGTGAGATGACCGTGGACGGTCGCCCCGGCTACGAAGTGCGCATCTGCACGGTCCAGCCGGGACCCGTCRCCACCACCGGCAGCCTTGAGGTCGCCGTCCCCCACGGGCTGGCGGCCCTCGACGACGCCGACACCGTCATCGTCACCGGAACCAGCGCCCGGGAGGACATCGACCCGCGCATCCTCGAGGCGCTGCGCCACGCGTCAGCCGCGGGCAGGCGCGTCGTCTCGATCTGCACCGGAGCGTTCGTCCTCGCCCAGGCCGGACTCCTCGACGGCCGCAGCGCCACCACCTACTGGGCCAAGTCCGACGAGTTCCGCAGACGCTTCCCCAGGGTCGACCTACGCCCCGACGTGCTGTACGTCGAGGACGGCAACGTGCTGACCTCCGCCGGGCTGTCCGCCGGCATCGACCTGTGCCTGCACCTGGTGCGCACCGACTACGGCGCCGCGGTGGCCAACCACATCGCCCGACTGGTCGTCGCGGCACCGGTGCGGCCCGGCGGGCAGGCGCAGTTCATCGAATCGCCGCTGCCGCCCGAGAACGGCACCTCGCTGGCCGCCACCCGCCAGTGGGCACTGGAAAGGCTGCACGAACCACTCACACGCGTGGCCCTCGCCGCCCATGCCCGCACCAGCATCCGCACCCTGACGCGTCGATTCCACGCGGAGACCGGTCTCAGCCCGCTGCAATGGCTCCTCCACCAACGCGTGAACCGGGCGCGGGAACTGCTGGAGAGCACGGACCTGCCCATGGAACAGGTCGCCCGGCTCAGCGGCCTCGTCACCACCGACTCCCTCCGCCAGCACCTGTCGAGACGAACCGGACTCACACCCAGCGCCTACCGCGCCACATTCACCCGGCGCACGGACCGAGAGGGATCTGTTGCATCCAGYGGAATCAGGACACGACAAACACCGTCGAACCGCGACCCAGCCCGCCAGGGCGAGCTCGGCGAAGACAGCCGACAGCCGCAACGGCGGGCCGGTGTCGCTCCACCGCATGGCGTTGTCGGTCCTGCCATACCAACCCAAGCCATATTGGAAGCCGGACACATCCGGTAATGCCGCATCCAGGGAGGACGGTGCCCGGTCAGCCGACCTCTTTCTGTCCCTCCAGAATGTCCTCCCCGACAAATTCCCTTGGAGGATCTGACGATTGACGCGGTATTCACCCAGGAGAACCGCATTGCCCGCATCTTCGGCTACGGCATTATCGCCACACGCATCGACCTGCTGCACCGCTACGCCGCCGCCGATCTCGACGAGCCGCGGATATCAGCACTCTGCACCGGGCAGTGCCCGGTCTCTACGCCTGGCCGTACGAGTACTGCCACGTCCGGCAGACCAACCGGTCCCAGCTCGGCATCGCGCTCATATGCGCTGGTCGGCCCGCTGCACTGACCCGGCCTGCGTTGGCGGACGTCAACGGACATAGGCGGACGAAGTACACGACAGCTCATGATCCGTCGGTCGTGGGTTCGAGTCCCACCGCCCCACCAACCGTCCCTGAGAGCGCGTCTGTGAACTTGTCAGCCCGACGTGGTCCGTGCAGGCTCGGCTGAGGGCGCCTCCTGCCGCGATGAGTTCCGGCCGGGTCGCGCGTCTGTTCTGGTGACCGTCGTAGGACGTCGGACGACGCTGCCCGGCACGAGACACCACGGAGGACACCATGACAACCACGCCGGACGACCCGACCACCGCGCTGCCCGGTCGCCCGCCCATCGTTGACCTGGCCACCTGGCAGGCCGCCCGTGACGAGCTTCTGGTCCGCGAGAAGGCCCACACCCGCGCGGGCGACGCCCTCGCCGCGGCCCGCCGCCGGCTACCGATGGTGGAGCTCGACGGGGCGGTCGAGGTCGTCGGGCCTGACGGCCCGGTCCCGTTCCTGGACCTGTTCTCCGGCCGCGACGAGCTCGTGGTCTACAAGCACATGTGGTACGACGGCGCGCCGCACCAGGGGCAGTGCGAGGGCTGCACCACCACGGCCTGGCACCTGAAGGACGCCGTCTACCTCAACGCCCGCGGCGTCTCGTTCGCCATCCTGACCACGGGCCGGTGGGACGAGGTGGCCTCCTACGTCGCGTTCATGGGCTACACCCAGCCCTGGTACTCGGTGCGCGACGCGGACGCGCCGGTCGGCGGCARCATGGGTTCCCTCACCTGTTTTCTGCGCGACGGCGACCGCGTGTTCCTCACCTACTCCACCACGGGCCGTGGCAACGAGCCGGTCAACGGGTCCCTCGGCCTGCTCGACATGACGCCCTACGGCCGCCGCGAGGCGTGGGAGGACAACCCCGCCGGCTGGCCCGAGGCCCCCCAAACCGGCTCGCCAGTCGGTGGGCATGGCGCGCCGATCTGCTGGTACTGGCGCACGGACGCGGACGGGAACGCCACCTGGGGCCCGACCAGCCGCCCCGTGCCGCAGTGGACCCGCCCCGGCGCGACCCCCGTGGAGACTCTCGGCCGGCACGGCCACCACCACTGACACGCCCTTCGTCGACGGCGTCGGCACAAGGCGTCAGGCACCGGGCGGAACCTCCGGACGATGCGCACGGCCCCCGCGCTCGGTCGGTGGGCGGTTCGCCCGGAAGGTGAAGGACTCCCGATAGAAGAGGGGCGGCCGTCTGACTATCGGTCGCGACGGTGCCGTCTCCGCTCGCCGTCCGGCCGCCGCCAGATCATGATTTCGGTTGCCGGGAGACGCTCGGCGAAGCGGCCGTCGGGGGACGTTTGCCGCAGGACCGTGCGCAGGTCCCGTTCGAAGTCGTCGCGCCCGTCGCCGAACAGGTGCGGGGCGGAGTCGGACCGGGAGAACACCCATGCCACGATGTCGTCCGCGCCGCGGCGGACCACCTGCCCGGCAGGCACGACATGCCGTTGGACGTTCTCGAACCCGGCGCCTGCCAGGACCGCGTCCTCCCGATCCGGCGTGCCGTCGACGAGTATCCCCTGTCCTGCGCGGCGTACCGGGCCCAGGTATCGACGGACCAGCTGGCTGATCCCCGCGTAGGGAGGAGAGGGCAGCGGCAGCGGCGTGGGATCGGCGGGCGGGCTCTTGTGGTCGCTCACGTGGACGAAGGCACCTCCCGGCTCCAGCATGTCCCGGACGGTGACGGCGACACGGTCGCGATCCGTCCAGTGGAAGGACTGCGCGAACACCACAACCCGGAACGCACCCAGACCGGCCGGCAAGTCCTCGGCACGGGCAGCCACCCACCGCGCGTTGACCACCCCGCGCCGCGTGGCCTGGCGTTCGGCCTCGGCCAGCATGCCCTCATCGGGGTCAACGCCGACCACTTCGGTGCAGTACCGCGCCATGGCGAGCGAMACGGTGCCCGGCCCGCAGCCCACGTCGAGGAGCCGGCCCCGACCGTCCAGGCTGAGGGTTGTGGCCAGTGTTTCGGCGAAGCGGGGAGCATACGGCAGCCGGCCGCGCTCATAGTAGGCCGCACTTCCCTGGAACAGGGTGCTGTCCCACTGCCATCCGTCTGCCATGTCAATCCTGTTGGCGATTGGCGATTTTGGTGGTCTGGTTTGGTGGTCTGGCTGGTGTGATCGTGGGGATGGTAGCCCGAGGCCGGTGTGGCCTGGCCGCCGGCAATGTCGCCGCCAGCGCGATCACCGGCGCCCCGTCACGCTCCCGTGACGTCCGCGCAAAAGGTCGCGATGCACGGTATCACGGCGCAATCCACAGCGTCGTACCAGCCGGGTCGAACAGCGAATACCCGGACCGGTGACGTGATCGGGCGGGACCGACAATGCCGTCCTGGTGCTGTCTTTCGACCTTCCCGCACTCGCGGAGGACTGGCCCCGGAGGCGACCAGATTTTTTCCTCCCACCTGAATGTATAGCAGATAGGGGGCTTGCGGCAAGACCCGGGTGAGGGTTCAGAATCTCGCTTCGGCACGCTGACGTGCTCCGAGCACGACACTGCCCACAAGAAGCTTTTCAAGAAGATTTTCAAGAAGAATCGACAAGATTCAAGAAKATTCGACAAGAACCGTCGACGAGAGCCGTCGCGGAGCGGGGAGCGAAATACATGCGTGTGTTGTTGTCGACGTCCAGGAAAACCGCCGTGGACCGCAGTCCCCCGCAGCCGACTCGTGCTCGCGGTGATCGGTACCGCGCTGACGTCCGTCCTGCTTGCCACCGGCCTGGCCAGCCGCGGCGTGGTGGCCGCCGGAGGCGGACTGCCGACAGTCACCGGCGCGGCCGCGGCCGCCGACCGGATCGCCGACGTCTGCCAGCTCACCCTGTTCGTATCGGCCGGCCTGACGGCGGCGGCGCTGGTCGTCGCCGCGCTTACGCTCCCCCGCGGCCGAGCCGCGCAGGCCACCGGAGCAGGCGCAGCCCCTCGCGACGGATCACGGCGGACAGCGGCTGGCTCGCGCCGCCGCGGATTTCTGGCGTCCGCCCGTCGGGAAGTGCGGACAGCGGCGAGCAGCCGGCGCGCGGGTGGTGGTTTGGGCGTTGCCACGGGGGCACGTCCAGATCTGTCTACCGAAGCCCCTGCATCCGGCACGGGGCACCAGGACAAGGAGTCCCCATGACGACGAGTGAAGCCGAGGCCGAGCGTGCCCGTGCGGCCCAGCTGCCCGACGATGACGTGGTCGGTGTCCTGCTCCTCCAGCACGCCCGCATCCGCGACCTGTTCGCCGATGTGCGCAGCACGACGGGCGAGCACAAGCGGCAGGCGTTCGACGAGCTGCGGGCGTTGCTCGCGGTCCATGAGACGGCGGAGGAGATGGTCCTGCGGCCGGTGACCGCGAAAATCGACCGGGCCGTCGCCGAGGCCCGCAACCGGGAGGAGGACGAGGCCACCCGGGTGCTCAAAACGCTCGAGAAGATGGACGTCAACAGCGGCGAGTTCGACCGGAAGCTGGCCGAGTTCGAACAGGCCGTCGCCGGCCATGCCGAGCACGAGGAGAGCGAGGAGTTCCCACGCGTCCGCGCGGCCCGCACCGAGGACCAGCTCGAGCACATGGGCCGCCGGCTACGCACCGCCGAGAAGATCGCACCCACCCATCCGCACCCGTCCACCGCGGGGTCACCGGCGGCGCAGTGGACCGTCGGCCCGGTCGCCTCGATCATCGACCGGGCCCGCGACGCCGTGCGCTGACCCAGAACGACTCGAGCCCCCGCTCATCCTCGTCTCCGGGTTCGGCCCCGCGGCCACGGAGCTGGCCGGGCGCATCGGCGACGGCTCCTGCGCCACCATGCCCGACGCCGACCTGATCAAGATCTTCGGGTTCGTCGGAGGCAGCGGCAAGCCCAGGCACGGCGTGCTGAAGGTGTGCTGGGGCCCCCGACGAGGAGGCGGCTCGTCGGACGGCGCACCGCAGCTGGCCGAACGGGCAGCTTCCCGGCGAACTTGCGCAGGAACTGCCCGTCCCGGCGCACTTCGAACAGGCAAGTTCCCTGGTGACCGAAGAGATGGTCGGGACGGTGGATCGGGGCCGAGTGCGGCCGCTCCTATGCTGCCTCCCTGCGCAGTGGCCTGAAGCCGGAGCGAATCTCTTCTGAAAAGAGTTGTGGCTGTTCCCAGGCCGCGAAGTGGCCACCTCGGTCGAGCTTGTTGTAATGAATGAGGTTGTGGGGATACGCGCGCTCCGCCCAGCTCCGTGGCGCCTGGTACAGCTCGTCGGAAAAGACGCTTATGGCAAACGGAACGGAGATTTTCTTGGCGTCGAAGAAGTCCGCCCTGTTCTCCCAGTAGAGACGGGCCGAGGAAACCCCGGTGTTCGTCAGCCAGTAGAGCGTGATGTTGTCGAGGATGTCGTCTCGTGTAAGATCGCCCGGCGGGCGTCCCTGAACGACCTGTTCTACGAGCCCGGGCTGGCCGGTACCGTCGCCGTGGTCAAGAACAAACGCCGCCAGATCGACGGGTGAGTCCGCCAGTCCGTACAACGTCTGCGGGCGGGTCGCCATGATGAGTGCGTAGGCCGCGTGCATCGCATAGAAGTTCCTCAACTGCTCGTATGCGCGGCTCTCCTCGGCAGAGAGATCCGATGGCGGCGGGTCGCCGCGCTGGAACGCCTTTGCAAGATCTGCTGGAGCGGTACCGGCCATGTTGGAGTGAATGCCGAGCAGTTCCGGAGCTGCCTGCTCACCCATCGCCTGCGTGACAGCCGCGCCCCAGTCACCGCCCTGCGCCACAAACCGAGTGTATCCGAGGCGCTTCATCAGCACTACCCAGGCACGTGCGATGCGGGCGGGATTCCACCCGGTGGTGGTCGGCTTGCCCGAGAACCCGTAGCCCGGCAACGAGGGAATCACCAGATGGAACGCGTCCGCCTCGCTCGCGCCATATGCGGTGGGATTGGTAAGCGGCTCGATGATCTTCAACTGCTCGATGATCGAGCCGGGCCACCCGTGTGTGACGATCAGCGGCAGGGCGTTCTTGTGCTGGGAGCGGACGTGAATGAAATGAATGTCAAGCCCGTCGATCTCGGTCATGAAATGCGGTAGGGCGTTCAGTTTCGCCTCGCACCTGCGCCAGTCGTAGTCTGTCCCCCAGTAGCGCGCGAGCTCCTGCACCGTCGCGAGCGGAACGCCCTGCGAGTCGTCGGTGACGGTCTCGCGCTCGGGCCACCTGGTCGCGTTTATGCGCCTGCGCAGCTCGGCGAGCTCCGCCTCCGGAAAACCGACCCGAAACGGGCGAATGGCGGTGTGGTCGATACCTTTCTGCTCTGCAACTTCGCTGGCGGACATCTACTCCTCCTAAGGTTGCGTTGCGCATCGGGGCCACGGTCCGCGACTCGTCATGTAGTACCTGCGCACAATCCTCCCTCGTGCGCGGGCTCCTCGCACCCGTGGATTTCCTGGCCGAGCCCGCGGGTGATGGCGTGYGGGTGGGGCAGGTCGACGTCGGGCCTACTGAGATGGTGTGCGTGGCACGTCGCGCCGGGTGATCTCGTGGCGGGACAGGATCGACACCCGGTTGAAGGCGTTGATGGTGATCGCGGCCCAGAGGAGTACGGAGATCTCGTCGTCGGACAGGATCGCGCGGGCACGCGCGTACTCTTCGTCGCTGAGGTGGTCGCTGGCGACCAGGGTGACGGCCTCCGCCAGCTCGAGGGCGGCGCGTTCGGTTTCGCTGAACAGCTGCGTGTCGCGCCAACCGGGCAGTACGGCAAGGCGCTGGGTGGTTTCCCCGGCCTGCAGCGCCAGGTGGGTGTGCAGGTCCAGGCAGTAGGCGCACCTGTTGATCTGCGAGACCCGCAGGTTGACCAGCTCCAGCGTGATGTGGGCCAGCCCTGCCTCGGCGGCGCGCGCTCGCACCTCGGCGGCCGTGGCCCGCAGGGCCTTGAATACCGACGGTGTCTGCTTGTCGAGGTAGATCCGCGGCGTTGTCACGTGTTGCCCGCCTACACGGCGGCCAGCACCTCCGGCGTGACCGGGTCGGTGATGTCGTCGAAGTCGTGGTGCTTCTCGAGGTACCTGGCAACGAACGGGCAGACCGCCACGACGCGCATACCGGTTGAGCGCGTGTCGGTCAGCGCCTGGGAGATCAGCTTGCCGGCCAGCCCGAGCCCGGCGAAGGCCTCGTCGATCTCGGTATGGAAGAAGATCCGCTGGTTGCCGCGATCCAGGTACTGGGTGAACCCGGCCCGGGTGCCATCGAGGCTGATCTCGTAGCGGTGCTGCCGCGCCGCGTTGGTCACCGACACGTCCTGCTGGGGCGGGTCACCGAGCGCGCCGCTGGTGCTGCTGGTGGGTTCGTCAGGCACGCCGCCACTATGCCTCACAGCTACACTCGGAGCCACGCGGCTTCGACCATGACCGCGACATGTGGGGAGTGCGATGAGCACCCTGGAGACCTCGCCGGCCGCGCTGACCTGCGTCAGCGGAGGTGACGAGGGACCGGTGCGCGGGCGTGTGCTCGAACCGCGCAGCGTCCCGCTGGGTGGGCAGCGGGCGATGACGGTGCGCCGCACCCTGCCGCAGCGCACGAAGTCGCTGATCGGTGCCTGGTGCTTCGTCGACCACTACGGCCCCGACGACGTCTCCGCGACCGGCGGGATGCAGGTCGCCGGACATCCGCACACCGGGCTGCAGACCGTGTCGTGGCTGTTCAGCGGCGAGATCGAACACCGCGACACCAGCGGCGCGCACGCCCACATCCGACCTGGTGAACTCAATCTGATGACGGCCGGTTCGGGCATCGCCCACTCCGAGTACTCGACACCGGCCACAAGGGTGCTGCAYGGAGTGCAGTTGTGGGTGGCCCTGCCCGACGAGCACCGTTTCGTCGACGCTGGATTCGAAAACTACGCGCCCCCGGTTCTCGACCACGGTGGGGCGCGGGTGCTGGTGTTCCTGGGCAGCCTGCTCGGTCAGACCTCACCGGTGCGGACCTATACGCCGCTGCTCGGCGCGGAGATCACCCTGCCGCCCGGCGCAACGCTGCGCCTGGACGTTGATCCCGCCTTTGAGCACGGCGTTCTCGTCGACACCGGTGAGGTGGTCGTCGCCGGTGCCACGGGAACTCCGGGCCAGCTGGTCTGCCAGGACACCGGTTCCCAGCAGCTCACGATCGAAGTTTCCGGCACCGCTCAGGCTCGGGTGCTGCTGCTCGGCGGAGAGCCCCTCGGCGAACAGATCATCATGTGGTGGAACTTCATCGGACGCACTTTCGAGGAAATCGTCGCCTACCGGGCGCAGTGGCAACACGAACGCGCCCACCAGGAGCGCAACGAACCGTCCCGGTACGGACGCTTCCCCAACCAGTGGAGGGAAACCCTGCCCGCCCCCGAACTACCGAACGGACGGCTCAGACCCCGCGGTTAGAGGGGAACGCGCGAGGCTGGCTGGCCAGAATCCAGGTTCAGGATGCCGTTGTTGGCCAGTCGGCGYGGGCCTGCGCGTGCGGCCGGTGAAGTCGGCGTCGGGCTGCTCGGTGAGGGGCACCAACGTGCTGTACACGGAACGTCCGTGCCGGCCCTCCCGACACCCGGCTGGGGTGTCGGGGGCATCCACGGGAATCCTGCAGGTGGGCCGTGGACGGCAACCGGTCGGCCTGTGTGCATTCCCCGACCTCGGCAACCCATTCCGGGCTACTATCCGGTGACAAACCGCTGACCGGACGACAAACCCACGGCAGACAGGCCGAAATCTTCCGGTGGACGTCGTTCGCCGGTCAGACAGCAAGACCCGAATAATCATCTGTCCAGTGGACGGTTAACAGGCTCATTTTCCCGCCGCGAGGAGGAGCCGTGTTCCGTTCCCGTGCCCGCTTACGTCGCCGCTGGGTTGTCCTGACCAGCGCGGCCCTGACCACCGTCGCATTGTCGGTGACGCTGACAACCCCGGCGTCGGCGACCCCGCCCAACATTCCCAGCAAAGCAACCGCGCAGGCCGAACTCAACACGCTGACCGTGGCCGCCGAGGGCAGCATGACCGGCTACTCCCGGGACCTGTTCCCCCACTGGATCACCATTTCCGGGACCTGTAACACCCGGGAGACCGTCCTCAAGCGCGACGGCACGAACGTGACGGTCGGCAGCAACTGTGCTCCGACCTCCGGCTCCTGGTACAGCCCGTACGACGGGGCCACCTGGTCCGACCCGGCCGACGTCGACATCGACCACGTGGTGCCGCTCGCCGAAGCCTGGCGGTCCGGGGCCAACAGCTGGACCACCAGCAAGCGGCAGTCCTTTGCCAACGACCTGAACTACCCGCAGCTCATCGCCGTCACCGACAACGTCAACCAGGCCAAGGGCGACCAGGACCCCACCACCTGGCAGCCACCACTGTCCGCCTACCGGTGCACCTACTCGAAGATGTGGATCCGGTCCAAATACCACTGGGGCCTGAAACTGCAGGCCAGCGAGAAGTCCGCGCTGCAGAGCATGCTCAACACCTGCTCATCATGATGATTTCATGACCGTATGAGCGAACCCCGCTCCCCGCACACCACCTACCGGTGATCGTCCCGGAACAAACAGCTTTCGGGACGATCACCGCGAATCCGCCATCCGACTGTTCGGTTCCCACCCAYGCCCAACAGCGCCTGCTAATCGCCAGACGGCGATCATATTGTCCTGGACGGCGTCAGGGGCTCGTGAGGATGACGAGTTGCCGGGTCGTTCGGGTCATCGCGACGTAGCGGTCGACCGCTCCTTCGATGCCGTTGCCGAACGCCTCTGGGTCGATGAGGACGACCAGGTCGAACTCGAGCCCCTTCGACAGCTCCGGGGTCAGCGACCGGACGCGGGACGTCGCCTGGAACGTGGGATCGCCGATGACGCAGGCGATCCCGTCGGCGTGCGCGGCGAGCCAGGTGTCGAGGATCGCGCCCAGATCCGACGCGGATCCGTGGACGACGGGGACACCGCCGCTGCGGATGGAGGTCGGCACGTTGGCGTCCGGGAGCACGGCCCGGATGACCGGCTCGGCTTCCGCCATGACCTCTTCCGGCGTCCGGTAGTTGATGCTCAGGGAAGCCAGGTTGATCCGGTCGTGCCCGGCCCGGGTGAGCCGTTCCTGCCACGACTGGGTGAACCCGTGCCTGGCCTGGGCGCGGTCCCCGACGATGGTGAAGCTGCGGGACGGGCAGCGCAGCAGCAGCATCTGCCATTCCGCGTCGGTCAGTTCCTGAGCCTCGTCCACGACGATGTGCGCGAACGGGCCAGCGAGCAGGTCCGGGTCGGTGCTCGGCAGCGCGGCCTCGTCGACCAGGGCGTCCCGTAGGTCCTGTCCGCGCAGCATCGTCACCACGCCTTCACCGTCGTCGTCGGCCTCGAGCAGGTGGTCGACGGCCCTGGCCATGCGCTCGCGTTCGGCGGCGACAGCGGCGCCCCGCCGGCGTCTGCGCCGTGACGCCTCCGGGTCGCCGAGCCGCTGCCGTGCCGCGTCCAGGAACGGCAGGTCGGACACCGTCCAGGCCTGGGTGTCCGCGCGCTGCAGCAGCTGAACCTCGGCGGGGCGCAGCCAGGGAGCGCATCTGCGCAGGTAGGCGGGTACCGACCACAGGTCTGCGACGAGGTCGGCCGCTTCGAGCAGCGGCCACGCCCGGTTGAGGGCCGTGAGCAGCTCCCTGTTCCGCCGCAGCGACTTGCGGAGCAGGTCAGCCGGGACGTCGTCGCCGTCGTGTTTGTCCGTCAGGATCGTGAGTAGTTCCTCCCAGACCTGGTCGCGCGCCTCGTTGTGCGGAGTGCCGGGGTCTGGTGCTTCGAACGCCTCGGCCCAGTCGTCGGCGCTCAACCAGATGTCGGACCAGTCGGTCGTGACCGTCGTCCCCCTGGTGGGCGGCTCCTCGTAGAACCTCACGGCCGTCTCGATCGCCGTCACCAGGTCCGCGGACGCCTTCAGGAGGGCCACGGCCGGGTCGGCCTCGATCGTCGCCGTGGCTCCCTCGGCGACGAGGTCCCGCAGGGTGCAGGTCTGCGCGCCCTCCTCGCCGAGGCTGGGCAGGACGTCGGCGACGTAGGCCAGGTAGGGCTGGTGCGGACCGACGAACAGCACGCCGCCCCGGCGGTGACCGAGGCGGTGGTCGGAGTAGAGGAGATAGGCGGTGCGGTGCAGGGCGACGACGGTCTTCCCCGTACCCGGACCGCCGTCGACGACGAGCGCGCCGTCGGAGCCCGCGCGGATGACGGCGTCCTGGTCGGCCTGGATGGTGCCGAGCACGTCTCGCATCCGGGGCGTCCGGTTGCTGCCCAGGCTGGCGATGAAGGCGGACTGGTCGTCGAGCGCGGCGTGCCCTTCGAACCCGTCCGAGGCGAACACAGTGAACACCTCGTCCCAGTAGTCGCTGATCCGGCCGCGGGTCCAGCGATACCTGCGGCGGCTCGCCAGACCCATCGGGTTGGCGTGGGTCGCTCCGAAGAACGGCTCGGCCGCCGGCGAGCGCCAGTCGAGCAGCAGCCGACGACCCGCGCTGTCCGAGAGGCCAAGTCGTCCGACGTACACCGGCTCGGGGTTGTCCGTGCTGACGATGCGTCCGAGGCACAGGTCCAGACCGAAGCGGCGCAGGGCACGCAGGCGCGCGGTCAGCCGGTGGATCTCCATGTCCCGGTCCATCGCCTCCTGACCGGTGCCGCCGGGCGCCCTGCGCGCGGCATCGAGGCGGTCGGRCAGGTCGGCGATCGACTGCTCGAGGCTTTCCGCGATGGCTGCGAAGTGCCGCTCGTCGTCGGCGACCAGTGCCGGGTCGGCCTTGGCGGTGAGGCGGTCGGGAAGGTCGAACGCGCTGGTAGTGAGGGGGTTCACGCATCAGCTCCGATCTGGGGTCGCTTGCGACCATTGCGCGCGGCAAGGCGTCCGGACCGGCGTGACGAACCTGGTGGCCATGACGAGCGACACGCCGCCTGACGTGAATCCCGTGGCCGTTGTCGGTTCAGGTCGCCAGGGCCTGTGGGTTCTGGTGCTCCGGCTCCTGGCCTCGACGATCCCGCGTGGTCATACGTCGACAACAGCACACGCACGTCGTGACCCCCGTTTCCGCAGGCTCGTTTCCGCAGGCTCTGGCCTCGGCCAGCGATTCTGCGGCACGACCCGGGTCTTGCCGCAAGCCCCCCGGTGCGCTATACGTTGAGAGTGGCAAGGAGAGTGGGTATTCTCCTTGCCCGGGTGTCTGCCCCCGGAGGGTCAGCCCGCCGGCATCGAGCTCGAGATAGTCGGGATTCGACGGATCCTCAAAGAAGAGCACGACGCAGGCGATGGCGATGAGCGTGGCAATGCYGCCGACGATCACGGCTCACAGCGGAACAAGGCAGGCACGARCCGTCGCCGCGACCGGTTCACGCAGCAGCGGCTCTGCCACGACATCCACCCGCACGCCGAGCAGGGCGGTCAACTCCTCCGCGATCCCGGCCAGCCGCATCAACGGGTTACCGCCCGTGGGGTCGAGGTCGACCAGCACGTCGAGGTCGCTGGCGGCGGTGGCGTCGCCCCGGGCGACAGAGCCGAACAGCCGTGGGTTGCGCGCGCCGTACCGATCAAGCACGTCCTGAACCTGTGGACGGTGACGGATGATCACCGCACGCAGCGCTCGTGCCTCGGTCGTCGGGCTGGTCATGAATCGAGGCTACGGCACAGCCTGGCATGCGGTGGCTGGTTCACCGCGCGGGCCGACTCGATCAAACCCACCGCGAGCGCCTCGTCCCCTACCAGCGGCGCCGATCATGGTCTGTGCGGATGGTTACGGACGGGGTTCGCGCTGTTTGGCCGACGCGCTAGATGTCCGTGAGGAGGGCGTCCAGACGGTGAYGGGCGGGGCCGAGGGGGTGGGCGTGCGCGTGGATGTCGCGCCACGGGTCGCCGGTTCGCTCCAGGCGGTCGGGCAGGCTGCGCAGCGTCCAGCCGTCCGGCCGGATTGCCGGGTCGGCGAGTTCCTCCCAGGTCAGTGGTGTCGCGACCGGGGCGCCGGTACGGGCCCGTACCGCGTAGGGGGCGACGGAGGTGTGGGCGTAGGCGTTGCGCTGGACGTCAAGGTAGATCCGGCCGTGCCGGGCGGCCTTACGCTGCTCGATGGTGAGCCGCCGCGGGTCGCGCGCGACCGCCACCCGCGCGACGTCCCGCGTGAACCCGCGGACCGTCTCGAAGCCCGCGCCGCGCCGCAGCGGCACCACGAGGTGGTAGCCGCGTGAGCCGGTCGTCATCACGAACGGGAGCAGGCCGAGATCACGCAGCAGCTCACCCAGCCCGGACGCCACCTGGCGAAGGTCGTCAGGGCTGGTCGGGGTATCCGGCTGGTCGGCCGGGTCGAGGTCGATGACCATGCGGTCCGGCCGGTCGAGCCGGTCGGCGCGGGACAGCCACGGATGCAGGGTGATGCAGGCCTGCCCGGCGAGGTAGACGAGGGTCGCCGGCTCCTCGGCGACCACGTGCTCGACCTGACCAGCTTCTTCCCTGCTGACGGCGACGCGGCGGATCCAGTCGGGGAAGTACCTACCGGCCCGCTGCTGGACGATCCGCTCGCCGTCGATGCCGTCCGGGTAGCGCTCCAGGTTGAGCGGCCGGCCGGCCAGGTGCGGCAGCATCGTGCCGGCGACCCGCTCGTAGTAGCCGGCGAGATCGGCCTTGGTGGTCCCGTCCGGGAACAGCGGTTTGTCGGGCCGGCGGATCCGCACCTCGTGCCGGCCGGCGGACACGGCACGGGTCACCGCCCTGGCCGCCACGGGCTCAGCTCCTCCCGACCCGCCTCGTCCTCCCGACTCACCTCGCCTGCCGGCTCGTCGGCACGCAGCCCCTGGCCCAGGCCAGGCGGCTGCGGGCCACGGCGCGGCTCACGCCCTGCCCGGCCGTCGCCAGGAACGTCCCCACCAGCCATACCCGACCGCTACCCGGCGGGCGCCGGAACAACACCGAACGACATAACGGTGACTGCCATGAACCATCACGACAGTCACCGCCCGCGCCGAAACGGCCTGCCCGTACATTCGTGTCACAACTCTGTGTTTCTTCGTAATTCTTGTAAAACTGTCATTTGCCCACCAGGGGGACGCGGYGGTTTGGTCGTCCGACTGCCTGGAACTGGACTACCGAGAACCTCGGCTTCCACGACGGCCTGGAAGGGCAACGGAGGAAGATACGGTGAACGGCGAGCTGATCTCTTTGTGGCGTGGACGTTCAGCTGGGCCGCCGTCTCGGCGGCGCGGGCGCACCGTGGCCCGGCCCGCCCGCGGACCGGGCGAATCCGCCGAATCCGCGGCCCGGGTGCCGCGGGTGGTGGTGGTCGGCAGCGGGTTCGCCGGTTTCGGGGTGCTGCAGCATCTGGAACGCCGCCTGCCGGCGGACGCCGCCGACCTCACACTCATATCACCGATCGATCACCTTCTGTACACATCGCTGTTGCCGCAGGTGAGCGCCGGCGGGGTGGAACCCCGGCACGTCGCCGTCGCGACCAGGGCCGCGCTGCGGCGGACCACACTGCTGCTCGGCCACGTCGTCGACGCCGACCTGCCGGGCCGGACGGTGGCGATCCGCCGGGCCGACGGGTCGCGGACGACGCTGGGCTGGGACCGGCTCGTGCTGGCGCCCGGCGCGGTGACCCGCACCCTGGACATTCCAGGGCTGGCCGACCACGCGCTCGGCCTGAAGAACCTGGCCGAAGCCGTCTACCTGCGTGACCATGTGCTGCGCCAGCTGGAGCAGGCCGACGCCTGCGCCGACGCGGACCGGCGCCGGGCGCGATGCACGTTCGTGGTCGTCGGCGCCGGCTACACCGGGACCGAACTGGCCGCGCAGATGACACGGTTCACCCGCCGAGCGGTCGACGCCTACCCCCGCCTCTCCCCCGACGACATCCGCTGGATCCTGCTGGACCTGGCGCCCCGGGTGCTGCCCGAACTGCCGCCCGCCCTGTCCACCCGGGCCATGGACCTGCTCGCCGCACGGAAGGTCGACGTCCGGCTGGGAACGTCCGTGTCGGACGTGGCGGCGGACCGGGCCCGGCTCACCAACGGTGACATGATCCGGACCCACACGGTGGTCTGGTGTGCTGGGATCACCCCCAGTCCGCTGATCTCCACTCTTGGCCTGCCCACCTCGCGAGGCCGGCTGGTCGTCGACAGCGAGTTCCAGGTACCCGACGCCGACGGCGTGTTCGCGCTCGGTGACGCCGCCGCGGTCCCGGACAGCACCAACGACGGCCGGCCCGCCTCGCAGACCGCGCAGCACGCGGTCCGCGAGGCGACAGGGGCCGCCCGTGCCGTCGCGGCATCCCTCGGCCACGGCACCGCCAGGCCCTACCGGCACCGTGACCTCGGCTTCGTCGTCGACCTCGGCGGTACCGCCGCGGTCGCCAACCCGCTCGGCGTCACCCTGTCCGGCCTGCCCGCCGCCGCGCTGGCCCGCGGCTACCATCTGCACGCCCTGCCGGGACGGACCAACACGATCCGGGTCGCGGCCGACTGGCTCCTCGACATGATCGCCCCCCGGCAGATCGTCCAGCTCGGGTTCCTGCCCCCGGAGAAGTCGTCGATCGACGCGG
This sequence comes from Protofrankia sp. BMG5.30, assembly GCF_001983005.1. NCBI lineage: Bacteria > Bacillati > Actinomycetota > Actinomycetes > Frankiales > Frankiaceae > Protofrankia > Protofrankia sp. BMG5.30. Next base: position 30,594 of record NZ_MOME01000020.1, on the reverse strand, counting down.
CCGAACAGACCGACATCTACCCCACCCGCTGAGATCCGCTCCCACGACGGCAGGGTCCACCGGCATCAGCCGGGCATCGGTGAGGACGCCGGAGCGCGCCGTTCACCGGCCGCCTCGGACCGGGATGCCCGTCCGTGTCGGGTCATCCCGACAGGTCGGCCCAGTCCGGGTGCCATTCCCACCAGCCGGTGTCCCATCGATGAGCCCAGGTGTGCAGGATCCGGTCCTCACGGTCGCGGAGCACCAGTTCCAGATGCCCGGGCCAGCGGGAGGACGCGTCCACCGCCACGTAGTCGCCGGCGGGGGCGGGCGCGAGCGGGCCGGTGTGCATACCCCCGGGGCGCAGTTCCACGCCCTCGCCGGTCAGCACGACCACCGCGTCGTCGGGCAGCAGGGCGAACCCGCGGACAGGCGGCTGTTCCGCGGGCAGCGGTCGGTACCAGGAGCGGGCGTAGGGCCCCGGGCTGCGCCAGATGACGCCTCGACCGTCGAGCGCGCCGACGCCGACGGCACCCGTCGCCGCCCGGAGCGTGACAAGGCCCTCGGGCGGGTCCGGCAGCGCCCACCAGTTCGACCAGCCGCCGTGAGCGTTCCACGGCCTCCACCAGGCTCGGCCCTGRCTGTCGACCGCAAGCAGGCAGTGCTGAGCCCACGGCGCGTTCGTGGCGGCCAGGTCGACGACGGTCACGCCGTCCGCCGGGGCAGGCCAGGGCTGCCAGGCCGACCAGTCCTCGACGGGCGCACAGGTCTCGCGGTCGACCACGAGGCTACGCACCCAGATCCCGCCCTCGTGATCGAGCAGCCAGAGGTTCTGCTCGAACTCCCGCGGGCTGCCCACCGCGATCGCCCGCACGGCGCACGGCGCGGCCATCCCGTGCCAGTCGCTCCACCCCTGAACGATCCAACGGTGCCGCAGACCATCGGAACGGTTCGCGGTGAACACCTCGAGATGGCTGTTCCCGAAGCTGCTGCACGCCAGGCCGGACCACCGCACCAGGTCGGTCCCCTCCTCCGCCGCGCGGTGCGCCAACTCCCGCAGTCGCAGCGCCGTCGCCGCCGCTCTTGGGCGCAGCGCCRGATCCGTCGACAGCAGTTCCCCGGCCAGAACGACCAGTTCGGGATCTGCCTCGCGCCTTTCCAGGTCCTCCAGTTCCCCGGCGATCCGTTCGGCGAGCGCGGTGGCGTCCGGCTCCCGCAAGCCGTCGGAACGGCGCGGTAACCGGCCGAGCAGACACTCGCCGAGGATGACACCGAGTGACCACATGTCGTCTTCTCGGCGCACACTCCCGGAACCCCCGGCGGCAAGCCGTTGCGGCGACATGTACGCCTGCGTCCCGCCCTGGTCGCGTCCCCTGCCGCCAGCCAGGACGGAGGTGGCGTTGAAATCCGCGATCTTCCAGATCCCACGGCAGCGCACGATGTTCCCGGGTTTGAGATCGGCGTGGACGAGGCCCCGTGCGTGGATGTGGTCGAGTGCCTCGGCCACGCCACCCAGCATCTCGGCGACCTCACCGACCGTCATCCGCCGCGGCGACCGCTCGGCAGCCAGCCGGCTGGCCAGCGAGACGTCACCCATTTCCATCACCTGGGCCACGCAGCCGTCGTAGGGCCCGTCCTCGACGAGGAACGCGTCGACATAGGCGACCACGTACGGACATCCCAGCAGCTGTTCCTGAACCTGGATCTCCTCCAGCGCCCGGCGCTGCCGCTCGCCGTCGCCCACCGCTTTGTAGATCTTTATGGCCCGCTGGACACCCGCCATTCCCGCACGCTCCCGCCAGGCGGGCAGAACCTCCGCGAACGCCCCGCTGCCCAGCGGAGCGGAGGTGTCGACCAGCCACTCCCCCACCCTGACCGCCCTCATGGGCCAAGAGCCTAGATCGCCGCCCAGATCGCGCCCCTGAGCCCCGCCCGACCGCGGAGGCCCGAGTCCGGGACGAGCGTTTCCGGCAGCGCGACGTCTGTGGAGTCGCTGACCCGCTCGTCTCTTCCGCGGGCGGCTACGGGCCGGGTAACGGGAGGACTGCGGGATGACGGCGGGATGACGGCGGGATGACGGCGGGATGACGGCGGGAAAACATCGTGTCGCCGGTAATCTACTCCCCGTGCACGACGCCGGTGGGCTCAACCGGTGTGGGGAGATTCTCGACGGTCCTCAGGCGGACTGTCCTTCTGGTTTCCTTTCTGGTTTCGGACAGGCCGACGGTGGCGGAGCGCTCCTGGCCGGTGGCCAACTCCCTGGCGTCGACCCGAAGCGTGCCACCGGCGTCGACCTCGAAACTCACCTCGACGCGAGGTATGCCGCGGGGTTCTCGCGGGAGATTCACCAGTTCGAGCAGGGCGAGCCGCTGGTGCCGCACGCCCGCCTTCCCGGATGGAAGGACTTCCAGGACGTGCACGGCAATGGCCGTCTGGCCGTCCTCGACGGTGGTGAAGGTCCCGGACCTCCGGATCGGTACGACCGTTCCCGGTCCTATGATCTCGTGGAATCCGCCAGGAGTTTCGATGCCCAGCGCGCTGTCGATCTCGGGAGCGGGGCGGGGAAGGTTCCTGACGACCTGTAGCCAGTGTGCCGACTTCTTGCTCCGTGCCGCACCGTCCGCGCTTGCCCGGTCGACGGTCAGGGACTGTTCGCGCGCGGAGCCTAGATCCTTTGCGCTGACGTGGAGTATGCCGTTGGCGTCGACGTCGAAAAGGACCTCTATTCGCGGAGCTCCGCGGGGTGCCTCGGGCAGCCCCGTCAGCCCGAACACCCCGAGGGTCCTGTTGTGCTCGACCATTTCGCGCTCGCCTTCCAGAATGTGGATGGCGACGCTCTTCTGGCGATCCTCCGTCGTGGTGAGGACGGTGGAGCGCCTGGTGGGGATGGTGGTGTTTCTTTCCAGTATTCTGGTGTAGTTTCTGCCCTGGGTCTCGATTCCCAGCGACAGCGGGATCACGTCGAGCAGGAGAACGTCCCTGACTTCTCCCACGAGGACGCCTGCCTGCAGCGTCGCGCCCGTGACCACGCTTTCGGGGACGAGCCCACGGTACGGCGGCCGGCCCGTGAGATCGTGGATGAAGCGCCCGATGGCGGGCATCCGGGTCGCGCCGCCCACCAGGATCACGTGATCGATGTGCTCGAAATCGGTTCCCGCGTCTTTCAGCACCTGTTCGACGGGCCGTCTGCAGCGCTCCAGCGTGCCCCGGCTCAGGGCTTCGAACTCCGCGCGGCTCAGGGGCAGGTCCAGGTGAACGGGGCCGRCCCGGGTGGCGGCGAGGTACGGCAGACGGATATCCGTGAAGGTCGACGACGACAGCTCGACCTTGGCGGCTTCGGCCGCCTCCTTCAGCCGCTGCAGCGCCGTTGCCTCGTGGCCCACGTCCACCCMGTGCCGTTCACGTGTCACGCGGACGAGGTGGTCGACAATATTCTGGTCCCAGTCGTCCCCGCCAAGAAAGTTGTCGCCAGAGGTCGCCCTGACCTCGCAGACTCCGTCGCCAATCTCCACAAGGGAGACGTCGAAGGTACCCCCACCGAGATCGAACATCAGGACGGTCTGGTCGTCCGCACGGTTCAGGCCGTGGGTGATGGCTGCGGCAGTAGGCTCGTTGATGATTCTCGCCACCGGAAGACCAGCGATTTTGGCCGCATCGACAAGGGCTGCCCGCTGCATCCGGTTGAAATAGGCCGGAACAGTAATAACCGCGCCGTGGACGGCGCTGCCGGCGTAAGCCTTCACGTCCGAGTGCAGGCGCTTCAGGATGAACGCCGCGATTTCCTCCGCCGTGTAGCGGGTGYCGCCACGCTCGATGGACCAGTCGGTACCCAGCTTCAGCTTGACCGACCGCACGGTGTACTCGGGATTGGTCACCGCCTGACGTTTCGCGGCCRCACCCACCAGGACCCCACCGTCCGCGGTGACAGCGACCACGCTTGGCGTGATCAAGCTTCCCTCGGCATTCGGAATCAGCCGCACCTCGCCCCCCTCGAGCAGACCGACCGCCGAGTTGGTGGTACCGAAGTCGATCCCCACGTAGAGCTTGTCCGTGGCCGCCCCCATGCGCGTCCCCCTCCAGCAATCACCGCAATGCTACGAATATCCGACCTGTACACCGCCAGTCATCTCCCACACGACTACACGTGCTTGCTCTCGACCCGCTGGCAGCTTCGAGAGAGGGTAATGACCAGATCAGGTTGGCTTGTGCGCTTCGATGAGGAACCGGGTAGCGTGCGCGATGAAGGGGCCGTTGGCGTGGATGCGGTCGTGCAGGGCTTCGAGCCGCGGGCGGTAGCGGGTTACGGTGAACCCCGGAACGATCCAGATCACTTTTCGGAGGAAGTAGATCACTGCGCCGACGTCGAGGAACTCGGTGCGCAGGGACTCCATCCGCAGGTCGACGACCCGCAGCCCGGCGGCTTCAGCGGCGGCCCTGGCACGGTCCGGATGGCGCCCGCGGCGCACCTCGACGGACTGGGGCCCGAGGAAGAACTCGACCAGCTCGAAGACACTCGCCGGGCCGACCTGCTGGGAGAAATAGGTGCCACCCGGCGCGAGCACCCGGCCGATCTCCTCCCAGCAGGTGGTCACGGGATGTCGGCTGACGATGAGATCGAAGGTGTCGCCGGCGAAGGGTAACGCCGAGCCGTCGCCAGCGGCCACRACCGCGACCCCCCTAGGCCGTAGCAGGGCGGCGGCTCGCGTGACGTTCGGCGGCCATGACTCCGTCGCCACCGTCCGCGCCGCCAGCCGGGGCACGCCGGCGAGCACCTCCCCGCCACCGGTCTGGATGTCCAGCCCGGCCGCGGCGCGGGCCATCCGCTCGCCCATCGCCCGCGCGTACCCCCAGGACGGACGCTGCTCGCTGGCCCGCCCATCCAGCCAGGAGAAGTCCCAGCCATCCACCGGCGCCGCCTCAGCCTCGGCGACCAGATCGTCAAATCGCTTCGCCACATCATGATCCTGACATGCGGTGAGCAGGACGGCCCGCCTGTGGGAGCACAGGCACGGAAACGGTGCTGATGGCGGCGGCAAGTTTTTCGATCTGGGTGAGGAATGCGGCCGACGACTGGGACCGGTGGCGGCATACCGTGGTAGTTCGCACCGCGGTATGATCGTCGTATGAAAGTCGACAAGATGAGCGTCTCGTTCGAGGGAGAACTCGGCGAGGCCGTGCGGGACGCCGCCCGACGAGCGGGCGTGGGGCTGTCGGCCTGGCTGGCCGCGGCCGCCGCCGCGAAGCTGCGGGCCGAAGCCCTCACGGAGTTCCTTGACTCCTGGGAGGCGGCGCACCCCGCGCTGACCCCGCAGGAGCTGGCCCAGGCCGAACGCGAACTGGGGCTGCAGGCCGGCCAGACGGCCGCGTGACCGCGCTCGTCCTCGACGCCGGCGCGTTCGTCGCCGTCGACCGTGGCGATCGGGCGATGCTCGCCCGCCTGCGGGTCGCGCAGCGGCACGGCATCGACCTGCGCAGCAACGCCGTCGTCGTCGCCCAGGTCTGGCGGGACCGCGGCGGCCAGCAGGCAGCGCTGGCCGGCCTGCTGCGGAGCGTGGAAGTGTGCCCGGTCGACGAGCAGACCGGCCGTCGCGCCGGTGTCCTGCTCGGACGCGCCGGCAGCAGCGACGCGGTCGACGCAACCGTTGCCCTGCTCGCACGCCCGGGCGACCGCATCCTGACCAACGACCCGGGTGACATCGCGCGGCTCGTCGAGGCCGCCGACATACCGGCCACAGTCATCCGCTGCTAATACGGCGTTCGTCAAGAGCAGTAAACAAACCGGCGACGGAGCTTCCGGGCCGGTGGAGCGGGACGTCCCGGATCCAGGGTTTCGCGTGGGCGCTGCGCTGGGTGCTCGCGGGCCGGGTGGCCTGGTCGATCTCGCCGGGAACAGCGAAGTACTGCCCAGCGCGTGGCCCGACGGAAGATCCGCGAGCGGATCGCGCTCAGCCCAGGGGGTGGGGCGGGGCCAGGGGAAGATCGCGCCGGGGTTGAGGATGCCGAGTGGGTCGAGGGCATGCTTGATCCGCAGTGACAGGTTGAGGACGTCGTCGCCGACCTAGTCGACCAGCCACGCCTTCTTCAGCCGGCCCACCCCGTGCTCGCCGGTGATCGTGCCGTCGAGGCGGATCGCCAGGTCCATCACCTCGCCGAACGCGAGCTGTGCCCGAGCGGCCGCGTCGGCGTCGGCGGGATCGAAGACGATCAGCGGGTGGGTGTTGCCGTCGCCGACGTGGGCGATCAGCGCAATCGTCACGGCGCGGGCGGCGGCGATCGCCTCGATGCCCGCGACCAGTTCGGGCAGCTTGGGCAGCGGCACACCGACATCCTCCAGCAGGACGGTGCCGCGACGTTCGACCGCCGGGATGGCGCTGCGGCGGGCGACGACGAACGCCTCGCCCTCCGCCGGGTCGTCGGTGGCCAGCACCTCGGTCGCGCCGTGAGCCTGGCACGCCTCGACCATGCTCTTCATCTCGAGCTCGGCGGCAAGGTGGCGGCTGTCCGACCGGGCGAGGAGCATCGCGGCCGCGTCGCGGTCGAGCCCCATGTGGAGCATGTCCTCCACGGCGTTGATCGACACCCGGTCCATGTACTCGAGCATCGCCGGCCGCAGGGCAGCGGTGATCGCCAGGACGGCGTCCGTCGCCTGCCGGGTGCTGGCGAACGTGGCGACCAGGGTGCTCGACGGCGGCTGGGCCGGCAGGAGGCGCAGCGTCACCTCCGTGATGATCCCGAGAGTTCCCTCGCTGCCGACGAACAGCTTGGTCAGGGACAGGCCGGCGGCGTCCTTCAGCCGCGGGCCGCCGAGACGCACCGCCGTCCCGTCGCTCAGCACGACCTCAAGCCCGAGCACATAGTCGGTGGTGATGCCGTACTTGACGCAGCACAGCCCACCGGCGTTCGTCGCCACGTTGCCGCCGATCGAGCAGATCTCGAAGGACGACGGGTCGGGGGGTACCACAGTCCGTGAGCGGCGGCGGCCGCCTTCACCTCGGCGTTGAGCAGGCCCGGCTGCACGACCGCCATCCGGGTGCGGGGATTGATCTCGATCGCCCGCATCCGTTCGGTCGACAGCACGATGCCGCCGTCGACGGCGGTCGCGCCGCCCGAAAGGCCGGTGCCGGCGCCGCGCGGGACGACCGGCACCCGATGGCGCGCCGCCCAGCCGAGGGCCACCCGCACGTGCTCGGTCGATTCGGCGCGCACGGCGGCGAGCGGCACGCCCGCCGCCGGGTCCCCCGCCCGGTCGCGACGGTACTTCTCCAGCAGGTCGGGATCGGTGACGACGACGCCGGCGGGCAGCGCGTCGACCAACTCGGCGAGCGTCACGTCCACAGCGCCTCCCTGGCCGACACACCCAGACGGACACGGCCCGGCTGGCGCACTCCGGCTGGCACAGCCTGACTGGCACACTCCGGCTGGCACAGCCTGGACTGGCACAGCCGGCTGACTTGTTTCCCTGGCTGATCTGTCTCCACTGTCCACCCTGCCGCCCGTGGGCGGTATGCCCGCGTGCCCGGAACCGACCGGCTGCGCCGCCCGCCTCGACGCTCCGCCATGGGCGGGGGATGCGTCACCGCGCCCGCCTCCGGGGCCGGGTTCGGGGCCGAAGGCGGGCGGCGCGGCCGGGATCGCGGAGCCACCGCGTTCGGATGGACGTGTTCTCTTGACCGACCGCGACAGTCAGGGTTGACTGCCGATTGACAGTCAGAGTTGACTGCCGAACAGGTCGGTCCTGACCCTGTGTCCCATGGTCGACGACTCGGGCGCGCCAAAGGCGGAATCGGAGCCTGGCGTGTCCGTCCGCGCCGTCCGCGCTGTTCGAGGCGTTCGAAGCGATGTCCCTGGCAGGCCCGTCAGGAACCTGWCAGATCGTCAGGCAGGAAGGAAGCGTCACCGTGAGTACCGAGGCTTTCGTCTACGACGCGATCCGTACCCCGCGCGGCCGCGGCAAGAAGACCGGCTCGCTGCACGGGGTGAAGCCGGTCTCCCTGGTTGTGGGGCTGATCGACGAGATCCGCAAGCGTAACCCGACCCTCGACGTCGACCGGATCTCCGACGTGGTGCTCGGTGTCGTCAGCCCGGTCGGTGACCAGGGCTCGGACATCGCCCGCACGGCGGCGCTGGTCGCCGGCCTGCCGGACACGGTCGGCGGACTGCAGCTCAACCGGTTCTGCGCCTCCGGCCTGGAGGCGGTCAACACCGCCGCGCAGAAGGTGCGCTCAGGGTGGGACGAGATCGTCCTCGCCGGCGGGGTCGAGTCGATGTCCCGGGTGCCGCYGGGCGCCGACGGTGGCGCGTGGGCGAGCGACCCGGCGACGAACTACCAGACGATGTTCGTGCCGCAGGGTGTCAGCGCGGACCTGCTCGCCACGATCGAGGGCTTCTCCCGCACGGACGTCGACACCTATGCGGTGCGCTCGCAGCAGCGCGCCGCCCACGCGTGGAAGAACGGCTACTTCGCCAACTCCGTGATCCCGGTGTACGACCACGGCCTGCTCGTGCTCGACCACGACGAGCATCTACGCCCGGAGTCGACCGTCGACAGCCTGGCCGCGCTGCCGCCGTCGTTCGCGGCGGTCGGCGAGCAGGGCGGGTTCGACGCGGTGGCGCTGCAGAAGTACCACTGGGTGGAGAAGATCGACCATGTGCACACCGCGGCGAACTCGTCGGGCATCGTGGACGGCGCCGCGCTGGTCCTTCTCGGCAGTGAGCGGGCGGGCGTCGAGCTCGGGCTGGCCCCGCGAGCGCGGGTAGTGGCCACGGCGACCTCCGGCGCGGACGCCACGATCATGCTCACCGGACCGACTCCGGCGACGCGCAAGCTGTTCGCGCACACCGGGCTCGGCGTCGACGACATCGACCTGTTCGAGATCAACGAGGCGTTCGCGTCCGTCGTCCTGAGGTACCAGCGGGACATCGGCATCCCGGACGAGAAGCTCAACGTCAACGGCGGCGCGATCGCGATGGGGCACCCGCTCGGCGCCACCGGGGCGATGCTCGTCGGCACGGTGATCGACGAGCTGGAGCGGCGCGGCGGACGGCGGGCCGTGGTAACGCTGTGCATCGGCGCTGGGATGGGCGTCGCGACGCTGGTCGAGCTGGTCTGACGCCCGGCTCCGCCACTGACATCCCGCCACCCACGCGCTCACGACCTGGAGACGAGAGACCACCGATGACCGAGCTGACCACCATCCGCTGGGAACAGGATGCCGACGGCATCGTCGTGCTGACGCTGGACGACCCGGACCAGTCCGCCAACACCATGAACGCCGCCTACATCGCCTCGATGGGCGCGGTGGTCGAGCGGCTGGAACGGGAGAAGGACACCGTCACCGGTGTCGTGCTGACGTCGGGGAAGAAGACCTTCTTCGCCGGCGGCGACCTGCGTGATCTGATCAGGACGGGCCCCGACGACCGGCAGGCCGTCTTCGACAGCCTCACCGTCGTCAAGGACCAGCTGCGCCGGCTGGAGACGTTCGGCCGCCCGGTCGTCGCGGCGATCAACGGCTCGGCGCTCGGCGGCGGCCTGGAGATCACGCTCGCCGCCCATCACCGGATCGTCGCCGACACCCGCGGCCTGCAGCTCGGCCTGCCGGAGGTCACCCTCGGCCTGCTGCCGGCCGCCGGCGGCATCGTGCGCACCGTGCGCCTGCTCGGCGTCGTCGACTCGCTGCTGAACGTCCTGCTGCAGGGGCAGCGACACACCCCGGCCAGGGCGCGGGAGCTCGGCCTGGTGCACGAGCTGGTCGGTTCGGTCGACGAGCTGCTGCCGGCCGCCAAGGCATGGATCAAAGCCAACCCGGACGCGACGGCGCCCTGGGACACCAAGGGGTACAAGATACCGGGCGGCTCGCCGTCCACCCCGGCGTTCGCCGCCACCCTCCCGGCACTGCCAGCGAACCTGCGCAAGCAGCTCAGGGGCGCGAACCTGCCGGCGCCACCGGCCATCCTCGCCGCCGCGGTCGAGGGCGCCCAGGTCGACATCAACACGGCTTCCGTGATCGAGTCACGCTATTTCGTCGACCTCGTCACCGGTCAGGTCGCGAAGAACCTGATCCAGGCGTTCTTCTTCGACACCCAGCACATCAAATCCGGCGCCGCCCGGCCGGCCGGGCACCCGACGTTCCGGGCGAGCAGGGTGGCGGTGCTCGGCGCGGGGATGATGGGCGCGGCGATCGCCTACGTCTACGCGCAGGCGGGCGCCGACGTCGTCCTCAAGGACGTCACCCATGAGGCGGCCATACGGGGCAAGGGGTACTCGGAGAACCTCGTCGCCAAGGCGGTGGGGCGTGGCCGCACGACCCGGCAGGCCGGCGACGCGCTGCTCGCCCGGATCACCCCGACCGCGGACGTGGCCGACCTCGCCGGCGCCGACCTCGTCATCGAGGCGGTGTTCGAAAGCCCCGAGCTCAAGCAGAAGGTCTTCCAGGAGATCCAGGACGTCGTCGCTCCGGACGCGCTGCTGGGCTCCAACACCTCCACACTGCCGATCACGACACTCGCCCAGAGCGTGCGGCGGCCGGAGGACTTCATCGGCCTGCACTTCTTCTCACCCGTCGACAAGATGCCCCTGGTGGAGATCATCGTCGGTGCGAAGACGAGCGACGCCGCGCTCGCCCGCGCGTTCGACATCGTCCAGCAGATCCGCAAGACGCCGATCGTCGTCAACGACAGCCGCGGCTTCTTCACCAGCCGGGTCATCGGCACGTTCCTCAACGAGGCCGTCGAGATGGTCGGCGAGGGGCTGCACCCCGCGTCCGTCGAGCAGGCCGGCGCACAGGCCGGCTACCCGGCCCCACCGCTGCAACTGCTCGACGAGCTCACCCTCACCCTGCCGCGCAGGATCCGCCAGGAGACGAAGGCCGCGGTACAGGCCGCCGGCGGCGTGTGGCGGGAGCGCGGGTACGAGACGGTCGTCGACCGGCTGATCGACGAGTTCGGCCGGCCGGGGCGCTCCGGCGGCGCCGGGTTCTACGAGTACGTGGACGGGCGGCGGACCGGCCTGTGGAAGGGCCTCCACGAGCACTTCACCAAGGACGGCCACGAGATCCCCTTCGAGGACTTCAAGGAGCGTCTCCTCTTCGCCGAGGCACTGGAGAGCGTCCGCTGCCTCGACGAGGGCGTGCTGCGCTCCGTGCCGGAGGCGAACATCGGCTCGATCCTGGGGATCGGGTTCCCAGCGTGGACCGGCGGTGTCATCCAGTACATCAACGGCTACCCGGGTGGGCTGCCGGGGTTCGTCACCCGCGCACATGAGCTCGCCGAACGCTACGGCGAGCACTTCACCCCGCCCGCGTCCCTGGTGGCCAGGGCCGAACGCGGCGAGACATACACCTGATCACGAAGCGTGGCCGCTGGTCATCAACGGCCACCGGGTCCAGACGATCTATGGTGACACGACCGAAGTCATGAAAGAACTCATCGGCTGTGACATCGTCAAGGGCTGACGGGCTGTCACACCACCGGCGGGAGCGCGGGTCTGGAGGGGCTCTCATGTCAGGTGTCGAAGGGCGTGCCATCGTCATCACCGGAGCGGGCGGAGGGCTCGGGCGCGAGTACGCGCTCCTGCTCGCCCGCGAGGGCGCGAGGGTCGTCGTCAACGACCTCGGCGGTGCGCGTGACGGTTCGGGCGGCGGCTCGGCGATGGCCGACGGCGTGGTGGCGGAGATCCGCGCGGCCGGCGGAGAGGCGGTCGCCAGCTACGACAGCGTCGCGACACAGGTGGGAGCCGAGGCGATCGTGCGCACGGCCGTCGAGACGTTCGGAGCGGTGCACGGCATCGTCAGCAACGCGGGAATCCTGCGTGACAGTAGCTTCGCCAGGACAACGCCCGAAGACTGGGACGCGGTGATCAAGGTCCATCTCTACGGCGGGTTCCACGTGATCCGCGCGGCGTGGCCGTACTTCCGCGAGCAGAATTTCGGTCGCGTCGTCGTGGCGACGTCGACGAGCGGGCTCTACGGGAACTTCGGCCAGGCGAACTATGCCGCCGCGAAACTCGGCCTCGTCGGCCTTGTCAACACCCTGGCAATCGAGGGGGAACGCTACGGCATCCGAGCGAACGCCGTCGCTCCACTGGCCGCGACCCGCATGACCGCGGACATCGCTCCCCCGGAAGTTCTCGACACGCTCCCGGCTGCCCAGGTCGCGCCGGTGGTGGGCCACCTGCTGACCGAAGAGCTCACCGACTCCGGTGCGGTGTTCGTCGTCGGCGGCGGTCTCGTGCGGCGCGTGGCGCTGTTCCAGAACTCCGGAGTGCGTTTCGACGAGCCGCCCACAATGGAGATCGTCGCCAAACGCTGGGCCGAGATCACCGATCTCTCGCACGTAGCCCGTGGCGTGAATCCCCTCGGCTGAACGGGGGCTGTTTGCTGGCGGAGTGTTGGCGGGGCCCGTCCGGCCAGACGTGATCGCAGATGATCCGTCCACAGGTGATCCGTCCACTGGTGAAGAGGGCCACGCATCGTGTCCCAGTGTCCGCACTCGCCAGCGGAAAAACCGGTGTCGCTTTCCACCGGCATCCCGTAGAAGAAGACGGATGGAGCAGTTCCACTTCGACCCGCAGACCTACCTGGCCATGGTCCTCGCCGAGGTGCCCTGCTACGAGCGACTCCAGGACGAGGTGGCGGCGGCAACGGCCGGCATGCGCGCGATCTGGGTGCTCGATCTCGGGGCGGGCACCGGCGAGACCAGCCGACGCGTGCTCGCCGCCCATCCCACCGCCGCCCTCGTGGCACTCGACGAAAGCCCTGCGATGCTCGACCGCGCCCGGCCCCGTCTCCCCCACGCGGACCTTCGCGTCGGCAGACTCGAAGACCCGCTACCGGCCGGACCGTTCAACCTGGTGATCTCCGCGCTGGCCGTGCACCACCTGGACGCGGCGGGCAAGGCGGACCTGTTCCGCCGGGTCGCCGCCGCCCTGACGCCGGGCGGCCGGTTCGTGCTCGCGGACGTGATCCTGCCCGACGACCCCCAGGACGCCGTCACCCCCGTCAACAGCGCCCACGACAGGCCCAGCCGGCTATCCGACCAGCTCACATGGCTCCACCAGGCCGGCCTCGCAACCACCGTCACCTGGCAGCACCACGACCTCGCCGTCCTCACAGCCGACCGACCCCACCGCTGACGCACGCCGGTGGTGGCCGGCTGCCGGTCGTCAGAAGTCGAGGAGCTCGACGGTCACGGTCGCGATGTCACCCGCGGCCAGGGCTTCGGCCTTGCGGACGGCGCGCTTGACAGGCAGCGCATAGCTGCCACGAGTGCGGTCAGGGAAGATCGAGGTCGTCCATGTGCTGCCACCGACCGTGACCCGCACCCGCAGCGACCCGAAGCCACGACGCAGCCCGCCAGCCAGGTCACGGATCTCCTCGGACACCTCGACGGGCAGGCTGACGAACGTCCATCTGTCGGCGCGCCGGGCATCCCACACCCACAGCTCACCATCGAAAACGACGACCATAAATGACGACCATAAATTCAGTGTCACCCGCAGGGCCGAGTAGGGAATGACATGTACGGTCACACTGGGTCATCCTTGTTACGTCGGTAGCCTCCCGCTTCCTGGGCGCGCCGCGCCGTCGCCGACAGGCCAGGGCAAGCCGCGTCCCGCCACACCAGGAGTGATCATTGGCTACGCAACCGCTGCCGGAGGAGGAGCCCACCGCCGCATCCTCGGACCCTGCCGTGTTGCTGGCCGAGATGGCGAAGAAGGTCATCACCAGCCTTGCCGAGCTGGACATGCCGGTGTCGGCCGAGGTGCGGGCGGCGCTGCGGGTGGTGCCTCGTCACCTGTTCCTGCCCGGAGTGCCGCTGGAACGGGCCTACACGCTGGACGCGATCGTCCTGAAACGGGACGAGACCGGCGTATCGATCAGTTCCGTGTCCGCCCCGACCGTGATCGCGGCGATGCTCGACCAGCTTCAGGTGAAACCCGGCCATCGGATACTCGAGATCGGCTCTGGCGGCTACAACGCGTCCCTGCTCCAGGAGCTGGTCGGCGACACCGGCCAGGTCGTCTCGGTCGACATCGATCCGGACGTCGTCGCCCGCGCCCGCCAGAGCCTGACCGCCGCGGGCTATCCGGACGTGACCGTGCGGTGCGCGGACGGGGAGTTCGGCGTCACCGACCTCGCACCGTTCGACCGGATCATCGTCRCGGTCGGCGCCTGGGATCTCCCTCCGGCGTGGAGCGAGCAGCTCGCCGAGGGCGGCCGCCTCGTCGTCCCGCTGCGGATGCGTGGACTGACCCGGTCGATCGTGTTCGAGCGGGAGAACGGCCACCTGGCGGACCGGGGCTACGAGCTGTGCGGCTTCGTGCCCATGCAGGGCATCGGAGAACGCCGGGAACGGCTGGTTTCGCTGCACGGCGAGGACATACGCCTGCGTCTCGACGACGACCAGCAGGCCGACGCCGACGGGCTACGGGCCGCCCTGACCACACCACGAGCAGAGGCATGGTCCGGGACGACGGTCGGCAAGAACACGAGGTTCGACGGCCTGCACCTGTGGCTGTCCATGGCCCTGCCGGACTTCGGCCTGCTGGCCGCGACGAAAGAAGCCAGGAAACGTGGCCTGGTCGCCCACTCCTGGGGTCTCGGTATCCCGACAGCCCTCGACGGTGCCAGCTTCGCCTACCTGACCTTCCGCGCCACCAGCACGGCACGCGAGCGGTTCGAGTTCGGCGCCTACGGACACGGCCCCGACGCCGAGAGGATCGCACAGCGGATGGTCAGCCACGTCCGGTCCTGGGACGGTACCAGCCTGAACGCCCGCATCACCGCCTACCCCGCGGRCACCCCCGACGAACAGCTACCCGCCGGCGCCCTCGTCCTCAACAAGCGACGCGCCCGAATCACGATCTCCTGGCCTGACCGCGTCGATACCAGATGACCAGAGCGAACGAGCTGGCCCACCGGCTACGCACCCTGCGCGGGCAGGACATCAGCACACTCTGAACCCATCATCCGGCAGATCAATAGCCGCTCGTCCGYGAGCTGGCAGCCAAGGAATGCTGGCAGCGCGTGCACGCCTGCCGCAGCAACACCATGTTGTCGCGGCGACACAATGGCGCCGTGTGTCAGCTGTCGCAACGGCAGGGCAGCCCGGACAACAAGGACACCGCGAAGAAACTACGCCCGCGGGGAGACCTTGATTGGTCCGATGAGAACGCTATTGTCCGGATTTATCATTTGATCATCTTTGACGGACAGTAAGGATCGCCGCCGATGGCTCTCCGCGACAAGCTCACCGAGCGCGCCCAGCCCTACCTCGCCCCCGGCGAGAAGGTGCAACACGTCTTTCTGGCGCAGACCGGGCCGACACCGTACTTCTTCCTCCTCACCACACTGATCATCTTCTGGATCGACTACAGAATCGTGATCGTCACCGACCAGAGCATTCTGGTGCTCAGGGCCGGCAAGCTCGTCCCGAGCAAGCCGAAGGGAGACACCCCGCTCGCGCGGCTGCCGCGACAGACCGTGCTGGGACCGCTCAGCGGCCTGTGGGGAAAGACGGAGGCGACCGGCGAAAAGCTGAACGTCCACAAGCGGTTCCACAAGGACATCRCCGCCGCGGACGCCGCGATCGGGTCGGCGTCGTAACACCGGCGCCGACAGTCGGCAGACGGGAGCGTGGAGGGGCTGTCGCCGACCAGAAGTGACAAAGTGAGGTAACCGTGCCGGCGCTCCGGCAGAACGAACAAGTTCTGTTACGGAGTCCCGGATACGGACGTCTCGTGCCACGCCCGCACGAGCCCCTCAAGCTGCTTCGGTCCGCTGCCGTGCAGCACGATGTGGTCCACCCCGGCGTCGAGATACTCCCGCAGACGCACCGCGCAGTGCGCGGCGGACCCAACGACACACCCGGTCTCCACCCACTCCCGCGGCAGCTGCGTACCGAGCTCCAGCAGTTCGCTCCGGTGGAATTTCTGATCGGCCGTGCCGCCGCCATCCAGCTTCTCCTGCCGCAGCAAACGGCGCAACGGCTCGGGATCCCACCCGTTCTCACGCATGATGAGTTCGCCGACCCCGCCGAAGTCCAGGTGAGTAATCATCCGTGCGTTGACGACTGCCAGCTCTTCCTCCGGCGACAGATCGGGAGCGGTGATGACGATCGCGTAGAGCTTCAGTGACCGCGGGTCGCGCCCGATCCGCTCACACGCCTCGTCCAGGCGCCGTGACACAGCGGYGACGGCCTCGACTGTCAGCTCCGAGCCAAGGAAGACACCGTCGAACAACCGGGCCGCGAGCGCCGTCGCCTTCGGCAGGGGGGACCACGCGCTCAGGAGGAGCCGCGGCCGGGGTGCCGTCGGTGGATCAACCATGCGCAGGTTCGGGAACCGTCCCAGCGGACCGTCGTAGTCGATGGTCTCGCCGTCCCACAGGCGCAGCAGGATCGACGCGTAGTCCTCGAACGCGGCCATTTTCGGAACAGGCATGCCATGGTCGCCGAGGACCGATCCGAGGCCGCGGGCAAGCCCGAGCAGCAGCCGGTCACCGAACGTCTCCTGCATCGTGGAACCCGCGGCGGCGGTCATCAGCGGATGTCTGCTCCCCGCGGCGATCGAGCCCATGCCCAGGCGGATCCGCTGCGTGCTCGCGGCGACCGCGCCGCAGAGCACTCCGAGTTCCTTCATGTCCAGCCGCTCGGCGATCCACGCCGAGGTGAGGCCGAGGCGCTCCGCGTCGATCGCCTCCGTGATCGCCCGGGCCGGGTCCTTCACCCGGCCCGGTAGCAGGTAGATCCCGAGCTCGTCGATCGGCTCCGGTAAGCCGCCGCCCGCCGTGCCGTGCTCCGGGGTGATCTCGCCGCTCCTTGTCTTCTCTCGCGCGATCCTCTCTCGCGTGTGCCCGCTCACTCCGCGTCCCGCACCGGCGTCGTGGCGTTCCCGGTCAGCACGGAGCGGATGTCGCCGGGGACCTCGCTCGGAAACCCGGTCATCCGGAACCACGCCTGCTCGCGCGCGCTCTGGCGGGCGGCGACGCCCACCAGCAGCTCGCGAGCCGCGGCGCGGTCCTCAGCGCTGCCGTCGGCGGCGATCGCCGTGACACGGGCGTCGACCGCCACCTTCAGCGCCCGGGCCTCCGCCCGCAGGAGCGCGAGGTCGGGGATCGCCGAGGGGTCGGGGGCCGGGACGGCGTRCGCGTCGGTGGTGGGGACGGACGACAGGGCCGAGAGACGGTCGAGCAGTTCGCGGTACTCATCGCGTTCGGTCGCCTCGTAGAGGGTCTCGGACTCCTGGACGTCGAGCACCCACTCCAGGGTCGCCAGGACAAGACCGGCCTGCTCCTGGACGAAACTGTCGTCGGCGGRCAGCGCCGGAACAATCGACTTGACCATGGCCGAACGGATGCCCCGTAACTGCTGTGAGATGGTAGGGACCATGGTTCAGGCTCCTTCGAGAACACGGTTGAGCTCGGCCATGGACGACGCACCGAGGCCGCTGAGGAAATTCATCATCACGTCGAGGTGCGTCATGCGGTCCTCGGTGATCCGGATACCTGATGCGCTGGTGGCTACCACCACCCAGTACATGTTCAGCACGGTGTAGTAGCGCAGCCGTTCCGGATCCACGGAGAGGCCCGAGATGCGTTCGTACTCCGCGATAAAGGTCTCCGTGTCGACAAGGCCGCTACAGAGAAAACGGCCTTCGTCATCCAGGTGGCCCCAGYCGCCGAGCATCGCGTACGCCAAGTCGTGGTGCCGATCGCCGAGGTGGCTGAGTTCCCAGTCGAGGATCGCCGTGATCTCGCCCGTGTCCTCGTCGAACAGGAAGTTCCCGTTGCGGTAGTCGCCGTGCACAATCGAGATCCGGTCGATCGGCGGGCGGTTGTCMCACAACCACTGGCGGGTCAGTGTGACCGTCGGGTGCGGCTCGAAGGAGTCCTCCTCCCACACCCTGTCCCACATCCCGAGCCGCCAGTCGACCCCCTGCGTCGTGCCGGCCGCCGGCACCCCGAATGCGTCCAGAGCGACGGTCGACGGATCCAGGGCGTGCAGCGTGGCCAGGTGGGCGACGAACTGGGGGGCGAGCTTGGCCCGCAGCTTCGGCCCGTAGACCGTGYCGAGCCCGGACGCCCTGTGCTCACCCTTTGTCGGCGCGGCGACACCACGGGCGAAGCCGCAGACCATCGCGGGCTCGCCCAGCTCGGCGTGGTCCTGGGTCACCCAGTAGGCGCGCGGCACGGGCAGGACGCCCTCCAAAGCCCGCAGGAGCTGGAACTCGCGAACGCGGTGCGTCTCCACGACGGACGCAGGCGGGTTCATCCGCAGCACCATCCGGTCGCGGCGCGGTTCGCCGTTCTCCGTCCACTCGAGGTCGAAGCCGAACTGCTCCTTCGACGCGCCGCCCGGCAGTCGGGCAAGRCCGCTGATGGTGAAGGGGCCGTCCAGCCGGTGGGCAAGAAAGGCGTGGAGGCGCTCGCTGATGTCCTCCACGCTGCGGGCGGTGTGCACGTCGTGCCCCCGACGTCGCAGCTTCGTGCTGAGGACCTCATCGACGGCCGGTTCGACGGGATGACGTCGACGCAGCTCCTCGATGCGCCGCTCCACACCCTCCGAAGCGCTTGTGAGCGCGTGTTCCGTGGTGACCATGGCCGGGAAGCTAACACCGGCCATTTCGGACGCAACAGAGTAGGAACATACTCTGTCTGGGCGCAGACGAGCAGGCGTCCACGAACGAACGCGGGACGATGCGCGCGGCGTGTTGCCCGTCGGCGCGGTCAGCGGAGAAAGCGCGCCAGGTCGGTCCGCCGGGACACGCCGARCTTGTGGTATATGCGCTGCAGACGGTTGCCGACAGTCCGCACGGACAGCTGCAACTCGGCCGCGATGTCGCGGTCGGTGTGTCCCRCCGCGGCCAGCAGCGCGGTCTCACGCTCGGCGTCGGTCAGCTGCACCCGCGACTCGATCGGCGCGAGTGCCGGGGTGACGGCGCCCTTGCAGCGCGCCGCGAGCGCTGCCGCTCGGTGCAGCCCGGCATCCGCGCGGTGGACGTCGCCTGCCCGGCGCCAGGCGACCGCAGCGTCGGCGGCGGCCTCGGCGGCCAGCAGCTCGGCGTCGAGGTGTTCAAAGGTCGTGGCGACCGCGTCGAGCGCGCGTGGATCATCCTCGGCGAGGGCGACGACGTGCGCGGCCCGCGCCGCGACAAGGTCGCCTTCCAGCTCTCGGGCGAGAGCAACAAGGTGGTCCACGACCCGGCGCGGCGTCCCGAGCCTGCCGATGTCGTGGAGCGCGGCTGCTGCGCCGGTACGGTCGCCGATCTGCTCGCCCACCTGGGTCGCGCGGGCGAGCAGATCGCGGCCCTGAGTGATCCGCCCCTCGGCCACGGCCGTCCACGCTTGGGCCGCGAGGTGGTCGGTCCAGCTCCACCGTGGCTGCTCGATCCCGAGGGCGTCGATGGCCGCGAGGGAGCGCCGCGCCGCGGCGGCGTCACCCGCGAGCGCCTGTGCCTGGGCCAGGAGTGAGAGCAGCGTGTGCTGGACCCCCAGCCGCCCGAGCCGATGCAGCAGGGTTGCCGCCTCCCGGGCGTCGCGGGTCGCGGTCCGGACGTTGCCGCGATCGCGGACGGTACGCGACAAGTTCCAGAGGAACCAGGCCCGCGCCTCGCTACTGCCCTCGTCAAGGCCGCGTTGGTGCTGCTCGCGAGCCAGCCGCTCGGCATCCACGAACCGGCCCGCCTGCACGAGGAGCTCGCAGCGGCCATGGAGGTTGAACCACGGGTACCAGTCGTCAGGTTCCGTCAGGGTGACACCGGCCGCATACGCACGGTCCGCCAGGTCCAGACCCTCGCGTAATCGGCCGAGGCGCCCGAGGCTGAACGCGCCCACGACGCCCATCCACACGAGCGACCGTCCCCGCGCCTCGGCCAGCAGCGGCTCCAGGACGCGCACCGCGGCCCGTGGACCCTCACTCCCCAGCACCAGCCCTGCGCGGTGACTCGAGACCTCCGTCCGCAGGCCGACGTCGGCGATGGTGGCCTCCGCATCCTCGGCGATGCGCAGTCCGTCCTGCATCCGGCCGAGCGAGAGCCACAGGACGTCGATCCGGGCGATCGCCGCGCGCGCACGCTCCTCGTCGTTCGCCACGCAGCCTGCGAGCTCCGCGAGATCCTGCTCGGCCGCCTCCCCCCGTCCCTGCAGGGCGGCCGTCTGGGCCGCGAGCAACCGGCCGTCGAAGCCGGTCCCCGCCTCGACGGCGGCACGTGCCAGACGCTCGGCGAGCGGGAAGTCGTAGTGCCACCGAGCCGCGCGCGCGGCCTCGAGTAGCACATCGGGTTGTCCACCGCCGCCATCGAGGCGCCAGAGCCCGATCCGCAGGAGGTCGTCGCGTCGGCGGCAGCCGGTCCGCTCGACGATGGTGGCAAGGGCGCGGGCCATCGCGCCGACCCGCACGGCCGATGTCTGCGCACGCAGCACGTCTGCGTAGATGGGATGGCCAAGACGAATCTGCAGACGGCGGCTGTCGAACGCGCTGACAAGCAGACCCTCTCGCTCCAGCTTCTCGACCAGGCGCTCGTCGCCCAGCGCGTCGAGCTCCGCGCCCCCGAGAGGTTCGCCGTAGGCCGTCAGCTCCAGCAGCGCTCGAGCATCGGGGGAGAGCCCGGCCAGGCGGGCGCCAACGAACTCGACGATCCGGTCCGAGGGCGCCGGCGCTCCGGTCATCCGCCACACCCCACCGTGGCGGACCAGGGTGCCGTCCGCCAGCGCGCCGCGCACGAGCTCCCGGAGAAACAGCACGTTGCCCTGGCAACGAGCGGTCAGCTCGGCGACGGTGGCACGGTCGACCTGATCCCCCAGGACCACTGTCAACAGGTCGTCGATGACGCTGTCGGCCAGATCGCTCAGGCGGAGCCGGATCGCAAGGTCGTCCTTCCACAGCGAGGTCACCGCCGCGGGCGTCGGCTCTTCCGCCCGGACCGTGGCAACCACCAGCACGGCGTCCGCCGACACGAGCTGCTGGATCAGGCCCGCCGACGCCTCGTCGAGCAACTGCGCGTCGTCGACGAACAGCAGCAGGCGGCCCACGCCGCCATGGTTGACGAGGGCGTACGCCGTCCGCCGCAGCAGTCCCTCGAACGAGTCCGCCGGCCCGAGCCCGTCCCTTGGCTCGGGCACGGCCAACAGGGGTGCGAAGGCCCCGAACGGAGCCCGCGCCACGGAGCGCGTCGCCGTCACCCAGCGCGCCTCGTGGCCGGCCGCAGCGGCGATCAGCATTGCCTCGCGGGCCAGGCGAGTCTTACCGACGCCGGCGGGGCCGACGATGATGACGCTGTGCGGGGCCGCACCGGTGAGGGCGTGGGTCAGCGCGTCGAGTTCGGTGTCCCGGCCGATCAGGGGCCAGGCGGCCGGGGGCAGATCGGYCGGCGCGGGCGATAATCGGTCGGCGACCGCCCGCTGTTCACGATGCATCGGATCCATCCCCTGCCTCGTTGCGTGAGACTCCTCCGGCGACGATGTTCTCACGTCCGCCCGCGGGATCCTGGAATCCTGTCCGTGCCCGGATCTCGTCCGTAGGCCCTGACCAGGGCTTCTGCGCTACGTGTCAGCGCAAAGGCGATCCGGTCACCCCGGCATCGTCCTACGGTGGCACCACCGCCTGATCACACGGAAACGGACCTACCTGCACCGGGCTGAACGACCATCGGTCCGCGCAGAGATCGCGACCTTCACCGCACGGCTCACGGCTCACGGCTCACGGCTCACGGCTCACGGCTCACGGCTCACGGCCGAGAACATGACATGAGGGCACAGGTGGATCCAGAGTGAGGCTTCGCTGGTCCTACCGCATCAGAGCGGCCAGCTCCGCCCGTCGTGAGATGCCAAGTTTCCGGAAGATGCGTTGGAGCCGGWTGTCGACGGTCCGGGCGGAGATGCGAAGCTGCTCAGCGATCTCCTTGCTGGTGAGCCCGTTCGCGGCGAGGAGAGCGGTCTCGCGCTCGGCTGGGGTGAGCTGTGAACGTACGCTGATCGGGGCCAGGGCAGGAGTTCTCGCTCCCTCGCAGCGGCTCAGCCGGATCGCTGCGCGGTGCAGCTCGGCGTCGGCCTTCCTGGGCTTGCCGAGCCTGCGCCACGCCACGGCGGCGTCGGCCGCGGCCTCGGCGGCGAGCAGGAACACACCCATGGCCTCGAACCTGTCCGAGACCTCGGCAAGCCCTGGTGGGTCTGCCTCGGCCAGGGCGAGGACGTGCGCGACGCGCGCGCCCGTGAGTTCGCCCTCCACGGTGGCAGCCACAGCAACGAGCCGGTCGACGACGGCATGGGGCGCACCGATGCGTGCGATGTCGTGCAGGGCGGCGCAGGCTCCGGTGCGGTCGCCGACACRTTCGCCGGCTTCCGCGGCACGTTCGAACGTCTCTCTCGCGACGGACAGCCGGCCCTCGGCGACGGCGGTCCAGGCATGCGCGCTGATGAACTCCGTCCAGCTCCAGCGGGGTTGCTGGACACCCAGCTCGTCGATTCTCGCCAGGGTCGCGCGTGCGCCCTGATGATCCCCGGACAGTGCCTGGGACTGGGCGAGCAGGGAGAGGAGACTGTGCTGGAAACCCAGGCGCCCGAGTCGGCGGAGCAGCACGATGGCTTCCCGGGCGTCGCGGCCCGCCGACTGCACGTTGCCCGTGTCCCTGGCGGTGCGGCACATGTGCCACAGGAACCACGCGCGCGCTTCGCTGCTGCCCTCCTCCAGCCCGCGCTGATGCTCCTGCCTGGCGAGCGCCTCGGCCTCGGTGAAGCGGCCCGCGTGCGCGAGGGCTTCGCAACGGGCGTAGAGGTTGAACCAGGGGTACCAGTCGTCCGGTTCGCTCAGCACGATGYCGGCGTCGTAGCCGCGGTCGGCCGCGTCGAGGGCCTCTTCGATGCGGCCCAGCCGCCCGAGGCCATAGGACGCCACGAGGCCCAACCAGACCAGTGACGGCCCTTTGGCGGCGGCGAGCATGGGTACCGCCACCTCAGCGGCCGCACCCGGCCCCTGGCTGCCAAGGAGCAGACCRGCGCGTCGGGCCGACACCTCGTCTCGCAGGGACTGTTCGGTGATCGAGGCTTCGGCCAGTTGGGCCACGCGAAGGCCATCGTCCATGCGACCGAGGTAGAACCACAGACAGTCGATGTGGGCGATGGCAAGTCGCACCCGATCGCGGTCGTCGCGGGTCTGACAGGTGAGGCTGGCGAGCTCCCGCTCCGCGTCGAGGGGCCGGCCCTGCAGCGCCAGCGTCTGTCCCGCGAGAAGCCAGGCGTCGAACCCCGCTCCGGCATGCCCAGCGGCGCGCGCCAGTCTCTCCGCCAGGGCGAAGTCATAGTGCCATCGTGCGTCGCGGGCGGCGCGCAGCATCAGCGCGGGCTGACCGCCGCCGCCATCAAGGCGCCAGATACCCATCCGCAGTGCATCGCCCTTGCGACGGGCACCGGTGCGCTCGACGCTGTCTGCCAGCGCCCGGCTCATCGCCGACACCCGCACCGCGGACGTGCGCGCTCGCAGGACCTCCCCGTAGAGCGGGTGGGCGAGCCGCACCTGCAGGCGTTGACCTTCGAACCCGCTGGCCAGCAGGCCCTGTCGCTGCAGCGCGTCGATCAGCTCGGGGTCGGCGAGCTCCGCCACCTCGGCGCCGCCGAGGGGCTCCGCGTAGGCGGCCAGTTCGAGCAGGGCGATCGACGCGTCGTCGAGGCCACGCAGCCGTGTGTCGACCAGTTCCATGATGCGCCCGGAGGGGGCCAGCGGGGCCTTCAGGCGCCACACCCCGACGTCCCTGACCAGGGTGCGGTCCGCCAGTGCGCCCAGGGTCAGCTCGCGCAGATACAGCACGTTGCCGCCGGAGCGCGCGGCGAGCTCGACGACGGCAGCGCGGTCGACCTGGTGGCCGAGCACCGCGGTGAGCAACGCGTCGATGGCTCTGGTGTCCAGTCGCGAGAGCTCCAACCGGAGCGCGAGGTCGTCCTTCCACAGCGCCGTGACCGCTTCCGGGGCCGCTTCGCCGGCACGCACGGTGAGCACGACGAGAACCGAGTGGTTCGCGACAAGCTGGTGCAACAGACCCGCCGAGGCTTCGTCGAGCATGTGCGCGTCGTCGACGAACAGCGCCACACCCCGCCCGCGGGCGCGGCTGACCAGGGCTCGGGCCGAACGTTCGAGCAGGTCGTGCACCGTGCCAGCGGGTTCCCTGTCCAGGGCCGGCAGAAGGGGTACGAACACCCCGAGGGGTGTCCGGGCGATCGAGTGCGACGCGGTCACCCAGACGCTGGAAAGCCCGGCCCTGCTCGCAAGCAGCCGGGCCTCGCGAGCCAGGCGGGTCTTGCCGACTCCCGCTGGCCCCACGAGCATCACGCTGCGGGGGGAATGAGACGTCAGGGACGACCGGACGAGGTCGAGCTCCGCGGCCCGCCCGGTCAACGGCCAGGGTAACTCCATGACGGCGTCGTACTGCATGCACAGCGAGAGTAGCGGATTACTCTTGCCCGCCCCAGACCCTGACGATGGACTCATGGGCGTTGCCCCTGGAATGACGAAGGAGACAACGGTGTCGAACGTCCAGACCGCGGTGTGGTTCCCGGGAGTCCGCGGGGTRCCCGCCAAGAGCATCATCCCCTACGCCCAGCGTCTCGAGCAGGCCGGAGTTGACCAGGTCTTCACGTGGGACTTCCTGACCGGGATCCTTCCACGGGTGGCCTGGGGGGAGAGTTTCTCCCCCGTGGCCAATGTCCTGCCCGACGGCGACAGCTTCTACGACCCGTTCACCCTGCTCGGCCTGGCGGGCGGCGCCACCGAGAGCCTCGGGCTCTCGGTGTCAGCGACGAACGGCATCCGCAACGGACCGGCGGAGATAATGCGCATGGCGATGACGATCGCGGACGCGTCCCAGGGCAACTCGGTCGTGTGCGTCGGCGTGGGAGAGAAGCAGAACACGGTCCCCTTCGGCTACAGCCGCAAGGAGGGCCTCGCTCGCCTGGAGGACCACTTCCGGCTCTACCAGCTGTTATGGGAGAAGACCGAACCCTTCAGCTTCGAGGGCAACTTCTGGCACTTCAGGAACGCCTATATCGGCGGGGCCCGCACCCACAGGCCCAGGATGCTCGTCGCCGGCGCCGGCCCCAGGGCGCTGGACATCGCCGCGCGCTACGCCGACGGCTGGCTCACGGTCGTGCCCGCGGCGTTCGCGCACATCGAGCACTACGCACAGACCGTCAGGGACATGAAGGTCGCGCTGGAGAAGTACGGCCGGGACCCCGACGATTTCATCTTCGCCATCGAGGCCATCGCGCTGATCCACGAGGACCGGGCCGCGATCGACAAGGCGATCGACCACAGCGAGTTCGTCACGTCCTTTGCATCGATCTACGGCCGCATGGCGCACGCTGAATGGGAGCTGGAGCCAGATGTGGAGCTGGCGCGTCCACGCGACTACAACTACACGCTGCACCTGCTGCCCAACGAGGTGACCAGGGAGGAGAACGACGCCGTCATGGCCAGGGTCTCCCGCGCCATGAAGAGCAGGAGTTTCGTCCACGGCAACGCCCGCCAGGTCGCCGACCACTGGCTCACCTACATCAATGCCGGGGCCACCTGGGTCGGGTTCCTCGACTTCGCGCCGTTCGTCTTCGGCCTTGACGAGGCCGGCGCCTGCCTCGAGCGCAACATCGACGTCTGYACCCTGCTGAAAGCATGACTGCTTCACGTTCTTCATGCCCGCCATGCTGTTCGCCGCCACCGCGTTCCAGCCCGAACGCCCGATCGAGATCACACATACCCTCGACGACATGAGCTGGATTGTCCTGATCATAACGTGGCCTCCGTTCATGGCCCAGAACTTCTCGTTCTCGTTCGGTATCCTCACCGACCAGCGCCAGGTACCTGTTTTTCCTCGGTGGCTGGCCTACGTGAACATCTGGGCGCCGACATCCTTCGTTCCGCCGTTCTGCTGCCCTTTTTCAGGACGGGTCCGCTGGCATGGAACGGGATCATCGTGTTCCGGCTCGCCGCGTTCGTGTTCATCGCCCAGTTCATCGTCAAGTCGACGCGCYGGGCAGCCCATATCCACAGCTCGCCATCGAAAACGACGGCCATGAAGACGACCATAGATGTCGGTACCGCCCCCGGGGTCGAGTGCCACGCCTTCTCTGGCCGGCCCGCTGCGCGCTCGCCGATGATCGTGCCGTCAGGGCGGATCGGTCAGGTCCATCACCTCACCGAACGCGAGCCGCGTCCGAGCGGCCGCGACAGCTCGAGCTCGACGGCGAGGTAGCGGCTGTCCGACCGGGCGACCACGACACGACCGACCCGCCATCCGGATCACCGGGAGTCCGAGGATCTCGCCGCGGCGACACGATGGCGGCTGTGTGTCAGCTGTCGCAACGGCAGGGCGCCCGGACAACAAGGTCGCTTCGAAAGAACTACGCCCGCGGGGAGACCTTGATTGGTCCGATGAGAACGCTACTGTCCGGATTTATCATTTGATCATCTTTGACGGACAGTAAGGATCGCCGCCGATGGCTCTCCGCGACAAGCTCACCGAGCGCGCCCAGCCCTACCTCGCCCCCGGCGAGAAGGTGCAACACGTCTTTCTGGCGCAGACCGGGCCGACACCGTACTTCTTCCTCCTCACCACACTGATCATCTTCTGGATCGACTACAGAATCGTGATCGTCACCGACCAGAGCATTCTGGTGCTCAGGGCCGGCAAGCTCGTCCCGAGCAAGCCGAAGGGAGACACCCCGCTCGCGCGGCTGCCGCGACAGACCGTGCTGGGACCGCTCAGCGGCCTGTGGGGAAAGACGGAGGCGACCGGCGAAAAGCTGAACGTCCACAAGCGGTTCCACAAGGACATCGCCGCCGCGGACGCCGCGATCGGGTCGGCGTCGTAACACCGGCGCCGGCATCGGGCTGGCGGCGGGCCTGCGACGGGAGCCGGCCCRCCGCCAGCCCGTGATCGTGGACGAGGCGCCGGTGGCCAGCCCGCCAGCGATCGGACCGACCATTGGCATGGTTTGCACAGACAAACGTATGATTACCAACCGACCGATCCACCGCCAGACGGCCTGCTGCCGGCACACCCGTCCGACCCGCCGGCCCAGGACAGGAGGAGCCCTTGTCACCCGTCACGTTCACCGAGAAGCGGGAAGCCTGCCGCACGCCGCTCGACAACCACGCCCCTTCGGCGGCGCAGGCATCCATGAGCAAGCGGTGACCGTCGAGGGCGGCGAAGAACGCCGTCGAGGTGACGATACGGATTCGCACCACCCCGAACATGCGGCCGAGCTCCCGCCGCGGCAACGCTGTCACGACGTGGTGGCCCATGTGGCGGCCCATGTGGCGGCCTACCTGATCACCGGCGGTGCCGTGAAAATCCAGTGGACGTTCGTCGCCCAGGAGGCATGCCAGCACGGCAGGAGCGCGTGGTGACACTCCAACCGGCCGCCCAACCGGCCGCGCACACGACTCCGCTGCCGACGTTCGCCCAGGTCCTCGAACTGCCCGCGTTGATCGAAACCACGGTCCAACCCGAGTACATCGACTTCTACGGGCACATGAACGTCCGCTTCTACCTCATACTCGGCGCCGAGGCCGTGGGACTGCATGCCGAGCGGATCGGCATCGACAGCGCCTACCACGAACAGCGGCGGATGGGCGTCTTCACCGCCGAGCACCATCTGCGTTATTTCAGCGAACTCAGCCTCGGCGACAAGCTGTCGGTGYACAGCCGGTTCCTGGACAGGTCCCGGCGGGCCGGGCACATCATGTCGTTCCTCCTCGACCGCGAGCGCGACCGGCTGGCGTACACGCTGGAGCTGATCGTCGTGCACATGGACACGACGACCCGTCGCCCCGTCGACATGCCCGATGACATAGCCCGGGGTTTCGACGAGCAGATCGCGCTCAGCCGTGCGCTGAACTGGCCAGCACCAACCTGCGGCGTAATGGGAATACGCCGCTGACGCCTCCGGGAGCAGTGACGCCAGCGCCGCCGCCACGCACGCGGGTCCCGCGCCGCCGCCGGGAAACCCACCTTGTCCCGGCCATGGTTCACCCGGCGGGTGTGGACGCACCCCCGCCGGAATGAACAACCGCGCCGGGCCGTGCGGGCAAACTGAACGCACGTCTTCCGGAGCAGGAGCGGGATTCGTGAAGCTTCGCGGCGCGCCAAGCTCCCACCGATGAACGGATCATCAATGGGGGCTGCCCGCGACCGGGAGAATCGAGTGACGGGGCGAGGACCAGGCCAGTCGACGCAGCGTGAGGACGACCGCCGACAGCTGGTGGTGCGGACTGCCGGCCGAGTCGTTACTGGCTGTGGTCGACAGCCGGTCGTGGCCTTACCTCACCGGAGCCGGATACTCAGATCCGGAAGTTGAAGATGTTCGTGTCGAAGGTGTTGTAACCGGGGTAGTCGAGCAGTTCGTAGAGGCGTGCACGCGTCTGCATCCGGTCGACGAGGCCGGCCTGGGTGCCGTCGGCGCGAATGCGGCGCAGCCCGTCCTCGACGGCGCCCATCGCCAGACGCAGGAGGGTGACGGGATAGATGACCACGCTCACACCGGCGGATTCCAGCGTGTCGGTGGTGAGGAGTTCGCTTTTGCCGAACTCGGTCATGTTCGCCAGGATCGGCACGTCGACGGCCCTGCGCACGGTCTCGAACTCCCCGGCGTCGGCCATCGCCTCCGGGAAGATCATGTCGGCTCCGGCGTCGGCGTAGGCGCGGGCCCGGTCCGCGGCGCCGCTCAGGCCCTCGACGGCTCGGGCGTCGGTGCGCGCGCAGATGAGGAAGTTCTCGTCGCGGCGGGCGGTGACCGCGGCACGGATACGGCGGACCATCTCCTCGACGGGGACGACGGTCTTGCCGTCGAGGTGGCCGCAGCGTTTGGGGTTGACCTGGTCCTCGATGTGGCAGCCGGCCAGGCCCGCGTCCTCGAGGATCTGGATGGTGCGGGCGACGTTCATGGGCTCGCCGAAACCGGTGTCGGCGTCGACCAGGGCGGGCAGGTCGCTGACCCGGGCAATCTGCCCGGCCCGGCCGGCGATCTCGGTGAGGGTGGTCAGCCCGATGTCGGGCAGGGCCAGGTCCGCGGAGAGCACCGCGCCGGAGACGTAGATCCCGTCGAAGCCGAGTTCGGTGATGAGGACGGCGGACAGGGGGTTGAACGCCCCGGGGAAGCGCAGCAGCCGGCCGGAGCACAGGGCGGCGCGCAGCGCGGCGCGGCGGACGTGGGCAGGTGTTCTCGCGTGCAGCATCGGTCGGTACTCCCCCTGAAGGTCGCTGATTCCCCCTGGGTCAGAAGATTCCCTCGGTCCCGCCGGGGGTCAGGGGCGGGGACGGGGTGAGGGTGAGTCCGGCGAGCTCGTCGGGTGTCAGGTCGGGCAGCCGGATGGCGGTGTCGAGGAAGYGGTCCTGCTCGGCGGTGGGGATCACGCCCTCGGCGAGCCGGCGGAACTTGGCGATGTACTCCGCCCGCCCGAACGGCCGGGCGCCGAGCGGGTGGGCGTCGGCAACGGCGATCTCGTCGGTGAGCGTGGCGCCGTCGTCGAACTCGACGACGACCCGTCCTCCGAAGGCCTTTTCCTTCGGGTCGGTGGAGTGGTAACGCCGCGTCCACTCCCCGTCCTCGACCGTACTGATCTTCTGCCAGAGGGCGACGGTGTCGGGGCGGGCGGCCCGCTCGGGGGTGTAGGAGCGCTCGTGGTGCCAGTCACCGTCCTGCAGGGCGACCGCGAAGATGTAGGGGACGGAGTGGTCGAGGGTCTCCCTGGTGGCCGTCGGGTCGTACTTCTCCGGGTCGCCGGCGCCGGAGCCGATCACGTGGTGGGTGTGGTGGCTGGTGTGGATGACGATCGAGCGGACCCGGGAGAGGTCGCCGACGCGCGGGCCGAGGCGGCGGGCGAGGTCGATCAGGGCCTGGCTCTGGTACTCGGCGGAGTGCTCCTTGGTGTAGGTGTCGAGGATGGCCCGCCTGGGCTCCCCGGCCGCGGGCAGCGACACCACGTAGCGGGCGTCGGGCCCGTCGAGCAGGTGGGCGATGAACCCGTCCTCGCCCTCGTAGGCAGGGGACGGGGCGCCCTCACCGCGCATGGCGCGATCGACGGCTTCCACTGCTGTCTTGCCGGCGAAGGCGGGAGCGTAGGCCTTCCAGCTGGAGATCGTGCCCTTGCGGGACTGACGGGTGGTCGTGGTGGTGTGCAGGGCCTGCTGGACGGCCTGGTAGACGGTCTCGGTGGGCAGGTCGAGCAGGGTGCCGATCCCGGCGGCGGCGGACGGGCCGAGGTGTGCGATGTGGTCGATCCTGTGGGCGTGCAGGCAGATCCCGGCCACCAGCGCCACCTGGATCTCGTAGCCGGTGGCGACGCCGCGCACCAGGTCCCGGCCGCCGAGCCCGAGATGCTGCGCCACGGCCAGGATCGGGGGGATGTTGTCGCCCGGGTGGGAGTAGTCGGCGGCCAGGTAGGTGTCGTGGAAGTCCAGGTCTCGCACGGCCACACCGTTCGCCCATGCCGCCCACTCCGGGGAGACGCGGGTGTCCGGCGGCAGGCCGAAGACCGTCCCCCCGGCCCGTCCGGGCGCGGGGGCGTGCCGCAGCGCCTGCTCGCGGGCGGCGGTCACCGGCCGGCGGCCCAGCGAGGCCGCCGCCACCCCGGCGT